>JANLQQ010000156.1:0-49113 GCA_031367905.1 Novosphingobium sp.
TGAGGGTCTTTGCGAGGGTTATCTGGCCTTCGTCTGGAGCCAAATCGCCGGTCAGCAGCTTCAGCAAAGTGGTCTTGCCCGAGCCATTGGCCCCGACCACGCCGATCCGGTCGCCGCGGGTGATCCGCAGCGTGAAATCACGGATAATCGTGCGGTCACCAAACCTCTTGGTGACCTTGTCGGCGACGATCACCGCTTTGGTCTTCACATCATCGGTCGCCAATTTGAGCTTCGCGGTGCCGCCAGGCGTCAGCATCGCCGCCCGCTGGGCGCGCATTTCCCACAGTTTTTCGAGCCGTCCCTGGTTGCGCTTGCGCCGCGCGGTGACGCCGCGTTCCAGCCAATGCGCCTCAAGCTTCAGCTTGGCGTCAAGCTTGTCGGCGGCGCGGGCCTCTTCGGCATAGATCGCCTCCATCCACAGCTCGTAGCCGCCAAAGCCGATGTCCTTGCGGCGCAGCGATCCGCGATCGAGCCATAGCGTCGCCTTGGTCAGCCGTTCGAGGAAAGTCCGGTCATGGCTGATCGCCACGAACGCGCCTTTGTAGCGGGCCAGCCAGCTTTCCAGCCAGTCTATCGCGGCGAGATCAAGGTGGTTGGTCGGCTCGTCCAGCAGCAGCAGGTCGGGCTCTGAAGCAAGCGCCCGGGCCAGCGCGGCGCGGCGCCGCTCCCCGCCGCTGGCGCTGTCCGCCGGGCGGGCAAGATCAATCCCCAGCTGTCCAGCAATCGCCTCAACCTCATGGCGGGGCGGGGCATCGGGTTCGTGCAGGGCAAAGTCCATCAGCGTGGCATAGCCGGTGAAGAACGGGTCTTGCTCCAGCATGACGACCTTGGTGCCTGGCTGGATCGAACGCTTGCCCTTGTCCGCTTCGATCTGATCCGCAATCAGCCGTAGCAGCGTGGTCTTGCCCACGCCATTGCGGCCGATCAGCGCGAGCCGGTCACGCGGGCCGATGTTGAGGTCCAGGCCCTTAAAAAGCCAGCCCGAGCCCTGAATCAGGCTAAGCTGTTCCCAGCTGATGATTGGTGCGAGCGCCATGGTCGCCGCGCCTAGGCGGCGGGCGCCGCATTGACAAGGTGGGGTAGGGCGGGAAGTAAGGCTTATGCGCACAGTATGGCTCAATGGTGAGTGGCTCCCCGAAAACGCGGCCCATGTTTCGATCTTTGATCGCGGGCTGTTGTTCGGGCAGGGGGTCTATGAAGTATCCCCGGTGCTGGATGGCCGTTTCTGCAACTGGCCGCATCATGCCGCCCGGCTGGAACGGTCCAAATCGGCAGCGCGGATTAGCGACGATACCGATTTGCCGGCGGTGCTGGCTGAGCTTATCGCGCGAAACGGGCTGGTCGAGGGCCGGATCTATCTCCAGATCACCGCTGGCGCTCCGGCGGATCGCGATTTTCTTTCCCCGATCCCGCCCGCCGCGCCCACCCGCTTTGCCTTCACGCAAGCAGCTGCGCTGGTGGGCAACCCCAAGGCCGAAACCGGCCTCAAGGTCATCCTCCGTCCCGATCTGCGCTGGCAAATGCGTTCGGCCAAGACGGTGCAGCTGCTTTACGCGGTGCTGGTGAAGGAACAGGCGCGCGAGGCCGGGGTCGATGACGTCTGGATGATCGAAGAGGGGCCAAATGGCAAAGTCGTGACCGAGGCGAGCAGTTCCAACGCCCATATCATCGACGCAAAAGGCGCGCTGGTTTCGCATCCGGTCGATCACGGCGTTCTGCCCGGTGTAACCCGGATTAGCGTGCTGGAAATTGCCCGCGAGCTGGGACTGGCGTCCGAGGAACGGCCGTTTACCCCCGCAGAGTTGTTCGCTGCTCAGGAGGCTTTCGTTTCGGCCGCTGGGTCGTTGGTGCTGCCGGTGGTGGAAGTTGACGGCAGGGCCATCGGCACTGGCCAGCCTGGCTTGGTCACCCGCGAAATCCGCGCGCGTTATATCAAGCAACTCCGCGCCGTCTGACGGGAACATTCCATTCACCTGGACGTAATACCTGCTGCGTCACCTTTTGCGGTAATTGTCCAAGGAGTACCCCCCCGATGACTTCGCTACCCCGTCCCTTGTTTGCCATGGCTGCCCTGATCGCCACACCTGTTGCCGCCGCCGAAATCCAGATCCCGGTCCAAGGCCCGGTCGTTGAGCTGACGGTCAGCCAGACCGTCAATTCCAAGCCCGACATTGCCACCGTCGGCGCCGGTGTCACGACCCGCGCCAATACGGCGAGTGAATCGGCCCGACTGAATGCGGTAGCGATGCAGGCGATCATCGCCCGGCTCCGTCAGCTCGGCATCGCTACGGAGGATATACAGACCGCGAATTTCAGCCTCAACCCGCAATTCAACTATTCGAACGATGGTACGCCGCCGCGTTTCCTTGGGCATGACACAAATAACCAAGTCACGGTGAAAATCCGCAAGCTCGATCGTATCGGACCTGTTCTTGATGCGCTCGTCGCAGCCGGGGCCAATAATTTCTTCGGGCCCAATTTCTCGTTGGAGAAGGACAAGGAAGCCAAGTCCGCAGCCCGGCGCGCGGCCTATGCCGATGCGCAGTCGCGCTCGCGTGAACTTGCGGGCCTTGCTGGCTATACCAATGTACGCTTGCTCGAAATCTCGGAAGCCTACGCGAACTCGGGAGGTTTTATGGACGTCGGTAGGCCAAGTGCGATCATCGTGACGGCTGCCAGCTCTGAAAAGATCACGCCGATCGAGCCGGGGCAGGTCGGCACCTCGGCGACACTTACGCTCAAATATGAGATGACTCGCTGAACGCCAGCAGCCGCTTGCATTCATTTCTTGTTCAATCCGTGCGGCTTAGGCAAAGCCCCATCATGCACAAGCCAACTGCCCTTTTTCTGATCGCAATGATCCTGGCCCCGGGTCTGGCCCCCGTGCCGGCGCTGGCAAGGCAGGGCAATGAACAGGGTCAGGTCCGCAAGGAAATGCGAGCTGGTAATGTCCGATCGCTGCGTGAGATTGAGCGCAAGGTGCTGCCGGCAATGGCGGGTATGCAATATCTTGGCCCTGAATATGATCCGGCGGCGCTGGCCTACCGGCTGAAGTTCATCCGCGATGGGCGCGTGATCTTCATCGATGTCGATGCCCGCTCGGGCGAGATCATTCGCCAATCGCGTTGAACCAGCTGGCTTGACGCCCATGGGCTTTGGCCGCATGACTTTTCACGCTTCATACTTCGCTATTTACGGGGGATTTTAGGCGATGCGCATCCTGATCGTCGAGGACGAACCAACCCTTGGCAAACAGCTTAAGTCGACGCTTGAACAGACCGGCTATGCTGTCGACCTTTCAACCGATGGCGAGGACGGCCATTTTCTGGGTTCGACCGAGAATTATGACGCGGTGATCCTCGATCTTGGTCTACCTGAGATTGATGGCCTGACAGTGCTGGGCATGTGGCGCAAAGAAGGGCGAACTTTTCCCGTGCTGGTGCTGACTGCGCGCGATAGCTGGTCAGACAAAGTGGCGGGCCTCGATGCCGGTGCCGACGATTATCTGGCCAAACCGTTTCAGACCGAGGAACTGATCGCCCGCCTGCGCGCGCTGATCCGCCGGGCTTCAGGCAACAGCTCGTCTGAACTGATCGCGGGCGATGTCCGGCTCGATACCCGCTCAGGCCGCGTTACGCTTGATGGCGAACCGGTCAAGCTGACCGCCCAGGAATACAAGCTGTTATCCTATCTGATCCACCACAAGGGCAAGGTGGTCAGTCGCACCGAACTGATCGAGCATATCTACGATCAGGATTTTGACCGCGATTCGAACACGATCGAAGTTTTTGTCACCCGCATCCGCAAAAAGCTTGGTGCCGATGTAATCACCACTATCCGTGGCCTCGGATACAGCCTCGATGATCCGGCCGGACCTGGCCGGGGCTGAGGGACAGTTCAGGAATCATGCCGGGAAATGGATCCATCACTTTCACTCCCCTCACCTCCGCAAGAGGGGCGTTTGACGGCGGAGATTCCGCAACCCCAACCGCACACCGGCTCGCTCTCGCGCCGGATGATGGTGATTGCGGCGGGATGGATCGTCGTGCTGCTGTTCGGTGGGGGTCTGGCGCTAGATCGCACGCTAGCCGGGCTGGTTACGCGGAATTTTGATGACCAGATGGGTTATATGCTGACCGCAATGGTCGGCTCAGCCGAGATTGGCCCCGATGGTGAGGTGTTTTTCAACCGGCCGCTGGGTGATCAACGTTTCCTCGAACCGAACAGCGGCCTCTATTGGCAAGTTGGCGGCGAGGGGCATGACGAGTTTCTTTCACGCTCGCTATGGGATCGCACGCTCCAGGTGCAGGCGAACCATTTCGACAAAGTCCCGCATGCCTACGACAGTCTCCAGTTCCCTAGCGAACCGCTGCGGGTGATGGAGCGATCGATCATCCTGCCCGGTAGTGACACGAAATGGTGGTTCACTGTGGCGGCCAGCCGTAATAATCTGGATGATCAGATCACCCGGATCCGCACGATTCTGATCCGCAGCTTTGTGGTCCTTGGCCTCGGTCTGTTTCTGATGGCGGTGCTGCAAACCTGGTATGGCCTTGGCCCGCTGCGCCGGGTACGGTTGGCGATCCAGCGAATGCGGACTACCGGCGGGGGCCGCGTGACTGAACCGCTCCCGTTGGAAGTGCAGCCGCTGGTGGTGGAATTGAACGCACTGCTCGCCCATTCTGAACAGCAGGCCGAAGAAGCGCGCACCCACGCGGGGAACCTTGCCCATGCCCTCAAAACGCCGCTGACGGTGGTGATGAATGCCGCCACTGCCAAAGCGCCAGACCTTGCCGATACAGTAATCCGTGAAGCGGCGGTAATGCGCCGCCAGGTCGATCACCACCTCGCCCGCGCCCGCGCGGTCGGCCGCCGCGCAGTCGGTCTTTCGCGCGCCAGTATCGGCGAAAGCGTGGAGGCGGTGCTGCGCGCCGTGACCCGGCTTTACGAAGGGACCCGGTTTGACCTTGATGGCAAGCGCGATACCTTGGTGGCGATCGAGCGGCAGGATCTGGATGAAATCCTCGGCAATCGGATCGAAAACGCGGCAAAATATGGCGGGGGCAGCGTGTTCGTAACCATCGACGCTACCGCAGAGCCCGCTTGGTGCGAGATCTGGGTTGAGGATGACGGCCTTGGCATCCCCGAAGAAGAACGCACCCGCATCTTCGATCGCGGTGCGCGGCTCGATACCGGCAAGCCAGGGACTGGTCTCGGGCTGGCGATCGTGCGCGATGTGGCCGAAATCTATGGCGGCTCGGTCGAACTTGGCGAGAGCGAGGACTTGGGCGGGTTGCTGGTTAGACTGAGGTTGCCGCGGGTTGGGGGGTGATCAGAGTCCGCCCTGCGCCTGCTCGTGATGATGGATCACCTCATCGATGATAAACCGCAGGAACTTCTCCGAAAACTCCGGGTCAAGTTGAGCTTCCACCGCCAGCTTGCGCAACCGCGCGATTTGCGCTTCTTCGCGGGCTGGATCGGATGGCGGCAGGGCGTTGGCGGCCTTATAAGTGCCGACTGACTTGGTGATCCGAAAGCGCTCGGCCAGGATATGGATCAGCGCGGCATCGATATTATCGATGCTTGAACGGAAGCCAGCCAGCGTCGGATCGGGAACATTATCGGTCATGAGATCGTTCGCTAGCATGACATTTTGCGTAATGCCATTGCCCGCTTTGCACTTGCCTTCGCTTTCACGCCGTCGCAAGGGCGCGGGTTATGAGCGCTGATATCATTCCCTTGCGTCTGCGGATACCAGAGCCCGCTGATTCGCCTTCGCTTGCTCCGATGATGGCATTGACCGCATCGGGAATGAATAGCGTCAATTCCGTTATTCTTGAGCGGATGCAAAGCCAGATTCCACTAATCCCGGCGCTGGCCGGGCATTTGATTGCCGGCGGGGGCAAGCGGATGCGTCCGATGCTGACTCTCGCCAGTGCCAAGCTGTGCGATTATCAGGGGATGCGGCATCATAAACTCGCCGCTTCAGTGGAGTTCATCCACACTGCAACGCTACTGCATGACGATGTGGTCGATGGTTCTGACCTGCGCCGCGGCAAGGCGACCGCCAATATGGTGTTCGGCAATCCGGCGACCGTGCTGGTCGGCGATTTTCTGTTCACCCGGGCATTCGAACTGATGGTTGAGGACGGCAGCCTCAAGGTGCTGAAAATCCTTTCGGGCGCGTCTTCGGTGATTTCCGAAGGCGAGGTTGATCAGTTGACCGCCCAGCGCCAGATCGAAACCAGCGAAGATCGTTATCTTTCGATCATCGCCGCCAAAACCGCCGCATTGTTTGCCGCCGCTTGCCGGATTTCTGCCGTGGTGGCCGAACGTAGCGAGGCTGATGAGCGGGCGCTGGATGATTATGGCCGCAATCTGGGGATTGCCTTCCAGCTGGTCGACGATGCGATCGATTATGATTCCTCCAGCGCCGAAATGGGCAAGGGCAAGGGCGACGATTTCCGCGAGGGCAAGATGACCCTGCCGGTGATCCTGGCCTATGCGCGCGGCAGCGATGACGAACGCCGGTTCTGGCGCGAGGCGATTTCCGGCCACCGCATCGCGGACGCGGACCTTGCCCATGCCGTTGCGCTGATTGAGCGCCACGATTGCGTGGGCGCCACGCGCGAGCGAGCCCGGCTGTTCGCGAGCCGTGCGATTGACGCGATTGCCGGTTTCCCCGCCGGCGAAGCCCGCGCGGTGATGGCCGAAGCAGCAGAGTTTGCGGTTTCACGGCGGTATTGAGGCGGGGTTGGACCTGCCCGACCTTCCGATCCATGCCGTCCTCCCAGACCTGCTCGCTGCGCTGCGCGAAGCCAATTCGGCCGTCCTCATAGCCCCGCCTGGGGCCGGTAAGACCACCGCAGTCGCCCCGGCGTTGATTGGCGAGGAGTGGTGCAGCGACACCGTCATCATCCTCAGTCCGCGCCGGGTTGCAGCGCGCGCTGCCGCAGAGCGAATGGCCGAGCAGCTGGGCGAGCAGCCCGGGCAGACGGTCGGTTATCTCACCCGGCTTGATGCCAAGCGTTCGGCCAAGACCCGCATCTTGGTGATGACCGAGGCGATCTTCGTGGCGACGATCCTGGGCGATCCCGATCTGGCCGGGGTTAGCGCGGTGCTGTTCGATGAAGCGCATGAGCGGCATCTTGATAGCGATCTTGGTCTCGCAATGGCCATCGAAAGCCAGCAGGTACTGCGCCCGGATCTGCGATTGCTGGTCATGTCCGCCACGATCGACGGCGCGCGGTTTGCCGCTTTGTTGAATGGCGCGCCGTTAATCGAAAGCGCGGGCAAGGCCTTTCCGCTGGCGATCCGCTGGCTAGGCGCGCGGCCAGAGCTCAGGCTGGATGATGCCGTGGCCTCGGCAATCATGACGGCTTGGCGGGATGAGACCGGCGATATCCTCGCCTTCCTGCCCGGGGTGCGCGAGATCGAGCGGACAGCGGAACGACTGGCGGAGAAGCTTCCCAAGGCACTGGTTCTGCCGCTTCACGGACAATGCGAGCCTGCTGCGCAGCGCGCCGCGATCCGGCGTGATCCCGATGGTCGCCGCCGGATCGTTCTGGCGACTGCTATCGCCGAAACCTCGCTAACGCTCGATGGCGTATCTGTTGTGGTCGATGCCGGAATGTCGCGGCGGACTGAGTTTGACAAGGCAGCTGGCGTTACCCGGCTGGTCACGCACCGCGCCAGTCAGGCCGCTGCCGCGCAGCGCGCTGGCCGAGCCGCTCGGCAAGGGCCGGGGGTGGCCTATCGCTTGTGGGAAGAGGCTGCCCATCCGGGCCGCGCTGTGTTCGATCCGCCGGAAATGCTGACGGCAGATCTTGCACCACTGGCGTTGACTTTGGCCCAGTGGGGCAATTCCGATCCGGCAGAAATGGCCTGGATTGATCCTCCACCAGCTGCGGCAATGGGTGCAGCAAGGCAGATTTTGCGATCACTCGGCGCGCTGGATGCTGCAGGCCAGATCACGCCGCATGGGCGCAGCATGGCGGCGTTGCCGATGGATCCGCCGCTTGCTCATATGCTGTTGTATGCTGCGCAAGCTGGTGCAGCATTGCCCGCGGCCCGGCTGGCGCTGTTGTTGCAGGAGCGGGGTCTGGGCGGACGCGGCGAGGACCTGGCGCAGCGGCTTGATCGCTGGATGGCTGATCGCTCTGCGCGGTCCGAAGCGTCGCGCAAACTGGCGGCGGGCTGGGCGAAGCGGGCCGAGGAACTTGCAGGCAGAGGCGAGAGGCCGTCGCTGCCCCCGCTCGGCATGCTTCTGGCCGAAGCCTATCCTGACAATATCGCGCAGGCCCGCAGTCCCTCGGGCGATGAATGGCTGACAGCGGGCGGGCGGGGCCTGCGGCTTGATCCAGCCTCGCCGTTGGCCGGCGCAGAATGGCTCAGCGTTGGCGATGCTCAGGGCGAGGCCAAGGGCGCGCGGATTACTGGCGCGATTGTGCTGGATGAAGCCGAAGTGCTGCGCTGGCTGGCTCACCGGATCGAACGCCGCAGCAAATTGCGCTGGCTGGCTGATGAGCGCCGGGTCGAAGCGCTGCTGGAACAGCGGTTGGGGGCGATCATCCTGACGCGCGGCCCCGATCCTGCACCCGATACCGCAGCGATTGCGGGATTGATCGCACAGCGGGTGGGCGAGGCCGGGCTCGACATCGTTCCCTTTTCTCCGGCCAGCCGAAATCTGCTAACTCGCGCCCGCTTTGCCGGCATTGATGCGCTGGGTGACGAAGCGTTGCTGGCCTCGCTGGCGGATTGGCTTCAGCCGCTGCTCACCCGCCGCCTCGATGCGCTTGATTCGCAAGCGCTGCATGAGGCGCTGAATAACCGGGTTGATTATCAGGCACGCCAGCTGCTTGATCGGCTCGCCCCGCCGCAATTCAGCAGCCCGGCCGGAACGCACCACACCATTGACTATGCCGATGAAGCCGGACCGAGTGTCGAAGTGCGGGTGCAGGCGCTGTTCGGGCTCGATTCCCATCCCGGCTTTGGCCAGCCTGAACAACCCTTGCTGCTCAAACTGACTTCGCCAGCTGGAAGTCCGATCCAGTCGACCCGCGACTTGCCCGGCTTCTGGCGGGGCAGTTGGCGCGATGTGCAGCGTGATATGAAAGGGCGCTACCCTCGGCACCGCTGGCCCGATGAGCCATGGGCGGAGGATCCCAGCCTAAAAACCCGCAATGCCTTCGAGAAATCACGCCGCACTTGATTTTGGCGCTGGTTTGCCTGAAAGCTTACTTGATGACTGCACGTATTTATCAGCGCTCGAAAAGCGCCATGCAATCGGGCAAAGCCCTGACTGACCAGTGGGTGCTTGAATTTGCCCCGGCCGAAGCGCGCCAGGCCGATCCCTTGATGGGCTGGGCTGGATCGGGTGATACCCAGGTCCAAGTCGTGCTCAATTTTGCGACCCAGACAGAAGCGCAGGCCTATGCGAGCAAGCACGGCATCGCAACAACTGTCCACGCAACCCCGCCGCGCCGGCTCAAACTGCAGACCTACGCCGATAATTTTCGATAGAGCGTGATGCAATTAAGCTTTGCGCATCATGCGCTAGATTGGTCCGTGTGAGTAGTGAGGCGGGCCTGCAGCTACCGGGGTCGCACTGTCGGTAACAATTGCAAACCCGCCCCTTCCCCCCATTGCGGCCGGGAACGCGATTCGCAACTATGTAACCCTATTCTTGAAGCCAAGCTTGCAGAAACCCGACATGGTTGCCATATGTCCGCGCGGGAGTCGGGCGGACGTTTGCGTTCGCCAACTTGGTCAGGTCCGGAAGGAAGCAGCCACAACGATTTGCGGCGGGTCGCCCGGCTCCTTTTCTCCTGACAACTCCCCATTTCCTCCTGACAAGTGAAGCGCCAACCCCTACCAAGGCGCGATGGGCGATTCCTCCGATATTTTTGGCGACGAGCCAGTGACCGCGCGTGATCCGGATATGCCGGAGGATGCGCTGGGGCTTGATGCGTCGACGCCAAGCGCTCGCGCGGCGCCCGCTGCTGCACAGCCCTACCGTGTGCTGGCGCGCAAATACCGGCCGCAGACGTTTGCCCAGCTGATCGGGCAGGATGCCATGGTCCAGACACTGGGCAACGCGATCCGGCGTGAGCGGCTGGCCCATGCTTTCCTGATGACCGGGGTGCGCGGGGTGGGCAAAACCTCGACCGCGCGGCTGATCGCCAAAGCGCTTAACTGCGTCGGGCCTGACGGGCAGGGCGGGCCAACGATCGATCCGTGCGGGCGTTGCGAGCCGTGCGTGGCGATTGCCGAGGGCCGTCACATGGATGTGATCGAGATGGACGCCGCAAGCCACACTGGCGTGGACGATGTGCGCGAGATTATCGAGGCGGTGCGCTATGCCGCTGTTTCGGCGCGCTATAAGATCTACATCATCGACGAAGTACACATGCTGTCGCGCAACGCCTTCAACGCGCTGCTCAAGACGCTGGAAGAGCCGCCGCCGCATGTAAAGTTTCTGTTCGCCACGACTGAAGTAGACAAGCTCCCGGTTACGGTGCTGTCGCGCTGCCAGCGGTTTGACCTGCGCCGGATCAGCGCGCCGATGCTGGCCGAGCATTTTGCCGGGATTTGCCGCGCCGAGAATGTCGCGGCTGAGGATGAGGCGCTGGCGATGATTGCCAACGCTGCTGAAGGTTCGGTGCGCGATGGCCTGTCGATCCTCGATCAGGCGATTGCCCATGCCGATCTGGGCGGTGACGACCGGGTTACCGCAGAGCAAGTCCGCGATATGCTTGGCCTGGCGGATAAAACTGCGCAGCGCCGCCTGATGGCGGCCTTGCTCAGTGGTGATTCAGCGGGCTTGCTCGCGCTGGTATCGTCGCAATTCGCGTTGGGGGTAGAGCCGGTTGCGCTGCTCCGCTCGGCGATGGAGCTGACCCACCGGATCACCGTGGCGCAGATCAGCAAGGTCGCTGCCGATGCAATTTCTGCCGAAGAGCGTGCGGCGATTGAAGAATGGGCCCAGCAGCTCTCCGCCGGGCAGCTTCACCGGCTGTGGCAATTGCTGCTCAAAGGCCACGACGAGGTCAAGGTTGCGCCCGATCCGCTGGTTGCGGCGCAGATGGCACTGCTGCGGGTGATGCATGCAGCTGACTTGCCCGATCCAGGCACGCTGGCGAGGAAGTTGAATGAGCTGGCGACCAGCGGAGCTATAGCTGGGCCCGCCAATCACGGCAGCGCTGCCAGTGCACCTGCTGCGAACGCGCCGATCGCAGTGGATTGGGCGGCTTTGATCAAGCTGGTCGATCAATCGGGCCAGCTTCGCGTGGCGCAAGTGATGCATGACTGGATCCGGGTGGTTACGCTCGCCCCCACCACGCTGCAGTATGCCATGGCACCGGGCTATTCCGGCGATCCGGGGCCGGAGCTGCGCGATGCGCTGCTGCGCGCCACCGGGGAGCGTTGGCTGATCGAACGGGGTGAAGGCGATGGTTTGCTCTCCTTGCGTGAAACGGCCGAGGCTTTGCGTGCGGCAGAACTGGCTGAAATGCGCCGCTCGCCACTGGTCGAGGCTGCTTTCGCCGCTTTTCCCCAGGCCGAATTGGTTGAAGAAGATACCGCCGCGCGCGGTGATCAGAACTGGAGCATCCGGGCATGAAGTCGATGGAAGAAATGATCAAGGCAGCCCAAGCTGCGGCCGAGACTATCCAGCAGCAGATGACCGAAGCGCAAGGCCGGCTTGATGGCATGGAAGTGGAAGGGATCGGCGGCGGCGGGCTGGTCAGGATCCGCTGTTCGGCCAAAGGCCGGATCATCGGCGTTGCAATTGATGACAGCATGATGGTTCCTGCCGAAAAGACTATCCTGGAAGATCTGATCGCCGCCGCTTTCAACGATGCGCGAACCAAGGCGGATGAGGTTTCAGCTGCTGAAATGTCGCGGATCCAGCAGGGGATGGGCCTGCCGCCGGGGTTTAAGATGCCCGACCTGGGCTGAGGCGCACCTGATGCTGCCATCCACAGCTCAGCGGACAGTTGCCCTTGCCCGTGCTGCTCACCATCCCCATATCCCCGTCCAACACTTGGTTCAGTCCATTTGACTGAGCTCGGAAAGCGCCATCTGGTGCGATATTGAACGGACTATGCAGATGAATATCTTTCCCCTCCTGCCCTTGCGCGACATCGTCGTATTTCCTGGCATGGTTGTTCCGCTGTTCGTTGGCCGCGAGAAATCGGTGGCCGCACTGGAAGCGGCGATGACCGGTAACAAGGATATCTTTCTGCTCGCCCAGCTTGATCCGGGCTGCGATGATCCTGATCGCGATGATCTGTATGATATTGGTGTGATCGCCACCGTCCTTCAGCTGCTCAAGCTGCCCGATGGGACTGTCCGCGTTCTGGTTGAAGGCCAGCAGCGCGCGCGGCTGGAAACTCTGCGCGATGAAACCAGCGGCTCGGTCGAAATGCTGGTTGCGCAGGTTGAAAAACTCGAATCCGAAACCGCCTCAGGCGATGAAGTCTCGGGCATGATGCGCAGTGTGGTTGATCAGTTCGGTGAATATGCCAAGCTTAACAAGAAGCTGTCGCAGGATGCTGGCGATCAGCTTGAGGACATCGATGATGCCTCGAAGCTGGCCGATACGGTCGCCGGGAATATCAATGCCAAGGTGGCCGACAAGCAGGCGCTGTTGACCGAGATCGATCCTCTGAAGCGGCTTGAGATGGTCTACAGTTTCATGGAAGGCGAGCTGGGCGTGCTCCAGGTGGAGCGGCGCATTCGCGGCCGGGTCAAGCGCCAGATGGAGAAAACCCAGCGCGAATACTACCTCAACGAACAGATGAAGGCGATCCAGTCAGAACTCGGCGGCGGGGACGGGGAGGAAGCCAATGAGCTAGTCGAGCTGCAGGGCAAGATCGACAAGCTCAAACTGTCCAAGGAAGCCCGCGCCAAGGCCACTGCCGAGCTGAAGAAGCTCAAGTCGATGCAGCCGATGAGCGCCGAGGCGACTGTCATCCGCAATTACCTTGATGTGCTGCTTGGTCTTCCATGGGGCAAGAAAACAAAGGTAAAGAAGGACATACACGAGGCACAGGCCATACTGGATGCGGATCACTATGCGCTCGACAAGGTCAAGGACCGGATCATCGAGTATCTGGGTGTCCAGGCGCGCACCAACAAGCTCAAGGGTCCGATCCTGTGTCTGGTTGGTCCTCCGGGCGTGGGCAAGACTTCGCTGGGCAAGTCGCTGGCCCGGGCGACGGGCCGCGAATTCATCCGCCAGTCGCTGGGTGGGGTGCGTGACGAGGCCGAAATCCGCGGCCACCGCCGCACTTATATTGGCTCGCTGCCGGGCAAGATCATCACCAATCTGCGTAAAGCCGGTGCCTCTAACCCGTTGTTCCTGCTGGATGAGATCGACAAGCTGGGTCAGGATTTCCGCGGAGATCCGGCCTCGGCATTGCTTGAAGTGCTTGATCCGGAACAGAACTCCAAGTTCCAGGACCACTATCTTGAGGTCGATTATGATCTTTCGGACGTGATGTTCGTCTGCACCGCCAACAGCCTTAACCTGCCACAAGCCCTGCTAGACCGCATGGAGATAATCCGGCTTGAAGGGTACACTGAGGATGAGAAGGTCGCGATTGCAGAGCTGCATCTGGTTGAAAAGCAGGTTGAGGCGCATGGTCTGAAACAGGGCGAGTTCACCCTGACAACCGAGGCGCTGCTCGATCTGGTGCGTTACTACACCCGCGAAGCCGGGGTCCGCACGCTAGAGCGCGAGATCGCCCGGCTGGCCCGCAAAAGTCTGCGCCGGATCCTTGAGGGCAAAGCAACTGCGATCACCATCACACCCGAAAACCTTGGCGAGTTCGCCGGGGTCCGCAAGTATCGTCACGGCGTTTCGGAAGAAGAGCACCAGGTTGGCGCGGTGACGGGCCTGGCCTGGACCGAGGTTGGCGGCGAATTGCTGACCATCGAAAGCGTTACCGTTCCGGGCAAGGGTGCGGTCAAGACCACCGGCAAGCTGGGTGAGGTGATGAATGAAAGCATCCAGGCCGCCTTCAGCTTTGTTCGCGCGCGCAGTCCGGCTTATGGAATCAAGCCGACGCTGTTCCAGCGCAAGGATATCCATATCCACCTTCCCGAGGGAGCGGTGCCCAAGGACGGACCCAGCGCCGGGGTTGGCATGGTCACCTCGATCGTCTCGACGCTGACCGGGATTGCAGTGCGCAAGGATGTCGCGATGACCGGTGAGGTTACATTGCGCGGGCGGGTGTTGCCGATCGGCGGCTTGAAGGAAAAGCTGCTTGCGGCTCTGCGCGGCGGAATCAAAACCGTGCTGATCCCCGAAGAGAACGCCAAGGACCTGGCCGAGATCCCGGCCAATATTACAGCCGGGCTGGAGATCATCCCCGTCAGCCATGTTGACGAGGTGTTGGCAATCGCTTTGGTCAAACCGCTTGAAGCGATCGAATGGACCGAGGCAGACGATCTGGCGAGCCAGCCGGGCAGCGCTGGAACTCCCGGTTCTGGACCAAACCACACCGCTCATTGATTCGTGCTGCCAATTTAGGCGTGTTGCAACGCAGCGAATCGACGGCGGATTCGGTTTGCTGCGCTGCGGCAAATCGATTCAATCGTCGCATCTGGCGCTCGCTTTGCCGAAAGCGGCGGAATAACGTGGATAATTGGTGAAAAAACCCGGTATTTGGCTTTGACAGCCTGCGTAAAAGCGGGTCAATTCCGGCGCAGCTTTGAGACCATTAAAGCGATACCAGTTTCACATGAGGTAGGGGTTCCCGTTATGAACAAGAATGATCTGATTAGCGCAGTTGCCGATTCGAGCGGCCTGACCAAGAGCGACGCCAGCAAGGCCGTCGAAGGCGTGTTCGATGCGGTTACTGCCGCACTCAAGAAGGGTGACGAAGTTCGCCTTGTCGGTTTCGGCACTTTCTCGGTTGCTAAGCGCAAGGCATCAACCGGTCGCAACCCGCGCACCGGCGAGCCGATGACGATCAAAGCTTCGACCCAGCCCAAGTTCAAGGCCGGCAAGGGCCTCAAGGACGCGGTCAACTAAGGCTGCCTGCTTGCTGATCGCGCAGGCCGATAACGGTCTCGCGGTCTGAGAAAATACTGCGCCGCGTTTGCCCAGGGCAAACGCGGCGTCTCTCGTTTCGGCTGATGGCTCTGGGCGGTTTGCGCGATTATCACGGCCAAGGCTGGACGCTGGGCGGTGGGCTGCCTATATGTTGCGCCAGATGAACCGATTACTTCTCGCCCTGCTGGCTGTTCTAGCTGGCCTTGTTACGCAGGTATCCCCTGCGCAGGCGCGGCTATGCGGTGCCAGGGATACCGAAATCGGTGCGCTTGAAGCTGGCGCTGGCAGTGCACACTCTGTCTCCTGCCAAGCAGCGGTGGCCGCTGCGCCGGTGGCCACGCATAAGCGCCGTGAAGTTGATGCTTCGCCCGTCCGTCCGGCGCATCCACGGGTGATTACCCCATCAGTTCTGTTCAGTGCTGACCGCGCCTACGAATAGCGCGTTGCCAAGCTGACAGTTTCGCCGTGCGGCCATGCTTTGGCCCGGCAAGTATTCTGGCCACACGCGGCACAAAACCACCTCCTGACATCACAAAATCCTGGAATTTCCTATGATCGGCGCCATCGCCAAAGCCGTTTTCGGCTCATCCAATGATCGTTACGTCAAATCGCTCGACAAGGTCGTGCGCCAGATCAGCGCCTTTGAAAGCCAGATCGAAGCGCTGACCGATGACGAGCTGGCGGCTCAGACGGGCAAGTTTCGGACTTTCCTCGCGGCTGGAAAAACTTTGGAGGATATCCTGCCCGAAGCCTTCGCCACTGTGCGCGAGGCGGGTAAACGCGCGCTGGGGATGCGCCATTTCGATGTTCAGATGATCGGCGGCATCGTGCTTCATCGCGGTGAAATCGCCGAAATGCGGACCGGTGAGGGCAAGACCCTGGTGGCAACGCTGGCGGTTTATCTCAATGCGATCGAAGGCAAGGGCGTCCATGTCGTTACGGTCAATGATTATCTGGCCAAGCGCGATGCCGAATGGATGGGCCAGATCTACACTTTCCTCGGGCTGACCGTCGGGGTCGTTGTCCCAAACATGCCCGAGTATGAACGGCGCGCGGCCTATGAGGCCGATATTACCTATGCCACCAACAACGAGCTTGGCTTCGATTATCTGCGTGACAACATGAAGCATGAGCGCGGCCAGATGGTCCAGCGCCACTTCAATTACGCGATTGTCGACGAGGTCGATTCGATCCTGATCGACGAAGCGCGCACCCCGCTGATCATTTCGGGACCGACCGACGATAAGTCAGAGCTCTATGCCCAGGTCCACGCGGTCGTGCTGCAGATCGTGCCCGAGGATTATGAGGCCGACGAAAAATCAAAAAGCATCACGCTGACCGAAGACGGGGTCGAAAAGGCTGAACGGATGCTCGAGGCAGCCGGATTGCTGGTTGGCTCGAACCTGTATGATGTAGAGAACACCCAGGTGGTCCACCACCTTGACCAGGCTCTCAAGGCCAATGTGATGTTCAAGCGCGACATCGATTACATCGTCAAGGACGACAAGATCATCATTATTGATGAGTTCACCGGGCGGATGATGGATGGCCGGCGCTGGTCGAACGGGTTGCATCAGGCGGTCGAAGCCAAGGAGGGGGTGAAGGTCGAGCCTGAGAACCAGACAATGGCCTCGATCACGTTCCAGAATTATTTCCGAATGTATCCCAAACTGTCCGGCATGACCGGTACCGCGGCGACCGAGGCGGCGGAGTTCTTCGACATTTACAAGATGAACGTGGTCACTATCCCGACCAATATCCCAGTGCTGCGGGTTGATGAGGAAGACGAGTTCTACAAGAACACCCAAGACAAGTTCCAGGCCATCGCCAAGGCGATCGCCGAAAAGAACGCGATTGGCCAACCGGTGCTGGTCGGCACGGTTTCGATCGAAAAATCAGAAATGCTGTCCGAGTTCCTTAACCAGGAAGGGGTCAAGCACGCGGTGCTGAATGCCCGGTTCCACGAGATGGAGGCGCATATCGTGGCGCAAGCCGGGCGGCTGGGGGCAGTGACAATTGCCACCAACATGGCCGGGCGCGGGACTGACATCAAGCTGGGCGGAAACCTGGAATTCCGCATGGATGACGAGCTCAAGAACACGCCCGAAGGCCCGGCGCGCGAGGCCGAGATTGCCCGGTTCAAGGCTGAAATCGAAGCCGAGCGCCAGCAGGTTCTGGCTGCGGGCGGATTGTTCGTGCTCGGCACGGAACGCCATGAAAGCCGCCGGATCGACAATCAGCTGCGCGGCCGTTCGGGCCGGCAAGGGGACCCGGGCTTGTCGCGGTTTTACCTCTGTCTTGAGGATGATCTGCTGCGGATCTTCGGACCGGACACGCTGTTTTCACGGATGATGAATTCGAACCTCGCCGATGGTGAGGCGATCGGGTCGAAGTGGCTGTCCAAGGCGATCGAAACCGCGCAGAAAAAGGTTGAAGCGCGAAACTACGATACCCGCAAGCAAGTCGTCGAATATGACAATGTGATGAATGATCAGCGCAAGGTGATCTACGAACAGCGCGCCGATATCATGGATGCCGATGCGGTCGACGATGTGGTGGTTGATATGCGCCGCGATACGATCAATGCACTGGTCGGTGATGCCTGCCCTCCGGGCTCTTATCCCGAGCAATGGGACATTGCGGGGCTGATGGCACGGGTCGCCGAAGTTGCGGGCATTACGGTGCCGATCGAGGCTTGGCTGAGCGAGGACGGGATCGAGCCGGATGTGATCGAGGAACGGATCAGCCAGCTTGCCGATGCGCATATGGATGAAAAGATGGGCGGCGATCTCTCGATCTGGCGCCAGGTCGAAAAGAGCGTCCTGCTTGAGCGGATCGATCACTTCTGGAAGGAACATCTGGCGACGCTCGATGCGCTGCGCCAGGTCGTGTTCCTGCGCGCCTATGCCCAGAAGACGCCGCTTAACGAATACAAGCAGGAAGCCTTTGGCCTGTTCGAGAAGATGCTGGAAATCATTCGCGAGGACGTTACCCGGATTCTGTCCAACAGCCAGCTCAGCATGCCCAATACTGAAGCGCTGCAACTGCCGGAACTGCCCGATTTCCTGACCAGTCATATCGACCCCTTCACCGGCGAGGATGATGCGGGGGCACGCACGCCGGGTTCAGCCGCGATGCTTGGCGCGCTGGGAACCGGTCTTGCTTCGGCGGGCGATCCCTATGCCGAGCTTGGCCTGTCGCGCAATGCGCTGTGTCCATGCGGTTCGGGGCAGAAATACAAGCATTGTCACGGTGCTGCCGGTTGAACTGAACAGGGCAAACTACAATGATCTGGCTACCATTTGGCTTCTTCGCCACTGCCTTGCTTTACGCCTCGGTCGGCTTTGGCGGCGGATCGACTTATAGCGCGCTGCTATCGCTGGCGGGGTTTGATTTTAGGCTGCTGCCGATCCTCTCGCTGGCCTGCAACATCGTGGTGGTCAGCGGGGCGACGATCCGCTTTGCCCGCGCGGGAACGATGCCATGGCGCGGCGCGCTGGCGGTGGCGCTGGTTGCCGCGCCGCTGGCATTCCTGGGTGGACTGACGCCGATCAAGGAAGCGCATTTTCTGGTGCTGCTGGGGGCCAGTCTGGTTTTGGCCGGGCTGGCGTTGTTACTTCCTCGCACACCCGATGCCCAGAGCGAGCCGAACAGTCTGGCGCGGTTCATGCCGCTGATCGCTGCGCCGCTGGGCTATCTGGCTGGATTGGTCGGGATTGGCGGCGGGATATTCCTCGCGCCGCTGCTTCACTTCACCCGCTGGAACGGCGCGCGGCAGATTGCCGCAACGACCAGCCTGTTCATCCTGATCAATTCAATGGCCGGGCTGGCAGGCCAACTCGCCAAGGCCGGACCTGGCCGTTTTGCCGAGGCGCTCTCAGGCGGATTGCCCTTGCTTGTCGCCGTGGTGATCGGGGGCCAGCTGGGCAGTTTGATGGCATTGCGGTGGCTGCCCGAACGGATGATCCGCTGGTTAACGGCCGCGTTGACCATCTGGGCTGGATCGCGATTGTTGCTTGGTTGAACCACTCAGCCGCCGGGTTGAACCGTTCAGCCCGTTTTGGCCGCAGTTAGCCACAGCGGAGTGCTCCCTTGGCTGGTGAGCTGCGAATTATTGCGTTAACCATTTATCTCGACTATCCGCGGGAGGGCCTAAGCGGTGCGAGATGGATCAAGATTTGGACTGGCTATTGCCGGGTGGTTCGGGCTTTTGCTCGCTTTTCCGGCGCAGGCTGATGTGCTGGAAATAAGCGGTTCAACCCACAGCTGGGTTGCGGGCGGAACACGCGGTGCTGGCGTGGTTGCAGGTGCTCCAGTGCAAGCAACGCGCGAAGAGGCCGTTTCTGAAACGATCATCGCCGATAGCGCGGCTCCGCTTCAATGGCGCGCCCGCGTGGGTGAGCTTGCGACCAAATATGACATCAGCCCCGCCTTGCTGGAAGCGCTGGTCTGGCAAGAGAGCCGCTGGCACAGCGGTGCCGTCTCGCCGGTGGGGGCTCGCGGGCTCACTCAACTGATGCCAGGCACGGCTCGACAGATGGGGGTTGATCCAAGCGATCCCAACGCTAACCTCGAAGGCGGTGCTCGATATTTGCGCCAACAACTAGACAGCTTCGGCGGTGATCTGGAAAAGGCACTGGCAGCTTATAATGCCGGGCCAGGGCGCGTGCAGCAAGCCGGGGGTATCCCGCGCATTGCCGAAACTCAGAACTATGTTGCCGCGATTATCGCGCGGCTGTCCCCTATTACCCGGAGATAACAACGATGCGTCTATCGATGAGCGCACTTACCGCCCTGTTTGCCATCGCACCACAGGCCGCTTACGCGCAATCCGTCAATCCGCAGGGCTCTGGTCCGATCGTTGCGGCCTTGGCCTGGTTGCAGGGAACGCTGATGGGCAATGTCGCCACGGCAGTTGCGGTCATGGCCGTCGCAGCGGTGGGCTTCATGATGCTGACCGGCCGGTTGAACTGGCGCTTTGGCGCAACCGTGATCATCGGCTGTTTCGTCCTGTTTGGTGCCGGGGCGATTGTGACCGGCATTCAATCCGCAACCTTGGGAGGTTGAGGCAGACCGATGTCGCAAGTCGGGGAACTGGTCCGCTATCCACTCCATCGTGCGCTTACCCGGCCGCAAATGTTTGCCGGGGTGACCTTTAGTTTTTTCGTGATCAACGCGGCGGTAACAACCGAGCTCTTCCTTATCAGCAAGAGCTTTGTGGTGTTACCGGCAGCGCTGTTGATCCACGCCGTCGGTTATCTTGCATCGCTGCGTGAGCCGCGCGTGTTCGATCTTTGGATCACAAAAGTGAGCCGCTGCCCGCGGGTTCGCAACTGGGCAAAGTGGGGCTGCAACAGCTACGCAGCATAAGAGAGAGAGAATGATGAAGCAAATTGCAGGAGCCGCCTCGTGGGCCAGGAAAGAAGCCTTGGCCGGTGATAGGCTGCCCTATCATTCGTTGGTCGATCAAAATGTAGTGCTGCTGAGCGACGGATCGGTGATGATCTCGCTGCTGGTGCCCGGGCTGAATTTTGAAACGGCGGAAAGCGAAGAGTTGAACGCCCATGCCGCGATGCGCGAAGTGTTGCTGCGCAGTGCGCTTGATGCGCGGATCGTCCTGTATCATCACATCGTTCGCCGCCGTGTGGATGTTGCACTCGATGCGCAATTCGGCGATCCACTGGCCGCACATATCGACGCACGCTGGCAAGAACGGCTTGCGGCTGGAACGCTGTTCGTCAACGATCAGTTCGTCACGCTGCTGCGCCGCCCAGCGCGGGGCAAGGCGGGCTGGGCTGAGCGGTTCTCGCGGATGCTTCGGCGCCAAGGCGCTCCGCTCGAGCCCGATCCGGATGATCTGCGCGCCTTGCGCGGTGCCGCTTCGGCGATGCTCGCTTCGCTTGGTGCTTATGACGCCCGGCTGCTCGGCGATTATGATGGCGCTGGCGGCACTTGCTCGGAAGTGCTCGAACTGCTCAGCACGCTGTATAACGGCGAAATGCGCCCTGTGCGCCGGCCGGCAGACGGCACCGTGATTGGGCGGATGCTGCCTTATCGCCGGCTCAACTTCGGGCTGGATGCACTGGAACTGCGCGGCGCATCGGGTAGTGATTTTGGCGCACTGCTGTCTTTGAAGGACTACCCGGACAGTACTGCACCGGGCCTGACCGATGCATTGTTGCGGCTGCCGTGCGAAATGGTACTGAGCGAGAGCTACGCGCCGTCCGATCGGCAGGTCGCGCGCGAGCGGATCGATCTTGCAATTCGCAGACTTAAGTCAGCGGACGAAGAAGCGATGGCCGAACGCCGCGAAATGGTGGCCGCACGCGATGCATTGGGCGTGGGGTCAGTCGCCTTTGGCGATCACCATTTATCCGTCCTGGTCCGGGCAAAGCGGCTGGAACAATTGGACGAGTTGACCTCCGCCTGCGCTGCCGCATTGGCTGACGCGGGGGCAGTTGTGGTCCGCGAGGATGTGAATCTTGAGCCCGGCTTCTGGGGGCAGTTCCCCGGCAATGAGGCCTATCTGGTGCGCCGCGCGCTGATTTCCAGTGCGAATATGGCCTGCCTCGGCTCGTTCCATGGCTTCGCTCTGGGTCAGGCGAGCGGCAATCATTGGGGCGAAGCGGTGACGCTGCTCCAGACCACCAGTTCAACGCCGTTCTTTTTCAACTTCCACGCATCCGGCACTGGCGGAGGCGATCTCGGCAATTTCTCGATCATCGGCCCATCCGGTTCAGGCAAAACGGTGGTGATGAACTTCCTGGCGGCGCAGGCGCAGAAGTTCAGCCCGCGCACGATTTTGTTCGACAAGGATCGCGGGGCCGAGGTTTTTGTCCGGGGTATCGGTGGGCGCTATAGCCGGATAGCCGCCGGACAGCCGACCGGGTTCAACCCGCTGGCGTTACCCGATAACCCCGAAAATAGAGCTTTTCTGCGCGATTGGCTGGGAGTGTTGCTGGCCGCTATTGGCCCGGAGGAACTAGCGACTATTGCCGGCGCGGTTGATGCGGCCTTTGCCAATCAGGCCTCGCTTCGGCGGCTGACCCATTTCCGTGAACTGCTGGCCGGCAGCCGACGGCCCGAGCCGGGCGATCTGGCCAGTAGGCTCGATCCGTGGATCCAGAATGGCGAACACAGCTGGCTATTCGACAATGCACCACGTCCCGAAGGCGGGGACCGGCTGGACTTGTCCGCTGCCACGCTGGGCTTCGATATGACGGCACTGCTGGAGACACCGCGGCTGCGAACCCCGACCATGATGTATCTGTTCCACCGGGTTGAAGAGCGGCTCGACGGCCAGCCGACGCTGGTGCTGATCGATGAGGGCTGGAAAGCGCTGGACGACGAGGTTTTTGCAGCGCGCATCCGTGACTGGCTCAAAACCCTGCGCAAGCGCAATGCGCTGGTTGGCTTTGCCACCCAAAGCGCACGCGATGCACTCGACAGCCGGATCGCGACGGCGCTGGTCGAGCAGACTGCGACAATGATTTTCATGCCCAATGCGCGCGCCCGGGCGGAGGATTATTGCGAGGGCTTCGGGCTCACTACTCACGAGCTTGATCTGATCCGCACGCTGCCTGCGCAGAGCCGCTGTTTCCTGGTGCGCCAACCCGATGCCTCGGTGGTTGTCAGGCTCGATCTGTCCGGGATGCCGGAAGTACTGACGATCCTGTCGGGCCGGGAAAGCACCGTGCGGCGGCTGGATGCACTGCGTGCCGAATACGGCGATTTGCCGGAGAACTGGTATCCAGCGCTGACCGGCGCGTTATGGCCGGGCGAAACCGAGAGCGATGCGATGTGGATCGAGGCCGCTGAATGAGCGTCTGCGATAGCTTGACTGCTCAGGCCTCGGCGGGCGTTGCCCCGGCGCTGCGAGCTGTCGATTGCCTTGCCAATGAGAGTACAGCGGCTGCTTTTGGGCGGTTGTTCGGCAGCGGCGGTGCATTGCTTCCGGCGCTGACAATTATCCTTACGCTGTATATCGCCTTCTTCGCGATTTCGCTGCTGACGGGCCGCAGCCGGATCGGCATTTCCGCATTGACGCCCAGGATGCTGACGCTTGGTTTTGTGCTGACCTTTGCGACTAGCTGGGTCGCTTATCAAGGGGTGGTGTGGAATCTGGCAATCGGCGCACCCGATCAGATCGCCTCGGTGCTGACTGGCGCGAGTGGCTCTGCCACGCAGATATTTGCCGACCGGATCGATATGGTCTTCGCCGCGATTGCCGAGGTTGGCACTGCGGGTCAAAATGGCCAGCCGGCGGCGGCTGCGCAGGGCAGCTTCACCCCCGAAAATCTGATGTGGCTGGCGGCGGTGCTGCTGCTGCTGGGTACGGTTGGCGTGCTGGTTGCGTCGCGCATCGCGCTGGCGGTGTTGCTCGGGGTGGGACCGGTGTTTGTCGTCCTCGGGCTGTTCGCAGGAACCCGCGGGCTCTGTGCCGGTTGGTTGCGCGGGGTCGTGATGACAGCGATCACGCCTTTGTTCGTGGTGCTTGGCGGCGGGTTGATGCTGGAACTGCTGGTCCCGGTAGTGGCCAATTTGAGCAGTGGTGAAGGAGTTGATGGCCGCGCCGCATTGGCGCTGTTCCTGATCACCTCGGTTCATATCGCGCTGATCGGCATGGTGCTCAAGGTGTCCGGAGCGATGGTTTCAGGCTGGAGCGTTTTTGGGCTGGCACCCGAAAAAAGCGAGCCAACCGGAAGTCCGGCAACTGGAATCGCTCCGCTCCTGGTGAGTGCGCCACAAAGCTATGGTATGGCCTCAGCGCGCAGCGGGATTGCACTTGCCACCATGACCAATTCTACGCTCGGTGCCTCTGGATCGCAGGGCACGTCTTCTGCCCACACCCGCAGCAGCCGCACTGTGGTTACGCAAATGGCGGGCACAATGCACGCGCTTCCGCCCGTTTCAGCGCAGCGTGCGCGCGGGATTGGGAGTCGGTTCCGCGCTCAGCCTCGACCCGTCAAGGAGATGTTCCGATGATCCGCTTTATTCTGGCTGCTACCGTGTTGACGGCCGCGGTGCCCGCTTCGGCCGGGGATGCGCGGCTGGTCACGCGCGTCTATAACAGCGAAGAGGTGGTAAGGATCGAGGGGCGGATGGGCGTCCAGGCATCGGTTATCTTCGCCCCGGATGAGCATATTGAAAATGTCGCGGTGGGCGATTCGACCAGTTGGCAAATTACTCCAAACAAGCGGGCCAACATTCTGTTTGTAAAGCCACTGGGTGCGCGCGCGCGGACCAATATGACTGTGATTACGGACCGCCATACCTATCTGTTCGATCTTCATGTTAACGCCGAGGCGAGCCCGCTTTACGTGCTGCGCTTCACTTATGCGGACGAGGCTTCGAAACCGGGAGCGAAGCTGCCAGGCGGCGGTTTGGTCGCGCGCCCGGTTAATCCCACAACGCTCAATTTCGCGTGGAAATCGCGGGGCAAGGACAAGCTGGTTCCATCGCGAGTCTATGACGATGGGGTCGCGACATACCTGAGCTGGGCACCAGGAGTATCCATGCCAGCCATTCTTATTCGCAATGAGCGCGGTGATGAGGGGCCGGTGAACTTCGCAGTGCGGGACGGCTTGATTGTTCTCGATGGCGTTCCGGGCTTGATTATCCTGCGTTCTGGCCGGGATAGCGCGACCCTGGAATTCAAGGGTGAGCGCCAGCGCACCCGGCCAGCCGCTGCTCTGGCGCAGCAAACCGCAGCGAAGGGGAAATGACAATGCGCCAGATTTTAAGAAGTAACCCCGGCCTGTCAGCTGCCAATGATCGAGATCCGCGTGAGGGCCAAACCGCCCAGGTGATCGATCTTGCGACCCGCAATGTCCTGCCCGCCGTCACCCAGCGTCGCCCGCGATCTGATGTGCTGGGCCTTGCCGCAGGCGCAATCCTGATCGGTGCACTGGGGGCAGCCACCCTATGGACCATGGACAGCGCCCGAACCGTGCAGAAACCATTGCCAAAGTCCGCCGCGCCGGTGGCGGTGGCACCGCAAGTTCCGGAAGAGGCGATTACGCCAATGCCCGCGCCTGTGCTGGCCACTCCGCCGCAGCAGGCCGTGCTTGCCGCGCCACCTCAGCAGCAGCAGCAGCAGCAGCTAGTGGGCAGGTCCATTTCCGCCAATCCCAACGCCTCACCCACAGTGATCTTTGACGCCAGTGCGCTGCCTGAGCCTGAGACTGGCCCGGCGATCGAGGGAGGGCCGCCAAGCGATGAATTCTCGGCGCGGCTTGGCGGGGTAGGCGGGTCCACCGCTCGCGCAACCGCGATGATCGATCCTAAGACTACGGTAACGCAGGGCACGCTGATTCCGGCGATCCTCGAAACTGCAATCGACACCGATGTGCCAGGTTACGTCCGGGCGATCGTCAGCGCCGATGTTCGTTCGTTCGATGGCAGCAGGGTGCTGGTGCCGCGCTCATCGCGGCTGATCGGTCAGTACAAAAGCGGGCTTCAGGCCGGCCAGAAGCGGGCCTATGTGATCTGGACGCGGCTGATCCGTCCGGATGGAGTCTCGGTCAACATCGCCTCGCCCGCGGTCGGGTTTTCGGGCGAGACCGGCCTTGCCGGCAAGGTCAACACCCATTTCTTTGAGCGGTTCGGCTCGGCATTGCTGCTCTCGGTTATCGGCGGGTTGTCGGCGATTGGTGGCAATGCCGGAGTGATTGTCGCCGGCGGCGGGCAATCGGCGGCAGCCAGCGCGATTGGTCAAACCGGCCAGATCGGTCCGACTGTCCGGGTGCGTCAGGGCGAGCCGATCCGCGTGTTCACGGCGCGCGATCTCGATTTCTCCAAGGTCAGCACGCAATGAATGGAGCGGTCCATGTATTGCCGCAGGGGCAGGCCAAAGCGGATGAACCCGCGCCGCGTAGTGTCTACCTTGATGCCTATCTTGGCCCGTTTCGCCAATGGCTAGACCGGGAGACGGTAACCGAGATTCTGGTCAATCGGCCGGGTGAGCTGTGGATCGAGGACGCCGAGCGGCCGGGAATGCAGCGGATTGATTTGCCTGAAATCGATGACCAGCTGCTGCAACGGCTGGCCGAGCAAGTAGCCCGGATTAGCCACCAGGGGATCAATCGCGAGCATCCCCTGCTGGCCGCAACTTTGCCAGATGGTGCGCGAATCCAGCTGATTGGACCGCCTGCAACCCGCCGCCACTGGGCGCTCGCGATCCGCCGTCACCGGCGGCTTAACCTCGAGCTTGATGCCTATGATCGCGGACCGATCCTGCCAGCCGTCGTCACAGCGTCGCCCGATCCGATGGCCGAGCCGATTGCTTTCCTGCGCGATGCGATTGCCCGGCGGCGAACCATCCTGATTTCAGGCGGGACATCGACCGGGAAAACCACTTTCCTGGGTGCGATGCTGCGCGAAATCCCGGGACATGAGCGGGTGGTTCTGGTCGAGGATACTGCTGAGCTGCGGCTGCCCAGTGCCAATGGCGTCGGCCTGATTGCGGTGAAGGGCGAGTTGGGCGAAGCGAAAATCTCTGCCAATGAGCTGCTGCAAGCGGCGCTGCGGCTGCGGCCTGACCGGATCGTGCTGGGCGAGCTGCGCGGGACAGAAACTGTCAGCTTCTTGCGGGCGATCAACACCGGTCACCCTGGCTCATTTTCGACCGTTCATGCCAATAGTCCGCGCGGCGCGCTGGAACAGATCGCGTTGATGGCCATGCAAACGGGGATCGGCCTCGCCCGGCAGGAGACGCTGGAATATGCCGCCTCGTTGATCGATGTGGTGGTGCAGCTGGACCGGATCGATGGCCGCCGCGGCATCTCCACCATTGCACAAACGCGCGATCTCTTGACGCAGCGCTGATCTCGTCCGTTCTAGCACTATACAAGCGGCTGGAGCGGGCATATCTTGGTCTTGCAACCCGGGGGACGGACTTATGGCGGCATCGGATCACGTTGATTTTCAGGGCTTCATGGCCGGGGTCAACCGGCGCAATCCTCACCAGCCAGAGTTTTGCCAGGCGGTTCAGGAAGTTGCCGAGGACATCTTCGACTTCATCGCCGACAAGGAAGAGTATCATGCCCAGCAGATCCTGCGCCGGATCGCCGAGCCGGATCGGATCGTTTCGTTCCGTGTTTGCTGGGAAGACGATGCTGGCAACATCCGGGTTCAGCGCGGCTGGCGGGTCCAGAACAACAATGCAATCGGCCCCTACAAAGGCGGGATTCGCTTTCACCCCAGTGTCAACGAGAGCGTCCTCAAATTCCTCGCGTTCGAGCAGACTTTCAAGAATGCCCTGACCGGCCTGCCGATGGGCGGGGGGAAGGGCGGTTCAAACTTCAATCCCAAGGGCAAGAGCGTACGCGAAATCATGCGCTTTT
The DNA here is from genome assembly GCA_031367905.1 of Novosphingobium sp. GTDB lineage: Bacteria > Pseudomonadota > Alphaproteobacteria > Sphingomonadales > Sphingomonadaceae > Novosphingobium. The sequence goes on from JANLQQ010000156.1 coordinate 27,406, forward strand.
GTCAGAGTTTCATGACCGAGCTTTATCGCCATATCGGCGCTGATGTGGATGTACCCGCAGGCGATATTGGCGTGGGCGGGCGCGAGATTGGCTATATGTTCGGCCAGTACAAGCGGATCACCAATCAGTTTACCGGGGTGCTTACCGGCAAGGGGCTCGAATACGGCGGCTCGCTGATCCGGACCGAGGCGACCGGCTATGGCGCGGTTTATTTCCTCGCCAATATGCTCGCCACCAAGGGTGAGGACCTGCAAGGCAAAACGGCGGTGATCTCAGGCTCGGGCAATGTCGCGACCCATGCGGCGGAGAAGATCGTCCAACTGGGTGGCAAAGTACTGACGCTCTCGGATTCGGGTGGGTTCATCCACGATCCCGATGGGATTACACAAGCCAAGATCGATTGGGTCAAAGCCCACAAGACCCACCGACGCGGGCGGATCGAGGAATATTGCGAGGAGTTCAAAGGCGCCAGTTTCCATGCCGACAAAACTCCGTGGAACGTGGCTTGCGATGTCGCGCTACCCTGTGCCACGCAGAACGAACTGCTGGGCGCCGATGCCCGCGCGCTGGTTGCCAATGGCTGCAAGGCGGTGGCCGAGGGCGCCAATATGCCAACTGACCTTGAAGGGGTTCACGTGTTCAAGGCGGCAAAGATCCTGTTCGCACCGGGCAAGGCGGCGAATGCTGGCGGAGTGGCGGTTTCCGGGCTGGAGATGAGCCAGAATTCCGGTCGCCGCGCCTGGCGCGAAGAGGAATTGCAGCAGATGCTCAAGGATATCATGGATGGTATCCATGAAAGTTGCCGCATTTATGGGACTCAAGGCGGCGGTTACATCGACTATGTCAAAGGGGCCAATATCGCCGGGTTCAAGAAGGTCGCCGATGCGATGCTGGCCTTTGGCGTTGTGTAGCACAGGTGCCTATGCCGGATAATGAACCAACCAAGGGATTGCCTTCACCGGCGGCATTTTCAGTGCATGCGATCCATTTGTTGCGAACCGCCACCCAGGCCAACCTCTCACTCAGCCAGATGGCTGATCAGAAAGCGAGCATCCTGATGGGCGCGACCTTCGTGGTCTTCACCATCACTGTCGGCCAGGCCGCGCGCGGCCAATTCCCGGCATCGCTGATGGTATTGGCGCTGTTTGCGTTCATCTCCGCGATGTTGGCGGTTGCCGCAGTAGTCCCCTCGATCGGCGGCAAGACACCTGGACCAGACAATCCGAATCTGCTGTTTTTCGGGGTATTCTCAAAGCTCAGCGAACAGGAGTTCACCGACCAGGTGCTGGCCGAACTGCGCAGCGACGAGCAGGTTTTCCGGACCATGTTGCGCGATGTTTATCAGAACGGCCAGGTATTGCAGCGCAAGAAGTACCGCTTTCTGGGCTATGCCTACCGCAGTTTCCAGATCGGGCTGGTTTTGACTTTCGTGGTATTCCTGTGGGAAATTTGGGGCAGGTTTTCTTAACGGACGCCCAGAATATCCGCCTGCTGGCGCAGCTGGCCTGCTTGAGCGGGATTGGCTGCAAGGGCTGATTTCAAGGCGGTGGAAGCCTTGTCCGGCTGGCCCAGCGTCATTCGGCTGCGCATCAGCATGATCCACCCATCGATATTATCGGGTTTGCTGGCCAGCCGCGCTTCCAGCCGGACGACCATTTCCTCTGCCATCCGGTTTTGCTCGCGCGGTGGGATCGAAGCTGCGGCGCTGAGGTCTGCTGCCGATGGCCCGGGAATAGCGCGCGCCGCCGCCGGCAACGCAGGAGCCCTGGGTGTGATCGCAGCCAGCTTGGCGGCCACATCAATTCGGTTGATCTTGCCAACTTGTTCGATGGTCCGGACCAGATCAGGCCGCCATGGGGCGTCAGCCGGCGTTTCCGCCAGCAGCGCCAGCCAATCCGAAATCGCTCCGGCATGATCGCCACTGATGTCCTTCTTCACCGCCAGGAAATAGCGTGCGCGCGGATCCTTGGGATCGAGCGAGACCGCACGTGCAAAATTGGCGGCAGCTTCTGCCGGCATCGGATCGGTGCGGCTGGCCATGACCCTTGCTTCGCCCAGCGCGGACCACAGCATCGCCCTGGCTGGATCAATCGCGGTTGCCTTGGCAAAGGCGCGAACCGCATCGTCAAACAGCTCCTGCCCGAAATAGGCCGCGCCCAGCGTTTGCCAAACGGCAGCGTCAGTGGGGCTGGCATTGGCGGCTTGTTCAAGCCCTTCAAGCGACTGCGGCTTGGCAGCTTGGGCTATGCTTGGCGCACTGGAAACAGCGGGAGCCCGGCGGTCTTTCGAGATGGAATAACCAATCGCAAAGGCCAGCGCGAATCCGGCGAGGACCAGCGTGATTTTTCCTGCTGGGAAACCTTTGCGGCTGGCTTGTGTCATGGCGTGATTCAGGTCCATAGTTGGTCCCCAAGCTGATGGCAGCCTGCGGAGATGACTTATCCGAAGGATTGCGCAAATTTCCCAGATAATGCAATCGGTGTGCTTGGTCGAACCGGGGAAATTGTGGTGAGTGGGCGGTTTCGGATTGCGATAGTTGGTTCCGGCCCCGCCGGGTTAAGTGCTGCGGCGCGTGCTGCAGCGCTGGGGCTGTCGCATATCCTGCTCGAAAAGGCCGACCACCTCTCTGATACGATCTACAAATATCAGAAAGGCAAGCATGTGATGGCAACGCCTGCCGCGCTGGTCCTGCGATCCGACCTCACTTTCGATGCCGGCAAGCGTGAGGGCATTCTGGGTAACTGGGATGGGCAAACGGCCGAGCGGAAGATCAACGTCCGCCCCCATTCTGAGGTGACCGCGATCACTGGAGAAAAAGGCAATTTCATCCTGACGCTCAAAGGCGGGGCTGCGATTGAGGCGGAAGTCGTGGTGCTGGCAATCGGAACCCAGGGCAACCCCAATACGATGCGCTGCCCCGGCGGGGATCTGCCCCATGTGCAATACCAGCTTAACGATCCGGGCGAGTATGTTGACGAGCATATCACTGTGATTGGTGCGGGCGACGCTGGAATTGAGAATGCGCTTGGGCTGGCTGCCGATCCGGCCCAGCGCAATGTGGTGACAATCCTTAACCGTGCGGCTGATTTTGCCCGAACCAAAGAGGCTAACGTCAAGCTGCTGACCGAAGCGGCGGCAGCCGGGCGAATAACGATCCGCAACGAAACCTCTGCGGCCGAAGTCCGCGCCGACGAACTGGTCCTCGATACGCGCGACGGGCAGGAGACCATTCCCTGCGACCGGATCATCGCCCGGATGGGCTCGGCCGCACCGCGCAGCTTTGTCGAGGCCTGCGGGATCGAGTTTACCAGCCCTGACCGAGAGGCGTTTCCGGTGCTCTCGCCCATCTTCGAGACGACCACGCCCGGGATTCATGTGATCGGAGCGCTGGCCGGATACCCGCTGATCAAGCATTGCCTGAACCAGGGCTATGATGTGATCGAGTTCATCAATGGCAACACAGCCCTCAAACCTGCCGATGAGCCAATCCTTGCAGCCAAGTTCGCACCACTTGCGGGCAACCGCATGGTTGGCGAATGGTTGGCGCTGCTGGGCCGGAATGTCAGCATTTTCACCGAGCTTTCGCCGCTGCAGCTGCGCGAATTGATGCTCGACAGCGAGGTTAGGAACTTTGCAGCCGGCGCGGTAATTTTCGAGCGCAATGCGCCGGGAACGTCGCTGTTCGCGATCGTTGAAGGATCGGTCCTGGTGCAGGTCAACAAGGATGACCCGGGTCAGACGGTGAGAATCGAGCAAGGTTCGATTTTTGGCGAAGTGGGTCTCATTTCTGGGCGGCGGCGTGGGGCGACGATTCGGGCGGCGGAATCCACAATAGTGGTGGAGCTTTCCCGCAATGCCGCGCTCAAGCTGATGGCCACGGCGCCAGGTGCCGCACGGGCAGTGGCCCGGATCTCGATCGAGCGGCAGGTGCTGCAAATGTTCGGGTCGGGCCTGACCAGCGACGATGTCAGCGAACTGGTGGCCGGGGCCGAGGTGCAGACCAAACGCGCTGGCGAAGTGGTGCTGACTGAGGGGGATGAGGGCAACGATATCTATATCATCCGTCGCGGCTCGATGATTGTTGAAAAGTCGATTGGCGGTAAGCCAGTGTTCCTGTCGTATCTTCCAGCCGGATCCTATGTCGGTGAAATGGCATTGATTGATGGCGGTCGGCGCACAGCCACGGTCAAGGCGGCGATCCGTTCTGAATTGATTCGCCTGCCGGGCGATACCTTTGCCCAGCTACTGGCCCGTAAGCCGGAGCTGCTCCGCAAGGCACAAACCGATATGGCGGCGCGGCGCGATATCAATGCCTTCGTCGAAGGACGGAAAGACAATTTCTCCGGCGTGGTCGACATGTATTCGCAAACCGCGCAATTCCTGATTGACAACGGCATCGGCGAGGCGACCGATGTGTTGCTGATCGACGAAACGCTCTGTGTCGGTTGTGACAATTGCGAAAAGGCCTGCGCCGACAGCCATGATGGCCTGTCGCGGCTCGATCGCGAGGCCGGGCGGACCTATGCCCACCTCCATGTGCCGACCAGCTGCCGCCACTGCGAGCATCCGCACTGCATGGCCGATTGCCCGCCCAACGCAATCAAGCGCGGCCCGGATGGCGAGGTGGTAATCGACGACACTTGCATCGGTTGCGGAAATTGCCAGCGTAACTGCCCCTATGGCGTGATCCGGATGGACAGCGTGCCGCCGGCCAAGCCGCCGCTGCTTAGCTGGCTGCTGTTCGGTGCCGGTCCAGGCCCGGGCGAGCCGAGCAAGAAATGGCGCAAAAAGCATGTTGCCGCCGGGGCCGAGCAACCCAAAAAGGCGATCAAATGCGATATGTGTTCGGGCATTGAGGGCGGACCGGCCTGCGTGCGCGCCTGCCCGACGGGCGCCGCGATCCGGGTGTCGCCAGAGGGTTTCCTCTCGGTCGCGCGGCTAGAGGCAGAGGGCTGATGACCAGCACTACGCGAAAGGCTGCACAGGGCGCGCGGCGGGCCAGCACCGATCACGAGGGGTTCCTGCGACTGGCGGGTTTTCGCTGGCTCAAGATCGCGCTGGTAATCAGTCTGATCGCGATCATCGGTTATATCATCGCTGACATTCAGCCGCGGCCCAATGGCGGGAGCTGGTATGGCTATGCGCTCGGTACCATCGGAGCGGGGTTGATTGTGTGGCTGGCGCTGCTGGGGGTGCGCAAGCGGGCGATGACACCAGGCGGGTGGTCGCTCAAGGCGTGGACCTCGGCGCATGTCTATCTGGGGCTGGCGCTGATCGTAATTGGCACGCTGCATACCGGGTTTCAGCTGGGCTGGAACGTCCATTCGCTGGCCTATCTGTTGATGCTGCTGGTGATCGGTTCGGGTATTTTTGGCATTGTGGTCTATTCCGCGCTGCCATCCGTACTCAGTGCCAATCGTGAGGAGATGACCGAGGCGCAAATGGTCGATGGGATCGCTGCGGTCGATCGCCAACTTCACGAGGCCGCCCAGCCGCTGGCGCAGGCCGATGCAGAGCGGGTGCTGGCTGCACTGAATGAAGATCCGTTCGCCCAGGGTCTGTGGCGCCGGCTCTCAGGCAGATATCTCGGCGGGGCGACCGAGCTTGCCATCGCGGGCTGTGACAGCGCCGGGCCAGTGCCGACCGATCCCGCCATCGCCCGAGTTGAAGCGCTGCTCCGGCGGCGCAAGGCGCAGCTTGATCGGATGCGACGGCATTTGCGGCTGAAGGCGCTGCTGGAGGTGTGGCTGTTTGTCCATGTGCCGGCAACCTTCGCGCTACTCGCCGCGCTGACTGCGCATATCATCAGCGTTTTCTACTACTGGTAGGGCGGCGAGCATGGCTTTCCGGATCCGGCAGATTGAGTTCACCGTCGATGGTCGCAAGATCGTCCGTGATCGCGAGATTGTGCGCGATGAGCTGACGCTGGGCCGCGCTGCGGAAAACGATATTCACCTCGCCGATCTGGCGCTGGATGCCCGCCACGCTCGCCTGACGCTTGAGCCGGGCGGGCGGGTTACGGTGGAGGCGGTTGGCTCGCTCGGGTTCACTCTGGATGGTTCGAGCACAAGTTCCGCCTCGATTGATCCCGCTACCGGGGCTGAGCTGGGTTTTGGCAGTCACCGGCTCGGGGTGTCGCGCGATGCCGATGGCGCGGTTCTGCTTACCCTGCAACGGATCGAGGCGGCCAGCGGCGAGGGTGAGGGGCTCGATCCGGGGCGCAGCTTTACCTTGAAGGGCGTCATGCCGTCGAAGCGGGTGCTGTCATGGCTGCTGGCGGCATTGATCCTTGGCCTGTTTCTGGCGATCCCGATCGCTAGCCACCTTAACAGCAGGGCCGATCCCACGATCCGCGCAATAGGCGACCGCAGCTGGAATCCTGGTCCGCTGAGCGCAGCCCATCACGGTCTCGAAGGTTCTTGCCAATCATGCCACGTCAAACCGTTTGAATCGGTCCGCGATAGCAGTTGCCTGACCTGCCACAAAAGCGCCCACGATCATGCACCGGCAGTGCGGCTAGCTGGGGCAAGGGCAACGCCGCTATTTGGCGAGAAGCTGTTGCAAACCGTGGCGCATGGCTTTGGCAAGCCGGGGGCGGGGGCCTGCGTCGATTGTCATACCGAGCATGAAGGTGCGGGCCGGATGGAGCCGACCCGGCAAAAATTCTGCGCCGATTGCCATGGCACTCTGAACCAGCGGTTGAGCGACACCAAGCTGGGCAATGCGGCTGATTTTGGCACGCTTCACCCGCAATTCAGGGCCCGGATCGTGACTGATGCATCCTCGCGCCGGATCAGTTCTGTCTCGCTCGACGCCAATCCGCGTGAGGACAGCGGGCTGATCTTCCCGCATAAGCTCCACCTTGATCCGCGCGGTGGCGCCGCGCGGATGGCGATCACGCTGGGCACGGCTGGCGGCTATGGCCAAGCACTCGGCTGCGCCAACTGTCACCGTGGGACCGAGGACGGGGTGCGCTTCAAGCCGGTTGATATGGAACGCGATTGCGAGAGCTGTCACAGCCTGGCTTACGACAAGGTCGGGTCCACTTTCCGCACGCTCCGCCACGGCGATATCGATCAGATGGTGGCCGATCTCAATGCCTCCGATCACGGAGCCGAGCCGCTTGCCAGCCCGATCAGCATTGGCCGCCGCCGCCCGGGAGACTATGCCTCGGGCGGCGCATATTATGCCAACTTCGCAGGTCACAATGTCGGGCTAAGCTCGGTTCAGCGCGCACTTTCGCGCGGCGGCGTTTGCGGTGAATGTCACCGGCCGCAGCTGGATGGGGCGAAGCCGGGGGTGATGCCGGTAACCCAAATCTCGCGCTTCATGGCGCATGGCTGGTTCGATCATAAGCCGCACGCACAGGAGAAATGCTCCAGCTGCCATGCTGCAGAACGCTCTGCTTCCTCGGCCGATCTGCTGCTGCCCGATATCAAGCAATGCCGCACCTGCCATCTTGGCGAAACCAGCAGCAAGGCCGATGTACCGTCCGGTTGCGCGATGTGTCATGCCTACCATCCCTCGCCGCTGGCGCCGAGCCAGGATCGAGCTAAGCGCAAGCTGACGGCAATTGGCCGCAAACCGGAGGGCTGATCGGTGCTGATCGCGCAAATAACCGACATTCATATCGGCTTTGACCGGGACCACCCCGACGAGCCCAACCTGCGCCGGTTTTGTAAGGTTCTTGACCGCCTGAAGCATGGCCCGAACCGGCCCGACCTGCTGCTGCTGACCGGCGATCTGACCGAGCACGGCGATGCGGCCAGCTATCGCATTCTGGCCGAGGCATTAGCGGATTGCCCGTTCCCGGTCTGGCCGATCGTCGGCAACCACGATGATCGCGCCACCTTCGGTGCGGCGTTCCAGCAAGTCCGGCCCGATGGCGGCTTTTTCCAATACGGAATCGAAGGAACGAACCCGCGGATAGTCATGCTCGACACGCTTGAACCGGGACGGCACGGCGGAGCTTTTTGCGAGGCCCGGGTTCAGTGGTTGCGCGCGCAGCTGGAGGCCCATCCAGACACGCCAACTATCATCGTGATGCACCATCCGCCGATCGTGTCCGGGATTGACTGGATGGATAGCTCTGCTGCCGAACCGTGGTTCGCCCGCTTTGCCGAAGCGATCAAGGGGCACGGCCAGATACAAGCGATCCTGTGCGGACATCTGCACCGCCCGATCATGACTGGCTGGCCCGTTCTGACTGGATGGCAACGCGTTCCGCTGATCGTCTGCCCGTCAAGCGCGCCAGCGGTGGCGCTCAACCTTACTTTGGTCGATCCCGAAAAGCCCGATGGCCGCGTTCTAATCACCGACGAGGCACCCGCCTATGGGCTGCACTACTGGAATGGGCAGGGGCTGGTCTCGCACTTCGAGAGCCTGGGCAAGCTTGATCCCTTGGCCAGCTTTGATGCTGCGCTGCAACCGATGATCCGCGCGGCCTTTGCCGAGCGTGGCTAGTTATCGCGCGGGTTTCCACGCCTTCATGTCTACTTCGTCGCTGACCTTGAAGGGAAAGCCGCGGCGATTGAGGAACAGCGTTTCCATCTCCGGCCGGTTGAACGGCCGCGAGCCAAGCCGGCCGAACACCGCCATCTGCCCGCCGGTTTCATCCACCCCCCGGTCGCGGTCAATGCCCTTGGACAGCGACAGAGCGGGGCTGGGGGTCTTCGTCCAGGCGATCAATTCGGGCTTTGGCGCAGGCGAAAAGCCGTAGAAATTGGGCTGGCTGTCAGGCGAGGTCAGTTGCAGCACCTTCATCCCGTTCCGCCCATCGGCGACATAAGCGAACAGCGAGGCATTGGTGCTGGCAACGATCACATCCTCGGCATCGTTCAACTGCCCGCCCGCCGTAAACTTCCCATAGATCTGCGGTGCAGCGGGCCGGGTGATATTGAGTATCACCAGCCCCTCCGCCTTGGCCGCGACATAGGCATAGGTGCGCGCCAGATAGATCTTCCGGGCATTGGCCAGCGGCACGGTTCCCGATGGAACAGCGACGGGTTTACGCAGATCGGTAATATCGAACAGCTTCACCCCCTCACTGTCGGTCACCCACAGATAGCGGAACTGGACGGCACTGGCCCGTGCATCGGTTAGCGGAAGAACGGCGCTGAGCTGCGGCTTGAGTGGATCCTTGAGGTCCACGGCAACCAGTCCGGCATCGGCGGTGATATAGGCCACTTCGCCCGCCAGCACGATATGCCGCGCACCGTTCAGCACTCCCTCCGGGTTCCAGGTAGCGGCGCGGCTCAGCTGGTTGTTGCGGAATTCGCCGTCCGCCAGCGTCTCGATATTGACCAGCACCAGCCCCTCGGTGCTGTCGGTAATCGCGGCATAGCTGTAGATCGGCAGGAACGGCTGCTCTTGGTTCGCCTCGCGCATGCGTGCCGTATTGCGCAGCGGATTGATCGGTTGGTTGGTCGCCAGCGCCATGCAGGTGGCGTTGCTGGTCTCGACATGGGTATCATGGCCAAGCGGCGAGAACGGCGCCGAGATGATCGGCTGCGAGACGCCCTTGTTGGCGATTGATGCCACATCATAGACGCGGAAGCCGCCCTTGCCCTCGGCCACGAACATATATTCGCCGCGCAGTTGCAGGCAGCCAACTTTTCCGTTCGTGCCATGCACCGCGTTGCGGAATTCCTCAAGCGGCCGGGTTTCGCCCGAGCCTTTGCCGTCAAAGGTCTTGCCGCGCACCCAGTTCTTCAGTTCGCGCTGGTTCTGGTCAACATGGAGCTTGTAGAAATCGGGATAGGCGTATTTGTGGAGGTAGGATCCGAGCACCGCTTGCGGCTCGTCCCATTCGGTCACCCGTACCGCTTCGATCCCGCCTTCAAGCCCGGTCCAGGCGTTGAAGCCGACGAAATTGACGTAATTGGTGCCGAGCAGCAGCAACTGCGCCATGATCGCATTGTTGTCGTCCTTGTCCGACAAGTGGCAATCGGTGCAGGTCTTGGTCTCGGTCGTCCGCACAGTATGCGGAAAATGCGGTGCGAAAGCCTGACTGGAAAAGCCGATCGCACTGATTGGCGGCTGCTGGATATAGATCCGCTCGCGGTTGATATTGGTCGATGACAGCACCAGCGCCGAAGTGGAGCGGACCGGCGCTATCTGGTTGCCCTTGGTGGTTTGGTGGCGGCCCAGCTGGAACATTTCGTCGCGCGCGACTTGCGGGTTATACGTCGCGAAATTGCGCGTCTCCTCGCCCTCATAATGATGCGAGGCGGTTTTCCAGTTGGCCTCGATCGGCAAATGGCAACCCCCGCAGCTGGTGGTCCAGCTGAGGTGGCAGGTGAAGCAGGCGATCTTGCCATCATCATGGGCCCGGTCGCTTTTGGGAACTCCGGGGCCGAAGCTGAAACTGCCGTCGTCCGCGCCGGATTTGCTCATCATCTTGGCCCGCGCTGATTTGGCATTGAAATAGGGTGAGGCTGGATCGACGCTGTCCTTCACCAGGTGGATTTTCCACGCAAGGTCGGGATCGACGATTGATCGCTGGATCAGACTGCGGCGACCGGCATTATCAAACACCCATTCGAACCGGCGCTTGCCATCGGGATTGCGCAGCAGCGCAAGGTTGTTGCCCTTGGGCGGCGCTGCCGGACCCGAGGTTAGCAAGTTGGGATAGGCATCGGCGGTGCCATGGCAATCTTGGCAACCGATCTCGACCGCATTGGCGACCTCACCATAGATCAACCCGTTGCCGTGGCTATCCTGCGAGAAATGGCAATCGGCGCATTGCAGTCCCTTTTCAGCGTGGATGTCCATCAGATGCACGGTCTTGCCGGGATTTATTCCGGGCGGCACGAACTTGCCTTCGCCCTGCTTGCGCCATTTTTCGGGATCGTCGGGCGATACTATCTTGCCCGCTGCGTCGAGCAGATTGCCCTCGCGGTCACGCTTCAAAACCGCGCGGAAATTCCAGCCGTGGCCGTGGTAATCGGCAAACTGGGTGTCTTTAAGCTCGCTGTTGAGATCATAGACATTGCGCAGGAAATCGAGCTCGGCCCATTTGCCCTTTGGTGCCGCGCCTTCGGGATTGCGTTCCAGAACTTCATGGGTTTCCTTGGCAGTGGGGTATTTCTGATGCCCCGGCCACATCTTGGGCGCATCGGATTCATAGTCCCACATGGTGTAGCCAAGGTAGCTGTTCAGGAAGATATTGGGCTGGTGCATATGGCAATTCATGCACTGCGCTGTGGGGATCGCCCGGGTGAAGACATGCTGCAGCGGATGCCCGCTTTCCTTGATCATCTCACCACTCGCCGGTGGTGGAGCAGCGCCATGCTCACCGACCAGCGCGCCATGCGCGGGAACCATCTTGTCGGCAATGGTGGGGTCCTGGGTGATGGTCTGCCCGTCGCGGCCGAACGGCGCGTAAATCAGGCTGTGGCGCGGCTCGCGGTCATTGGCATAGATCACGTGGCAGCCGGTGCAGCCCGAGCCGCGATAGTCGCCCGGCTGATCGTTGGTCCCCATGAACCACATGTAGGGATCATTGAGCCGGGTTTTGTGGATATTGAGCACCGGGATCGCTACGCGCAGCCCGGTGCCGGGGCCGCGATTGGATTGCTTGAGGTCGGGCCGTCCCGGCTCTTCCATGCGCTGGCTGTTGCCGCTGGGGTTGGGCAGGCCGATCTCCGGAAACTGGGTGCCGATCGTCCGTCCGCCGCGCTCGAACACGCGGAAAATGTCGCCCGGCGGGATAACCTGCCAGCGCGGCAGCGGGTACAGTTCGGCCAGCGCGCCGCGTGCTTTTTGCCGCTCGGTCAGTCTACCCGGGATGGCGCCTGGCGAGACGACTTTGGCAGGCAGGCCGTCGCGGGTATAAGCCTCGCCAAAGATGTAATTTTTGTAGGGAACGATGCCGTTATTATAGGCCGCGCCGCCGAACAGCATTGCGCCTGATGACATCAGCGAGCGCTCTGCCGCTTCGATCACCGGCAGATGGCAGGCCCCGCAAGCCTCGCGCGCTACACGGTAATCGCCGGGATTGACGAAGCGGACAAACTCGGGCGCTTCGCGGTTAAGCAGTGTGTAGCCGCGCTTGGGATTGGCCGAGGAGGGATAGTTCCACGCCTTGGGGTAGCGCGGCAACACATGCGCCCGCTCGCGCGCGACGACATAGTCGGGCGCGTCGCGGCCCAGGGTGGGATTGCCGCGCACATTAGCATCGCCGCCGTGGCAATCGGTGCAGCCAAGCCGTACCGCCGGACTGACATGCATCGATGGCGCATCAGACTTTAGATGGCAGCTGAAACAGCCCGATGATTTGGCCTCGACCTGCGCCACACTTTGTTTGGCAGGCGCTGCGGGCGCGGTAACGTAACTGCGCGTCACCGGCTTCTCCTCTTCGCTCGCGCGGGTCTGGCTGGCGGGCAGCATTACCAGCAGGCCGAGCATTAGCAGGAGGAAACGAGCAAGGCGCATCAATAGCTCACGATCGCATTGGCGAGGATCGAATAGTAGTTGCGTCGGCCGTTCACATTATCGAACAGGTCGCGAAATCCTCCGCCGCTGACCAGGGTCGCGGCGGTGAGGCGCAGTACGATGTTCTGCGTCGCCTTGGGCCGGAAGGTCGCGGCGGCTGACATGTCCCAGCCGATATCGCGGGAAATGCTGCCTTCATTGCGCAGCGTCTGCAAAATGGTGGCATTCTGGAACCACAGATGGTTGGCGTTGGCCGAGACGCGAAGCTGGGGCAGCAGGTCAAAATCCCCGCCCACCCCAAGCAGGATCGTGCCGGGATTGTTGAAGTTCGATTGCCCCTGTTCCTTGGACGAGCGCAGCGAATTCAAGATGCCGTTGCGGCCATTGATCGATACCGCCCTGCCACCACCGGCAAACGGAATGGTCTGGCGGATCCAGTAGCTGGTGTCTGCGCCGGCAAAGATCGGGTTCTCGTTGATCGCGTCAAACCCGCCTTCGGTATCGTCATAGGGGTTCTTGTCGCCGCTGGCATAAAGGCCTGACAGGCGAAAGCGCATCCAGTCCTTGTCATAGCTGAGCTCTGCTGCGCCGAAGTAGGCGCGAATGGCAGCCGGGCGATCGGTGAAGAAGCTGTTCCGATCCTTGCCTAGCGCAGCATAGGTGGAAGCGGTCAAATTGACCCGCCCGATCCGCCCGTCAGCGCTATAGCCCAGATAAACCACATCGTAATCGCGCCCGCGCAATGTGCCGAGCAGCGCCGGGCGCACCGGAAAACCGTTGTCGTCGATCTTGATCCGGCCCGCTTCACGGTTGCGATTATAGATCGCACTCACCTGGCTGGTGAGGCCAGGGATGAGAAAGTCCTGCCGATAGAGATTGGCGATCAACACAAAGTCATTGCGCGGCCGCTCGGTCAGATTGTTGAGGCCGCTGTTGGTGTCCTTTTCCAGCCGCCAGAACGCCGCCAGATTATACTGGAAGCGATTGTTGTCACGATCACCGAACAGACGGATGCCAAGCTGATCATCGTTGAACAGAAAGCCGCGGAAATCGTTCTGGAACGGCTGAATCCCGACGCGGATCGAATCGAAATCATATCGATCTGACACATTGCGCAGATGGTAATCGATGAAGGCTTCCTGCACACCGATGAAATTATCGGTGCGCTGGGTCCCCCTGCTCGGCTCGACGAACAGCACGCGCTTCTCCGGCACGCGGACGTGGTTGATATTGAGCGCCAGGGTCAGCCGGTATTCGATTTCTGGCGGCTTGAAGGCGGTGCTGCCCTTGATCAGCGCCGCGCTTGCCAGGAAAGTTTGCGAAAACACATAGCTGGCGTTCCTGCCGAACACATCAAGGCTTTGGGGCCGCGCGGTAGTTTGCACCCCAACCGGGATCGGGAAGGTGCGCGGCTCCAGCAGCGTGTCGCTGGTCAGGCTGGCGTTGATGAACCAGTCATCGCCCTTGATCGGCAGCCAGGGCACTTTGGCGCGATTGATCGGCCGGTCGCCTTTATACGTGTTCTGGTTATAGGGATCCCACCAGCGCTGCTTGACCACGCCCAGCGTCTCGATCAGCCGCCAGCGATCGGGGATCGGGAACTGATCGGTCGGAAAGGCCTCGGGCGGCGGCGCACGGACGGCACCAGGATTGCTCTGGGTCACCTGATCGGGCAGGTCCGGATTATAGCCCGGCTTGCGGCGCCCATCGATGATGCCGGGATCAACCTCGGGCGGTGCGGCCTCTTCCTCAGGCGGCGCAGGCGACGGAACTTCGGCGCTTACCGCAGATTGCATCAGCAGGACCGGCAGCAGCAGCGGCACCATCGGCGCTAAAGTCCCTGACAGACGTTTTGATCCGACGTGCCGATGAATGGCGCGAAGGGACAACTGATATAACGCAGGCGCACCGATGCGCTGCCCACTCTGACAAGGATGTTGTCCGACCTGATCCCAAGCGGTGCATTGCCAGGTCCAGCCAGCAGCTTGCTGGCGTTGTTAAGGCCAAGGAAACTGATCATATCATCCTGATCGATCCCATCGCCCGACACGCCAATCGCGCCGACCAGAGCAGTGCCGCGATAGATCGGCACTGAACCGGGGAAGATCTGGATCCCGTTTTGCAAGCGGTTCTGGCCGGCCGCCACATCGGGCAGAAAAGTGCACCGCGCTGGCGTGTCCGTGCCAGATGCACCGGTGGCGAAATTGAGATGCTGGACCAGATTGCTCAGCACCAGTGCCGATTGGAGTCCGGTTGAAAACGGGTTGAACTGTGCGATCGGGCGCGACAGCGGACCATTGGGCTGGTTGACTTGGCCATCGGGGAAATAAGGTCTGGCGAGGTTGCCAACCGCCCGATCCGAGATTGCGAAATTGCCGCTAAGAGCATTGGGATCCCCGAGGAATGCGCGCGTTGCGCCAACGAAACTGCGCACATCGGCACTGGGATCAGCGAGTAGAGTAGCTCCGGCTTGCGCATTGGAAAAGAACGCTGCCGACCGGGCCTTTTGCAAGCTGACATCGATCCCGAACAGGGGTGCATCGGGCGAACGGACCAGCCCGAGCACTGCACCTCTGGTATCGACCAGCGAGATCGAAACTTGCGCCCGGCTGTCCAGCGGTTGGCGGATTTGGGCGCGAGCCTGGCTCATCACCCCAAAGGCCTCGGTCAGGATCGTCCGGGCTTCGGCGGCAGTCAGCGGCGCGGCCACATCGCCCAAATCGGTCCCGGCGCGGATCGGATAGCGCCCGCCGCCTGCGCCATCGCTGAGCACGAAAGCATCGGGATTGGCGAATTCCGCAGTGGTTGCATCGCGAACTCCAGATGCTTCGCTGCCATAGGAAGTCCCGGCAAGGATGGCAGGAGCGGGGCTGCCGTAATAGCCGATCAACGGCACCAGCGTGCCCAGCGCTGGTTCGGTCGTGGCATAGCTGGCGCCGGTCAGCGGGGTCAGGCCAATGTAATCTGCATCGGAATAGCGCAACTGTGTACCGTCCACATAAATCATATTGGCGCGGATCGCGGCAAGAGCCTCAAAGCCCACCGTTCCAGCCAGAGCGATCCGCTCGTCTACATCGCTGTCAGTATCCAGGACGCTCGGATCAAGCCCGTAATTGCCGTCAGCCAACACCCCGACGCCGCCCACCAGCACCCCGCCTTTGTAAAGCGGGAACCCGCCCGGATCAGCGGCCAGCCCAAGCGGCGAGCGTTTCGGCCCGATCTGCAAGCCGTTGCCAAAGCGCGCCGCCAGATCGGAGCACGGCAACTGGCTGAACTGGACCCCGAACAGTGGCCCGCTTTCGAGGCCTACGGTCGAAGGAGCAGGGGGGAAATGCTGCTGGACGATCATGCTGGCAGTGCGGGATGAAAAAGCGTTGCCGCCGCTCGAAAGATAGGCCCCGGTGATTGCCTTGGCGATGGCCGCAGCCTCAGCCGGGACATTGAGCCCTTGAATGTCAACATTTGCGCCATTTGGGGCGGACGGGATGCGAGCCGATGGCGGAGCACCGGTCATCCTGAACAGTGCCAGCACATTGCCGACCCGGTCAACGACCGCGATGGTCGCAGGCGAACTATCGGCGCTCGCCTGCAGCGCCGCCTGCGCGATGATCTTTTGGACATCGGCAACGCTCAGGCTGGCTGGCGCCGGGGCGATATAAAATGGCGGCGAACTACCACCGCTGGAGCCGCCAGACGAACTGCCGCCGCTCGACGAGCCACTGCTCCCGCCGCTGCCGCTTCCGCCGCCGCCGCTGCCGCCTCCACCGCAAGCGGTGAGCAAGAGAATCGCGAGCAGGGAGAGGAAATGTCCGACCAATCGCATCAGCGTAGCACCTCGATACTGCGGGCCGCTTCGCCCAGCGCGCTGCGGAAAGCTGGCGGATTGTAACTGCCCGGCGCGCGAACGGCGGCATAGGCGCGGTTGATGTTGGCCCTGATCCCAGCGGCTGCACCCACGGTGATACTGCCCTCGCGAACCAGCGCATTGAGCAGTGTATCGACCGCCATAACCGCCTGAGCAGACCCCGCATAATCGGTGAAGCGCGGCGAAATCGCTTTGCCGGCAATCGTCGCGATCACCATGAAGGCGGTGTCTCCGCCATAGCTTCGCTGCGCCATCGCGCTCGACAATGCGCCCGCCGCGGTGTTGAGCCTCCCGGCGGCCTTGACAGTCTCGGCCCGGCCAATGCCCATCGCCCCATGAAAATTCCGGCTGGCGCTTTCAAAGCCTGCCGCCTGCAGTGGTGCCAGCGCCCGGGCTACGGCGGACAGCATGATGATATTCTCGTCATTATAGGGCGGGGTAGCAAACGGGATCGGGCGGCCTGGGTTGGTTTCAAAACTCAGCACTCGCTCGGCCTTGTCATCGATGGCGCGGTGGCAGCTGTGGCAGTCATAGAAATAGAATTCGGGAAATAGCCCCTGGCTGCCCAGACCCGGCTTGGCAAACAGGCTGAGCGAGCGCTGGACCGCCTCGGCCTGGCCAACAGCCCATAGCCGCACGCTGTCGGTCCGGCCCTTGCGGGCAATGTAATCACGATCCTCGTTGTGGTGCTGTTGGAGCGCGGAGAAGAGATCGAGCTCGAACGCAATGCGCGGATGGCCCGCAGCCATCATCCGGTGCGAAACGAACTGCCCTTGCGCGCTGCTGCCGAAGTGGCAATCGAGGCAGACCGACGCGCGCGCCTGCGGATTATCCAGCGGGATCATCCCTTGCGAGACATTGGAGGCGTGGCTTGCTCCGACCGCATAGTGGCTCGCCAGCCAGCCAGAGGATGCGCCATGACAGGATTCGCACCCGACACCATCGCTCAGCTGGAACCGCCCGCCGCGCTGCACAGGTGAGCTATTGGTGGCATGGCAGCCAAGGCAGGCAGGTGCGCTGGCGGCGCTGCCAAGGCCAAGCGCGGCGGCAATCTGCCCGGCGCGCCGTCCGGATAGCACCGCATAGGCCCGGCTGTGCGCACCGCCGGGGCTGGATGGTTCCTGCCAGTGGAGCAGCTCGTCCTGGCGGACGACTTTGCCATTGCCTTCAGCGCGGCCGTGGCAGGTGGATCCCGCGCAGGTCGCTACGCCCTCATACCGCCCGCCAGAACCAGCTACGGCCGCCGACGGGGAATGCAGGCCATCGATAAGGAGCACCAGCAGCGCGAGCATGAAGGCGGGGCGCAGGACAAGCCAGCTGCGTATCCTGGTTCCCCTCATCGACGCGGCCAACATCAGCATTAGTTTCCTTTGCGCCCCGAACCACTCCCCGGCGCTATTTCTCAGTCGCGACAAACACCCCGTCCCAGTCAGCTGGAGGAGGGCTGGCCTGCAGCGCAGCGATCCGCTCGCGATAGAGCTTATGAACCGCGACCAAGCCGAAGTTTCGCGCGTTTTCGGTAGTTTCGTCAAGCCGCCCGAGGGCTGTTTCCCAATCCTTTTTGCGAAAAGCGACCAGCATTGCTTGATGGGCTTCGGCAAAGCCAACAAACGCCGGGTCTTGCGCAACGATCGGATCGCCAAGCAGTGTTGAGATCTCTTCCGGGCGATCCCTGCCGACGACTCGCACCAGATCAATCACCACGGCGGCGAAATCAGGAATTTCCGCCCGCATCGCGCTGCCGATCGCGATCTGGACGCCGTAATATTTGGTCAGGCCTTCAATCCGCGAGGCCAGGTTTACCGTATCGCCGATCAACGAATAGGACAGCCGCTGGGCCGAACCCATATTGCCGACGCAACAGGGACCGGCATTGAGGCCGATGCCGATCTTGACCTGATCCGGCCAGGGCTCACCAGGCTTGGTGGGCATTTCCAGGTTAAGCTGCTCCAGCCGCTCGATCATCGCCAGCGCCGAGCGCGCAGCATTCTCGTACTGGTGCGGATCATCGAGTGGCGCATTCCAGAACGCAACGATTGCATCACCGATGTATTTGTCGATCGTCGCTTTGCGGGCCAACAGGATGTCACTCATCGGCGTGAGAAAACTGATCAGGAAGCGCACGATTTCCTTCGGCGCAAATTGTTCTGATATACTGGTGAACCCGCGGATATCGCAGAACAGGACTGACATCTGCCGCTCTTCGCCGCCCAGATCGAGCTGGCGGGGATCGGCTGCAATGCGGTTGACCAGTTCGGGCGAGAGATACCGGTCAAACGCACGGTGAATATAGCTTCGCCGCTGCTCCTCCCGATAATAGGTCAGTCCTGTCTCAGTGATATAGACAACCACAATCGCCAGCATCGGATAGGTTGGATCGAGCAAGAAGTGAAAGCTATGATAAGCATACCAGCTTCCTGCCAGGGTGGCAGCGGCCAGCAAGGTGCTCTGCACCGCGCCTCTGACTGCACCTAGCCGGGGCAGCTGCCACAGCAGCAATACGCCAAATAGCACGACCAGTGCGCGCTCCAGCCCCGGAGCCCAGTCTGGGCGGGTCAAAAACTGGCCGAGGATCATTTGCTCGGCGGCTTCTGCATGGACCATCACGCCAAGTTCCCGCTGGCGAATCGGGGTCGATACCAGATCGCGCAGGCCAATTGCTCCAGCCCCGATAAACACGATATGCCCACCGAATTGCGCGACCATTTCCTCCTCGGAGAGCGCACCCGCAAGGATCTTCCAGGCTGGCACGACGCGATCGGGTTGCGGGGCGGAGTAATACATCCACAGCCCGCCGCTGGCGGTTGTCGGCACTTCGAATTGGCCGACTTTGAGCGAGGTGATATCACTGTCCGTGCCGCTGCCGATGTTGCCGCTTCCGGTGCTGGTCTTGATCGTGATCGAGCCTGCCCCCTGCGCTACGCGCAACGCCTCCAGCGATAGTGATGGGAGGATTTGGTCGCCCTGTCTGATAATCAGGGGTGCGGTGCGAATGATCCCGTCACTGTCGCCCGAGAGAGTTAGCGAGCCATTGCCGGTGGCGGCCTGTTCGAGCGCGGGGAGCGGCAGAATCGCATTGCGATATGCTGGCAGCGCGCTCAGCGGTGAATCGCCGGACACGGCAAAGCCGGCTTTGGGCATGGCCGCTGCCTGTTGGGGATCGTTGCTCAGGAAGAAACCCGTTACCACCGGCACTTCGCGCATCGTTTTAGCCAATTCGGCATCATTGTCGGGCAAGCGCCGCAACGCAGCTTCGATCTGCGGATCCCCATTCATCCGGTTGAGACGATCCGCGATTTGCGGCGGAGAGGTGCGATCCGGTTCGGAGAAGACAATGTCGAGCGCGACGACCGAAGCACCGGCATTGCCCAATTGCTGGATCAGCCGGGCAATTTCGGTTCGCGGCCAGGGCCATTGGCCAAAGCGGCGAATTGACGCCTCGTCGATATCGACCACTTTGACCGGGACTGGCTGATAGCGCCGCGGCTCGGCCTGGACGTAGGAATCGAACACCAGCTGGCCGACCCGGGTCAGAGCGCTGACCCCGGCAAGCTGGAGTGTCAGCAAAGCAAGCAAAGCCATCGCCCCGGGCAAGATGGTGCTTTTCCAGTCAACCTTGCTCACACGCTGTGGTAGCATCTAATAAAGCCCTATTCTCCTTGCAGATTTCAAGTCTGCCGGATTAAGTTCGCACATTGAACCCAACGCTTCTATTAACGAAGTCATCAATGCGATATCAGTTTCGACAGCAGGATGGGCTGGCAACAGGTTTATAACGGGGAAAATAGGATGGCAAATGCCTCCAATCGAGTCCTTGGCAGGGCTAAATTGCTTATATCTGGATGTGTCGCGGCCAGCTTTTTCTGGTCTGTTTCAGCCATAGCTCAGGACAGCGAGGTTGCGGCGCTTGATAATCTGGTTGAACGATCATCGAGCATCGATTCCGCAATCGGACTGGCCCGTGAACAAGCCGCCACTGGTGATTTGCTGGGCGCGGCGGCTACGCTTGAGCGGATCCTGATCGCAAACGAGAATGCCGACGAAGCACGGCTGGCCTATGCTGCCCTGCTATGCCGGCTCGATGATCGGCAATCGGCCCGGCTGGAACTGCGGGCGCTGAGCGGCGAGGGCGGCAGTCAAGCTGCCCGGGATGAGGTGGCGAAGGCCTGCGGCGTGGCTGCACCAGGATTACCACGCAAGAGCGGCTTATCCGGTGAAATCGGGGTAGGGCTCTCTTATGAAAGCGATGCCTTGGGGGCGTTGCAGGTTTTTCCAACGTATTTCTCGCCAGCCGATGATGGACTCGGCGTTATCGCCAACGCCCGGCTGAATGGCCGGTTAGGCGAAGGTTCGGACTATGCCTATCTGGATGCCTGGGGACAGGCCAAGACCGACCTGACGGGGCCGCAGGAAGACTATCAGATTGGTTCGTTATCGCTTGGCTATGGGACCAGCTGGTCCAATAAGGATCTCAGGTTGGGCGGGGTCATTCGCCACGGACGAATTTTCGGTGACGAGAGCTTTACCGAATATGGAGCCGAGATCGAGCTGACCACAGCGGCAGGCGGCGGCAACCGCACCACGGTTCGGGCAGAAGCAGTGTGGCAGCATGATCCGTTCGGCTTTACCGGCGGCATGCATTATGATCTGGCGGCCTATTACGATGCGCGGGGTTCAGAACGCTTGACGTGGTTCATCGGCGGGGGCGCTGAGATTAAAACGGCAGACTTCGCCACCGACGAATATGTTGCAGGCCGCTTGATGGCCGGATTTGATCTCCTGTTGGATAGCCGAGGCACTTACGCAAACCTGTCGTCGACTATGCGTTATGTGATTTTCGGCGAGGCAGATTTTTACCCCTTGCGGCGCGATCTGCGGATCTTCACCCGCGCAGCAATTGGTACACCACTGGGCAAGTCTGGGCTTAATATCGAGGCGGCGGTCAGCCATTCCTATCGGGATTACAGCAAATCCAGCTTTCTGGCCGATTACAGCAGCTTCGGCGGCAATTTGAGTCTTATTTGGAAATTCGGAACCAGGAGGTGATCGTGTTGAAGCCAATTAGCCATTCGGCCGGGTTACTTGCAGCGATCTTGCTGATGACCACCGCAAGCGATACCGCCGCCGCGCAGACTGTCGGCATCGCAGCAGTAGTCCGCAACGATGTTAGGCTGACAACCGCAGCCAAGCCGGTGCTGCACCCCGCAGTAGCGCGCGAGCGGGTTTCGCTGGGCAATGATATTGTCACTGGCACGGCCAGCATGACGCAGTTGCTGCTGCTCGATCAAACCAGCTTTTCGGTTGGCGCGAAAGCGCGGGTCCGGATCGACCGGTTTGTTTATGATCCCAGCCAACGCGCCAGCTCGGTTGCAGCAACGGTCGCCAAGGGCGCGTTCCGCTTTATGTCG
>JANLQQ010000199.1:0-3459 GCA_031367905.1 Novosphingobium sp.
TGCCAGGCTCTGCGCCAAATTCCTCACCGTGAACCGCATCGCGCGGAGCCTCGGCTTTGAGGATCCGGCGCATCGCCTCTTCCGCAGCGCGGTCTGCCAGCGTCACCGGGGTCGCATCATCCTTGCGCGCGGGTGTCATGGCGGTGCGGAAATAGGGCCGGATCGCTTCGCGCGCCGCATCTGCCAGTCGCTGGGCCAGCGCAATGTCAGCATCAAGCCGCATCAGTCGAACAAGCTCGAGACCGAGCTTTCATCCGCAATCCGGCGGATCGCTTCGCCGATCAGCGGTGCGATCGGCAGGATGCGGATCCGCGCGCAGTTCCGGGTCGCATCGGTTGGCAGAATTGAATCGGTGATCACCAGTTCCTTGAGCGCCGAGGCATTGACCCGCGCCACCGCCCCGCCCGAAAGCACGCCGTGGGTGATATAGGCGGTCACGCTGGCAGCGCCCGCATCCATCAGCGCCTGCGCCGCGTTGCACAGCGTGCCGCCCGAATCGATGATGTCGTCGATCAGGATGCAGGTGCGGTCTTTCACATCGCCAATGATGTTCATCACTTCGGACTGGCCCGGCTTGTCACGGCGCTTGTCGACGATCGCGAGTGGCGCATTGTCGAGCCGTTTGGCCAGCGCCCGGGCGCGGACCACACCGCCAACATCGGGCGAGACCACCATCAATTCCTGCCCGCCGTAACGCGCCTGAATGTCCGCTGCCATCACCGGCGCGCCATAAAGGTTGTCGGTCGGGATATCGAAAAAGCCCTGGATTTGCCCGGCATGGAGATCGACTGCCAGCACCCGGTCCGCCCCTGCGGTGGTAATCAGATTGGCGACCAGCTTGGCCGAAATGGGCGTGCGCGGACCGGGTTTGCGGTCCTGCCGGGCATAACCGAAATAGGGCATAACCGCGGTGATCCGTTTGGCCGAAGCGCGGCGCAGCGCATCGATGCAGATCAGCAACTCCATCAGATTGTCATTGGTCGGAAAGCTGGTCGACTGGATCACGAACACGTCCTCGCCCCGGACATTCTCGTGGATTTCAACGAACACTTCCTCATCCGCGAACCGCCGCACGCTGGCATTGGTCAGCGGCAGCTCCAGATAGGCCGTGATCGCCCCGGCCAGAGGGAGATTGCTGTTGCCGGCCATGATTTTCATGTGAGGTGCCTTCTGGTGCCCTGCGATGGAAGCGGCTCTAGCGAGGCACTCCGCGATTGCAAGAGCGCGCCAGGACGGGGGGCGGACAGGCCGGTGCAATGTGTAACCACCTGTCCATGCCGTCTGGCGGAAATCCGCGCCACGGGTTCATGGCAGGGTGACAATGGTGACACGGTGTAACCCACCTGTCCGCCCCGATTTATCCCTTATCTCCATAAGCTTGTGGGCGCAGGGTGACAGGTTACGCAGGGTTGAGGCGCGCGCAGGCAGCGCCCTAAACGCCCTCACGTCCGCGCGGCAGCGGGTCGGGCGAATGGCGTTGCGCAAGTTTCGCAACCTCCTCCTTCTCGCGCTCGGTGACATCCTCCGGGGTTTCCTCCTCTTCGCGCTGCCAAGTGACTGGCCCTTCCTCGATCCGCGCCAGCAAGCGATCCCACCGCTCGGACCAGAATTCGCTCGCGACCGTGTAACGCCCCAGCCGCTGCGCTCCAAGGCTGTTGCGGGCTGAAAGCAGGTGAACCGTCAGCCGCTCGTCAAAATGACGCCGTGTGCCGATCTGCTCGCCCAGATGAAACACCGGCACTTCCACCCCGTGCAAGGCCCGTTCCAGCGCAACCTGATGCAGCGCATCATAGCCATGCTGGAACGCGGCTTCCCAGGCGATATCGAACGGCTCCCCCTTCAATCGCGCCCGCAGCCGATAGGCCGATTAACGCGACATCCCGACCGACCGCGCCGCCGAGGCAACGCAATGCGTCCCCGCCAGCGCGCGCAGGAAATCGGCCATCCGGCCCTTGCACCAGCGTTCGGGGGTGTTGTGGAAGGACGGGGCGAGGGAGAGGGGCGTTGGTTCGGCCATCCGGTCGGGATAACCGATTTGGTTATGTGTAGGAAAGGGGATTGCGGAGTGGGGCGTTGGGGCTTGGTCAGACCCGGAGGATAGCCCCCATCCCAGCCTCTCGCCTAAGGAGGAGGGGCTTTGAGTTAGTATACTGTCCCCGGAACTTCTGTCCCCGGAACTTTCCTACTGTCCCCGGAACTTTCCTGTCCCGGAACTTTCCAGCCCGCTATAACTCCAGCAAACTCTTCAACTTAGCCCGCACGTCAGCCAACACCTCCGCGCTGACCTGGCCCTTTTTCGTCGCCCCCCTTGCCCGCCAGTCAAGGCTTTTGATCTGATCGGCCAGGATCACGCTGGGCGGATTGTGGCTGGCGACGACTTCAAAGACATAGCCTTTGATCTGCGAGGTCATCGGGCAGCAGATCATCATGCCGCGTTTTTGGTTGTAGCGCAGCGGGGATAGCACCAGCGCGGGACGGTGCCCGGCTTGCTCATGCCCGGCTTGGGGGTCGAATTGCAGCCAGACAATATCGCCGACATCCGGGGCCCAGCCCGCCATTACCAGATTTCTTTGCCCACCGGCGGGCCGAAATCCACTTCGTCGGGAAATGTGCCGGGGGTCATTTGATCGAGCAGTTCGTCGAGATCATAGACCGGGGCCAGCACAGGCTCGATCACAATCCGCCCTGCTTCCTCACGGACATCGACCAGCTGATCGATCTGCAAGGCCGCCGCCGCCATGATTGAGGCCGGAATCCGCACAGAGGCGCTGTTGCCCCACTTTTTCACCTGCAACCGCATGACCTGTCTCCAAGAGAGGAGGCATGCCATATGTGAGGCAATGTGTCAACACATGTATCTACTTCCGATGCTCACCCTTGACCCACCGCACCGTCCCGGAACTCGCCCGCATCACTACGCTCTCCGTGGTCATAACCCCGCCGCGGCGATGCTTGACCCCGTCGAGCAATGAGCCGTCGGTCACGCCAGTGGCCGCAAAGATGCAATCGCCTTTGGCCAGTTCTTCGAGGTCATAGATCTTGTTCAGATCGGTGATCCCCCATTTGCGGGCGCGGCCGCGCTCGTCGTCGTTGCGGAACAGCAGCCGCCCTTTGAACTGCCCGCCGACACAGCGCAGCGCGGCGGCGGCCAGCACGCCTTCGGGGGCGCCGCCAGAGCCCATGTAGATATCGATATTGGTATCTTCATTGGTGGTGGCGATCACGCCGGCGACATCGCCGTCCGGAATAAGCTGAATGCCGCAGCCGATGGCGCGAAGTTCGGCGATCAGCGCGGCATGGCGCGGGCGATCGAGGACGCAGACGATAATCTCGTTCGGCTCAACCCCCTTGGCGGCGGCGACAGCGGCGACGTTTTCGGTGGGCGTCTTGTCCAGATCGATCACGCCAGCGGGATAGCCCGGGCCAACCGCCAGCTTGTCCATATAAACGTCGGGCGCG
>JANLQQ010000046.1:0-17136 GCA_031367905.1 Novosphingobium sp.
CACGCGAAGCGGCCAAGGGCAAGCAGAGCGGCCGGACGCAGGAAATCCAGCGCTTGATCGGGCGCTCATTGCGCGCGGTGACAGACCTCAGAAAGCTGGGTGAACGCCAGATCACGCTCGATTGCGATGTAATCCAGGCCGATGGCGGCACCCGCACGGCAGCGATCTCGGGCGCATGGGTGGCTCTGCGGCTAGCCATCCAGGGCCTGATGGCATCGGGCGCGATCAAGGAAGATCCGCTGACCGAAAAGGTCGCGGCCGTCAGCTGCGGGATATTCAAAGGCAATTCGGTGCTCGATCTGGATTATGACGAGGACAGCAACGCCGATGCCGATGCCAATTTCGTGCTGATCGAAGGCGGCAAGATCGCCGAAGTGCAGGCAACGGCCGAAGGCGCAACCTATGATGAGGAAGCCCTGCTCCGCCTGCTCCGTCTTGCCCGGATCGGCACCGATCTGATTTTTGCCGCCCAGGCCAAAGCGGTAGTATGACTTCCAGACAGCTTGGCGGCGGGACGCTGGTTATTGCCACGCATAATTCCGGCAAGCTGACCGAGATCGGCGCGCTGCTCGCGCCCTATGGGATGAATTGCATTTCGGCAGGCTCGCTGGGCCTGCCGGAGCCGCCGGAAACCGGCAAGACCTTCGCCGAAAACGCGCTGATCAAGGCGCGGGCAGCGGCGGAAAGCTCAGGGATTCCGGCGCTGGCCGATGATAGCGGCTTGTGTGTAACCGCGCTGGATAACATGCCCGGCGTCTATACGGCAGATTGGGCCCAGCGGCAGTGGTTTGAGGGCAAGCCGGGCCGTGACTGGTATATGGCGATGGGCAAGGTAGAAGGGCGGCTGTGCGAGCAGGGGCCTGATGTGGACCGGTCGTGCTGGTTCGCTTGCGCGCTCGCCATCGCCTGGCCGGACGGCGAATATGCAACATATGAAGGCCGGGTCGATGGCTCACTTTGCTGGCCGCCGCGCGGCGCTTTGGGCTTTGGCTATGATCCGGTATTCGTGCCACTTGGCGATACGCGGACTTTTGCCGAGTTTGATCCGGCAGAAAAGCACCGCATCAGCCACCGTGCCGCTGCCTTTGCGAAACTGGTAGCCGAACAGTTTTCCGGTTAGGGAACTTTCTGCCCGACCCAATTGCCGGATGGGAAGTATCGGCAGACCAGCACTTCATTGCCGCGCCCTTCAGCAATTGCGCAGCCGACTTCGCGGGTCGCCGGCCAGATTAGCTGGGTGTAATGGCCGACGTCGGCCCAATTTCCGGTGCGCGAGACATCGGGAAATGCGCCTGGCCGGAAATTGCGTCCTTCGCGGATGAAGCTGCCGATCATGTCTTCGGGTTCAAAATAGCCGGGCGTCCCCATCCACAGATTTTCGCCCGCCCCGGCGCGGTCGCGCGAATGTTCAAACGCTCCGCGCGCAGCCAGCGATTGCGCCCAAACCCGGGCTTGCGCGGCTAGACGCGGACTCCACGTAAGCGGCTGCTCTCCAATCCGCGTCCGTTCCTGATTATGCGCGGCCAGGATTCGCGCGACAAACCCATCACCGGGCGTAGCACCCAGCGGCGTTGAAACTGCTAGCAATATCAGCAAAACTCCGCTCAGCAGCGCTGCAATCCGTCCATGACCCATCTGCTCAACTTGACTTTGCCATGTTAAAGAAGCCTGAACTGCAGCATGGCTCGCGCGCTTTATATCCATTGGCCCTTCTGCCTTGCCAAATGCCCCTATTGCGATTTCAACAGCCATGTCCGAAACAGTGTCGACCATGCGCTATGGGAGAAATCGCTGCTGACCGATATGGCGCGTGAGGCAGATGTCGCGGGCGGTGAGGCGCTCGAATCGGTCTTCTTCGGGGGCGGCACCCCATCGCTGATGCCCCCTGCCTTGGTCGCGCGACTGCTGGATGAGGCGGAGCAGCTGTGGGGCTTTGCGCCTGACATCGAAATCACGCTGGAAGCCAATCCCTCTTCGGTCGAAGCAGCGAAATTTGCCGATCTGGCCGCCGCCGGGGTCAATCGGGTGTCGCTCGGGCTGCAAGCGCTGGATGATGTGGCGCTGCGTTTTCTGGGTCGGCTGCACAACGCCGACGAAGGGATCGCCGCGCTGGACGTCGCGCAGCGCCATTTTGCCCGTACCAGCTTTGACTTGATCTATGCTCGCCCCGCCCAGACCGCAGAGCAATGGGAAGCTGAACTCACGCGCGCGCTGGGCTTTGGTACCGGGCACCTGTCGCTTTACCAGCTGACGATCGAGCCGGGGACAAAGTTCGCCACGTTGGTGCGCGAGAATGCCTTTGTTCCTCTGGCGGATGATCCGGCTGGCGACCTGTTCGGCCTGACCCGCGATCTCACCACCGCCGCTGGCCTGCCTGCCTATGAAGTCAGCAACCATGCTCGCCCCGGCGAAGAGAGCCGCCACAATCTGACCTATTGGCGCTACCGCGATTATTGCGGGATCGGCCCCGGCGCGCACGGGCGGCGCGGTGGGCTGGCGACGGTGCGGCACAAGAAGCCGGAAAACTGGCTCGGCGCGATAAAATGCCAAGGCGATGGGATTGCTGAGAGCCGGGCGCTTGGAATGCGCGAGCAAGCCTGCGAGGCCATGCTGATGGGTCTGCGTCTGCGCGAAGGGGTTGATCTGGCCGCTCTTGCCGCGCGGTTTGACCTTGCGGCAAGCAGCCTTTGCGATCCGGCCAAGCTGACATTCTATTCAAGCCTTGGTCTGGTCTGGAGTGATGGCGCGCGGATCGGGGTGACCGGGCAAGGGATGCCGGTACTCGACGCGATACTGGGAGAGCTGGTGCCCGCAGAGCTGGTCGCGTGACCAGGGCCGATCTGCTGGAGGCGTGGCAATCGCACCTCGCAGAGGGTCGCCGCTGTTCGCCGCACACAGTTCGCGCCTATCGCGCTGCAGCCGCGCGGCTGCTGGATTCGCTGGAGCTGAGCGACTGGACTTCGCTTGCCCGGATTGATGCCGGGATCTTGCGCACGCAATTGGCGCGGCGCCGCGCCGAAGGGCTGGGTAATGCCTCGGCCGCGCGCGAGCTTTCGGCGCTGAAGGCCTTCATCATTTTCGCGCGCACCCAGGCCGGGCATTCCGACCCATCGCCACCCCGGATGCGTGGCCCCCGGATCAAAAAGGGGCTGCCCCGCCCGGTCACGCCGGATGAAGCGGTGGGTTTGGCGGCGATGGTCGAGCAAGCGGCCAGTGCGGAATGGATCGGAGCGCGCGACCGGGCGGTTCTGTTGCTGCTGTATGGCGCTGGCCTGCGAATTGCCGAGGCCCTGTCGCTGACCGGGGCAGACCTGCCGCTGGGCGATGTCCTGGTTGTTACCGGCAAGGGCGGCAAGCAGCGCGCGGTGCCGTTGCTGCCGATCGTCTGGGCTGCAGTTAGCGACTATCTTGCCAAAAGCCCGTGGCCAGCCGAACGCAGCGATCCACTGTTTCGGGGGGCGCGCGGCCGTGTGCTTGCGCAAGGCATGGTGCAAAAAGCCATGGCCCGAGCGCGGCTTGACTTGGGCCTGCCCGCCAGTGCCACGCCCCACGCCCTGCGCCACAGTTTTGCCACCCACCTGCTGAGTGCAGGCGTGGATTTGCGCAGTTTGCAAGAGCTGCTTGGCCACGCGAGCCTGAGTTCAACCCAGATTTATACAAAGGTCGATGCGGCGACTTTGCTGGATGTTTATCGAAACGCGCATCCACGGGAGCGGTAATCCGTCGTCCCCGGCTTGACCGGGGACCGCTGGCCTCGTCATTCCGCCCTCGCGTCGATGAGGCCAGCGGTCCCGAATCAAGTCCGCGACGACGCAATCTTCAATCGCGCGGCTTCCACCGAACCACCCGCCAAACCCAGCCCAGCATAGCCAGCAAGACTATCACCACGATCGCCGGTCCGATCACGTGATTCATGTCGTTCAGATAATTCGCCAACCATTGTCCGCCAAGGATCAGCGCGGTGTTCCAAACCGCCGCTCCGGCGAAGGTGAACGTCAGAAACTTCCAGTGGCGCATATGCACAAGGCCCGCAGGAAGCGAAATCATCGTCCGCAGGAAGGGCGAAAAGCGCAAGGCAAAGACGATCCACGGCCCATGACGCAGGAAAAAAACGGTGGTGCGTTCAACGTCCTGCCAGTCCATCGTCAACCAGCGGCCCCAGCGATCAACCAATGGCTTCAGCCGCAAGTAACCGAACCGATCACCAACCAGAAACCAGGCGTAATTCCCGATGGTCGAGCCAATCGTGCCGGCTGCCAGCAGCGGCCAGAAGTTCATGGTCCCGCGCGCCACGGCGATCCCGCCCACCCCCATGATCACCTCGCTGGGGATTGGCGGGAAGACGTTTTCGATGATCATCAAGGCGGCGATGCCCCAATAACCGCCTTGCTCGATCAGCCGGATAATCCAGTGGTCCATGTCCGATCAGAGCGCTGCGAGGCGCTGGTCAATCGCGTCCCAGATCAGGCCGGGCGTGTCGGTCCCGTTGAATTTGTCGATCGCGAGGATTCCAGTCGGCGACGTGACGTTGATCTCGGTCAGATATTTGCCGCCGATTACGTCGATCCCCACGAACACCAGCCCTCGCCGCTTAAGCTCGGGGCCAAGCACCGCGCAGATTTCCTCTTCGGTGGCGGTCAGCGTGGTTGCTTCGGCATAGCCGCCGACTGCCAGGTTTGAGCGGAACTCACCCTCGCCCGGTTTGCGGTTGATTGCCCCGGCAAATTCGCCATCGATCAGCACGATCCGCTTGTCGCCCTCGGCGACCGAGGGCAGAAACTGCTGGACCATGAACGGCTCGGGCCAGACTTGCCCGAACAGCTCAACCAGGGCGCCCAGATTGCTGCCATCGGCAGGCACCCGGAACACGGCTTTGCCGCCATTGCCGTGGAGCGGCTTGACCACGATATCGCTGCCATAGCGCTGCTGAAAAGCGCGGACATCCTCAATCTGACGCGCAACCATCGTCGGCGGCATGAACCGGGCGTAATCCAGCACCAGCACCTTTTCCGGCGCATTGCGGACGCTGGCCGGATCATTGACCACCAGCGTGGTGCCTTCGAGCCGTTCGAGAATATGGGTCGCGCTAATATAGCCAAGGTCAAACGGCGGATCCTGCCGCATCAGGATAACGTCGATATCTTTGGCGAGATCGATTTTCTGGAGCGGCCCCTTGGTGAAATGATCGCCAACCACGCGCTGCACTGTAACCGGCGAGGCCCAGGCGGTGATCCGCCCCTGATCCCAGGCCAGCATCCGCACGTCATAATGCCAGACCTTATGGCCGCGGGCCTGCGCCGCAAGCATCAGGGCAAAGCTTGAATCCCCGGCGATATTGATGCTTTCCAGCGGATCCATCTGAACGGCGACACGAAGGGTCATGTGTTTTCCAAATTGAAATTATGGCTGCCAGGCGTTGACGATGTGGCGCGGCCAGCGTCCGGGCGCAAGGAGCAGAACGTCGATCCGTTGCAAATCAGTGCGCCGCACGAACCGCGCAGCCACCGCTTCCGCTGCGGCAACCACACGGCGGAGGCGGTATTCGTCAATCGCGTAGTCCAGATCCTCGGCTCGCTGGCGCCATTTAACCTCGATAAAGGCAACCATCCGCCCGCGCCGCGCGATCAGATCAATCTCGCCGCGCGGGGTTTTGACCCGCCGGGCGATGATGCGCCAGCCTTTGAACCGGAGATACCAGGCAGCCAGATTCTCGCCCCGGCGGCCCTGTTGTTCACGGCGCTGGCGGTCTTTCACTTCAGTTCCATCGCCCGGGCATACAGTACCTTGCGATCAAGCCCGGTGCGTTTGGCTACTGCACTGGCCGCCTGTGATGCCTTTGATCCAGTGAGTTCAGCCATCAGCAGCGCATCAATATCAAATGATTCGGGCGGGGCGGCCAGTGGCGGACTAATCAACAGCACAATTTCGCCGCGCGGTGGGTTGGCTGCGTAATGCCCGGCCAACTCCTCGGGTGAGCCGC
Organism: Novosphingobium sp.; assembly: GCA_031367905.1. Taxonomy (GTDB): domain Bacteria; phylum Pseudomonadota; class Alphaproteobacteria; order Sphingomonadales; family Sphingomonadaceae; genus Novosphingobium. The sequence goes on from JANLQQ010000046.1 coordinate 5,981, forward strand.
TGCGGCATTCCTCGAACTTCTTGGTCAGCTCGCGCGCTACCGCCACTTCGCGGCCCGGTAGCACCGCAGCGATCGCGGCCAGCGTATCGCCAAGGCGCGGGGCGGTGTCGTAGAAGGCCAGCGTCGCCGGAACCGCAGCCAGCTCGCTCAACATATCGCGGCGGGCTTTATCCTTGGCTGGAAGGAAGCCGGCAAACAGGAAGCGGTCAGTCGGTAGGCCCGAAAGCGTCAACGCCACGATCACCGCGCTCGCTCCGGGCAGGCTGGTCACGGCAATTCCAGCCTCGCGGGCCAGACGGACCAGTCTGTAACCGGGATCGGAAATGAGCGGGGTTCCCGCATCGCTGACCAAGGCAATCGGCGATCCCGCTGCCAGCGCCAAAATGTGGCTGCGGGTTTCCTCGCTGGCGTGATCGTTATAGCGGATCATCTTCTTCTTGAGACCCAGGTGATGAAGCAGCTTGCCGGTAATCCGCGTATCCTCGCAGGCCACCGCAGCCACGCCACGGAGTACCTCGGCGGCACGCAGGGTGATATCGCGGAGATTGCCAATCGGCGTTGCGACAATGTAGAGTCCTGAAGTGAGAGGCGTTTCCATGAACAGCCTCATGGACCAGCCACAAGGGGAGCGGCAAGTTATGTTCGAGACGCGCTTGAATCGGCGGAGCATCGTCATGCTGGGGACAATGACCCTGCTCACGGGCTGTAAGGTCATTCCCAAGGGCGCGCCAACAGCCCCGCCGCCGGTTGAACAACCCGGCGACGCCCTGCCCAAGGACGCCCAGCGGCACCGTGTAGCCTTGCTGGTGCCGATGAGCGGGCCGAACGCAGCTGTTGGCCAGTCGATCGCCAATGCGGCGACGATGGCCTTGCTCGATACCAATGCGCAAAACCTGCGGATCACCACCTACGATACCGCCAGTGGACCTGCTGCTGCGGCCGCCCGGGCCGTGGCGGATGGCAACAAGCTGATTCTGGGCCCGGTTGAGGCTAATGAAGTGGCCTCGGTGGCGACCGTTGCCCGCGCTGCCAGGATTCCGCTCATCGCCTATGTCGCCGATAGCGCGGTCGCATCGCGCGATGTCTTCATCCTTGGCACCGTGCCGGCCAATTCGGTCACCCGCACGGTCAGTTATGCCTGGGGCAAAGGCGCGCGGCGCTTTGCCCTGCTTGCTCCTGGCGGCGATTATGGCCAGCGCACCGGTGCTGCTTTTGCCGGCGCGGTGCGGGCCAGTGGCGGAACGCTGGTGGCCAGCGAAGCTTATGAGCGCAGCAATACCTCGATTGTCAGTGCTGCCCGGCGATTACGCGCCAAAGGCGGGATCGACGCCGTGCTGATCGCCGATGGCAGCCGCTTCGCCGCACTTGGTGCCGCGCAACTCAAGTCTGCCGGTGCCGCATCGCCGCGGCTGCTGGGCACTGAATTGTGGAGCGGGGAAGGCGTGATCGCCAAAAGCCCGGCGCTGCGGGGGGCTTGGTTCTCGTCGGTTTCGGATGCGCGGTTCCGGCAGTTTGCAGAAAGCTACAAGACCCGCTTCGGCGCCACACCCTATCGGATCTCGACGCTGGGCTATGACAGCGTGTTGCTGACCATCCGCATTGCCCGCGAATGGAAGCCGGGAACCGCCTTCCCCACCGCCAAACTGGCTGATCGCGGCGGTTTCCTGGGCCTGGACGGTCCGTTTCGGTTTAATGCGGGCGGCGTGGTCGAGCGGGCGCTGGAAGTTCGTGAGGCCCGGGCTGGTGCGGTTACCGTGATCAGTCCGGCTCCGGCAAGGTTTGCAGATTGACGATAACCTTGTCCGCCCGCTTGCGCGGCTGACTCCCCGCCTTCTATAGCGCATCCATGTCCGATGATCTGTTCGATAAACTGCCGGTAAGTACCGGCGAAAGCTATGATGGTTCCGCGATCGAGGTGCTGGAGGGGCTTGAGCCCGTGCGGCGCCGTCCCGGCATGTACATCGGCGGGATCGATGAACGCGCGCTCCACCACCTCGCCGCAGAAGTGCTGGATAATGCGATGGACGAAGCGGTCGCGGGCCATGCCACCCGGATCGAAGTCACGCTGGAAGAAGGCAACCGCCTGACCATCAGCGACAATGGCCGCGGCGTGCCCGTGGATGAACATCCAAAATATCCCGGCAAGTCGGCGCTTGAGGTCATCATGACCACGCTGCACTCGGGCGGCAAGTTTTCAGGGAAAGCCTATGCCACCAGCGGCGGTCTGCACGGCGTCGGCGTCAGCGTGGTCAATGCGTTATCCAGCCTGACCCGTGTTGAAGTAGCTAGAAACAAAGAACTTTATGCGCAGGAATTCTCGCGTGGCCACGCGACCGGCCCGCTGAAATCACTGGGCGGAACGCCCAATCGGCGCGGCACCACCCTTACTTTTATCCCCGACACCGAAATCTTCGGCGAAGATGCGAAGTTCAAACCCGCGCGGTTGTTCAAGCTTGCCCGGTCAAAGGCCTATCTGTTCGCAGGTGTCGAAATTCGCTGGAAATGCGTTGCCTCGCTGGTCAGTGATGATGCGCCTGCCGAAGCGGTGTTCCAGTTTCCCGGCGGACTTGCCGATCACCTCACCGAACAAGTCGGGACCCGCGAATGCGTTACCACCAAATTCTTTGCAGGATCGCAGGATTTTCCTTGCCAAGAATCCGGTGAACTCATGGGCCGTGCCGAATGGGCGATTGCCTGGCCGCTGTGGTCTGACGGGGCCTATAGCTGGTATTGCAACACCATCCCTACCCCCGATGGCGGCACCCACGAACAGGGCGTTCGCGCCGCGCTGGTTAAGGGAATCCGCGCATTCGCCGATTTGGTCGGTCAAAAAAAGGCCAAGGATGTTGCGCCCGAAGACATCGTGACCGGCAGCGAGATCATGCTCTCGATCTTCATCCGCGATCCGCAGTTCCAGAGCCAGACCAAAGACCGGCTGACCTCGCCCGAAGCCGCCCGCATGGTCGAAAACGCGGTGCGCGATCACTTCGATCATTTCCTGTCGGACAATATGGAGCGCGGCAAGGCGCTGCTCTCCCATGTACTTGAGCGGATGGACGAGCGGCTTGCCCGCAAGGCCGAACGCGAGATCAAGCGCAAGACCGCGACCAGTGCAAAACGGCTGCGCTTGCCCGGCAAGCTCACCGATTGCACCGGCGAAGGAACGGGCGAGACTGAGCTATTCATTGTCGAAGGCGACAGCGCCGGCGGCAGTGAGAAGCAGGCGCGTGACCGCAAGACTCAATCGATCCTGCCCATCCGCGGTAAGATCCTCAATGTCGCCAGCGCCACGATGGACAAGATCCGCGCCAATAGCGAAATCGCCGATCTGGCGCTCGCGCTGGGCTGCGGGATGCGAAAAGACTGCAACCCGGACAATCTGCGCTACGACCGGATCGTCATCATGACCGACGCAGATGTGGACGGCGCGCATATTGCCACGCTGCTGATGACGTTCTTCTTCCAGGAAATGCCCGAAGTCGTGCGGCGCGGGCATTTGTATCTCGCCCAGCCGCCGCTCTACCGGCTGACCTGCGGTAAGGAGAGCGCCTATGCCAAGGACGAAGCCCACCGCGCCGAGCTGGAGGCCGGCCAGTTCAAGGGCAAGAAGGTCGAAGTCGGCCGGTTCAAGGGCCTCGGCGAAATGAACCCCGGGCAATTGCGCGAAACTACCATGAGCCCCGCCACGCGCGGCCTGCTGCGGATCACCCTGCCGCCGGAATACGAAGGCCGGGCAGCAGTCAAGGATCTGGTCGACCGTCTGATGGGCCGCGATCCAGCGCAGCGGTTCATGTTCATCCAGAACCGGGCGGGGGAACTGGATCCGGGGATGATCGATGCGTGAGGCCGCGGCCTGACGGTTGGCTAACGGCCCCGGTTACACCAGGCGCAGTTCCATCCGCGCCCTCGCGCCATCTGAAGCTTTGTGCCGCTCCTGATGATGGTGGCGATCCTGCTGGAGCAATCTGGCTCGCAGGCCGGAAACGCCGTCACGCTCCATTGCGCGCTGCCAGGATTCGAATTCTTCCAGCGACAATTCATAGTGCTGCAAGACCTCGTCAATCGATAGCAGGCCACCATCGACAGCCGCCACAACTTCGGCTTTACGTCTGGCAACCCAGCGGGTTGCATGCGGTGCGGGCAATGATCCCAATGTGAGTATTTCACCACAGGGGCCAGCAACGCTGACCGGGCGAATGTTCTGATATTTCAACATAGTCTTGACCTCGATCTGGATTGAATCGTAGGCCCCCAAAGCATCCCTAATTTCGGATTATCTGGTTAAGATTTTATTAACACCTCGCTCTATTCACCGCACGAAAAGTGCACTTCAAACCATTCCGATCAATAAGTTGCGCAAACAAGGAACAGTGTTGCCGGGTGCAGGCAAGGTTATCGTTCAGCCCAGCAATGCCGCCCATCGGGGAACAGCCAGAAACGTTTCGGCCTTGCAAGGTTTCGATTGCCAAACTATCGCTTAATCGAACGATTAAATCACAGGATATCTCCCCCATGGCTACCCCGATCCAGCGTTTCGAAGGCACCAGCGATTACGTCGCGACCGATGATCTCAAGGTGGCGGTCAACGCTGCGGTGCTGCTGCGCCGGCCGTTGCTGGTCAAGGGAGAGCCCGGCACTGGCAAGACCGTGCTGGCGCATGAGATCGCCAAGGCGGTCGGCGCGCCGCTGATCGAGTGGAACGTGAAATCGACCACCAAGGCCCAGCAGGGGCTGTATGAATATGATGCGGTTGCCCGGCTGCGTGATGGCCAGCTTGGTGACGAGCGGGTCCACGACATCTCCAACTACATCCGTCGCGGCAAGCTGTGGGAAGCCTTCACCGCGCCCGAACTGCCGGTGCTGCTGATCGACGAGATCGACAAGGCCGACATCGAGTTCCCCAACGATCTGCTCCAGGAACTCGACCGGATGAGCTTCGACGTTTACGAAACGCGTGAGCGGGTCGAAGCCAAAGAGCGCCCGATTGTGATCATCACCTCGAACAACGAAAAAGAGCTGCCCGACGCATTCCTGCGTCGCTGCTTTTTCCACTACATCAAGTTTCCTGACCGCGAGACGATGCAGGCGATCATTGATGTCCATTTCCCCGATATCCAGAAGGTCCTGGTGACCAAGGCGATGGATATATTCTATGAGGTACGCGACGTCCCGGGTCTCAAGAAAAAGCCCTCTACTTCGGAGCTTCTCGATTGGCTCAAGCTGCTGATGAATGAGGATATGCCGCTCGACGTCCTCCAGAACCGCGATCCGACCAAGGCAATCCCGCCGTTGCATGGTGCATTGCTCAAGAACGAGCAGGACGTGATGCTGTTTGAAAAGCTCGCCTTCATGGCGCGGCGGCAGAACTGAGCGACGAGGCGTTATGTTCTTCAACTTCATCGACGAGCTGCGTGCCGCGGGAATCAAGGCGTCCTTCAAGGAGCATCTGACGCTGCTGGAGGCGCTGGACAAGGACGTGATCGAGCAGACGCCCGAGCAGTTCTATTACTTATCCCGCGCCACCTTCGTGAAGGACGAGGGGTTGCTCGACCGGTTCGATCAGGTGTTTGGCAAGGTCTTCAAGGGCATCCTGACCAGCTATGGCCAGGAGCCGATCGATATACCGGAGGATTGGCTGAAGGCCCTCGCCGAGAAATTTCTCAGCCCCGAAGAGATGGAGGCGGTCAAGGCGCTTGGCTCGTGGGATGAGATCATGGAGACCCTCAAGCAGCGGCTCGCCGAGCAGCAAAAGCGCCATGAGGGCGGCAGCAAGTGGATCGGCACCGGCGGCACGTCGCCGTTTGGCAATGATGGCTACAATCCCGAAGGCGTGCGGATCGGCGGCGAGAGCAAGCACAAGCGCGCACTCAAAGTATGGGAAAAGCGCGATTTCCAGAACCTCGACAACACCCGGGAGCTCGGCACCCGCAATATCAAGATCGCCCTGCGCCGCCTGCGGCGCTTCGCGCGTGAGGGCAATGCCGACGAGCTTGATCTTGATGCAACCATCGACGGCACTGCCAAGCAGGGCTGGCTCGATATTCATATGCGGCCCGAGCGGCATAATGCGGTCAAGCTGCTGCTGTTCCTCGATGTTGGTGGTTCGATGGATCCGTTCATCAAGCTGGTCGAAGAGCTGTTCAGCGCAGCGACCAGCGAATTCAAGAACATGGAGTTCTTCTACTTCCACAACTGCCTGTATGAAGGGGTGTGGAAGGACAACAAGCGGCGCTGGTCGGACCGGACCAACACCTGGGACATCCTCCACAAATACGGCCACGATTACAAAGTGATCTTCGTCGGCGACGCGGCGATGAGCCCCTATGAAATCACCCATCCGGGCGGCTCGGTCGAGCATTTCAACGAGGAATCGGGCGCCGCCTGGATGCAGCGCGTGGCGCATGTTTATCCGGCCACCGTCTGGCTCAATCCGGTGCCGGAAAAGCAGTGGGGCTATTCGCAATCGACCAAGATGATCAAGGAACTGGTCGGCGATTCAATGTTCCCACTGACGTTGGGCGGACTGGACGATGCAATGCGCGAGATGACCCGCAAGAAGCACTAACCCTGTCGGTCAAGCTCCGCATTCAGCCGCAGGCTGCAGCGCCAGAAGAAGTAGGCTGGAACCAGCCCCAGCCAGGCTGCGCCAAACAGCACATAGCGCACCGAATCTTCGCCATAGGCAGGCTTCAGCAGATCCGAAAGCATCCCGAAAAACAGCGGGCCAAGGCCAAGCCCGATCAGGTTCTGGCCGAACAGCAGCAGAGCGCTGGCGATCGCCCGGCTCCGCAGCGGGACCAGTCCCTGCACGCTCGAATAGGTCGGGCCGTAGTAGAGCGAATTGAGCAAGGTCGGCACCATCAGTAATGCCAGCGCCACTTCCCACCGGACCGCAAAATAGGCCACAAAGGCAAGCGGCGCGGCCAAAACCATACCGATTGCCGGCGCAGTCAGCACATGGCGGCGGTTCACGCAGCCAAATCGATCAGCCAGCCAGCCGCCCAGCAAAGTCCCGGCAATCCCCGCAATCCCTCCAAATAGCCCAAAATAGAAGCCTACCTCGCTCGGGGTCAGTTGGTGGGTGCGTTGGAAAAAGATCGTCGTCCAGGTGGCCTTCCCGTAACTCAGAAACGATGCTGCCGAACCGGCGCAAAGCAGCAGTACATAAGCGCGCGAGCCAAGCACTTGAGTTAGTGATTGTCGCAAGCTGGTAGACAAGTCAGCAAGGGGGTCTGGTGTGACATGCACCGGACGGGCGCTGTCCCGAATAACCAGGGCGACGACCATGGCAAGCAAGACGCCCGGCAGCCCGACTACAAAGAATGCCCGGCGCCAGCCTAGCTCATCGGCCAGATAACCGCCTATCATCATTCCAAGTAGCGTGCCGACAGGTATCCCCAACATAGAAGGCCAATGCTGACGCGCGACGCTCTGGCGGTACCCTATCGGCAATCAGCGAATGGGCCGCAGGTGTGCAGCCCGCCTCACCAATGCCAACCCCCATTCGCGCCAGCAGCAATTGCAGGAAATTCTGCGCCAGCCCGCAAACCGCAGTGGCAAGCGACCACGCCGCTAGTGCCACCGCGATCAAGCGGCCTCGGTTCGTAGCCTGCCGATCCGCATATCGTGCGATCGGCAGGCCGAGGATGGCATAGAACATTGCGAAGGCGATGCCCGTCATCAAACCGATCTGGGTATCGCTGAGACCAAGGTCACGGCTGATCGGCTCGGCCAGAATATTGACGATTTGCCGGTCAATGAAGTTGAAGATGTAGACTATCAACAGCAGCCACAGCATCGTCCGGATCGAAATAGTAGCGGGGGGGCTTGTCGCCACTGTGCTCATCGTCCTGCGCCTCGCCAAATTCAGTGAGCTATACTCGCCAGCATAGCTTCGGCCAGCACTCGCTCAACGTCAAGCCGCTGGCACGAAGTCCTTTGTCTGGCTAAAGCGCTGCGATGGATAGCCAACTTCTCATCATTTGCCTGCTCACCGCCGGGATCAACCTGATCGGCACGCTGGCCTATGCCGCACGGATCGCCGGGGTGCGGACCCGCCGGATCGCGATGAGCTTTGCGCTGTTCAACATTCTGGTGCTGGTTTCGCGCACGTCGAACAGCTTTCTTGGGCCGTTCCTGGCCAAGCGGATCGAGATGCGGCTGACCACGGGCGGCGGTGATGCGCTGCTATGGGATTTCCACATGGTGCTGACGGCGGCGAGCGCATCTGTGGCAATCGGGATCATTTTGGTGCCTACCGCACAGCGATTGTTCGTTCGCGCGATTGGCTATTTTCAAGAGCACCGTTCGACCGCCAGGATGATTCTGCGGAGCGCCTCTCCCGCTGGCCTTCGAACAATGCGGGCTTCAATCACCCCTCCTGCCTTATCACAATTCAGCGATCTGGTGAAGGAGCGCGGGGTTGGCTGGGGGGTTCTGCTGGCCAATTGCCTAGCGCAGGCGCTGATTACGGTTGGCGTGCTGGCGTCGCTTTATGCCGGTTATCTCAACCCCGAGTTTCGCGTCACGGCATCGCAGCTTTCGGCAGTGATCAACGGCTTTGCCACAATCCTGCTGTTCGCCCTGATTGATCCGCAGCTTTCGGTGATGACTGATGACGTAATTGAAGGCCGGGTGAGCGAGTCACTGTTCCGCCGCACGATTGTGTGGATATCATTCAGCCGCCTGGCCGGAACGATGCTTGCCCAGCTGTTGTTCCTGCCAGCAGCCCAGCTTATCGCCTGGGTCGCAAATTACGTATAGATCTGGAATCCAGTTGCAGTTTCGCACCAAGCCGCCTCGTCCCAGGCGGCCAGTACCTCAAGATCACCTGCCGCTGCGGCCCGGTCATAAACCCATTCGCGCAAGGCCGGGCCGCCGTTGATGACATCAATTGCCAGCCGGTCCAGCTCATATTCGTAGGGAAAGTCGCGCCACAGGGGATATTCCGGGTGGATGTTGCGGATTGCCTTGAAGGCCAGTGCCTGCAGCCGCCAGGGCTGGAAAGCGTGATGATCGTAAAAGCTCCCCTCGGCATGGATCATCAACCCGCTGCACAGGTTTTTCGCATGCTTGTGGAAGGTTGGCTCAAACCATACTTCGCGTAAAGCGCAACCGGCCAGCCAGTGCGGTGCCACGCGCTGCATTTCCGCCAGCACTGCTTTGGCAGCCAGATCGGGCGCGCCAAACAGCACTTCGAGCGGCCGCGTGGTACCGCGCCCCTCGCTCAGTGTGGTGCCTTCCAGCATGACCGTTCCGGCATAGGCGCGGGCCATGTTTAGTCCCGCCGCATTGGGGCTGGGATTGATCCAGACACGGTTTTCGGGCCAACCGTAACCGGGCGTAGCATCGGGCTCCCAGCCCTCCATCGGGATTACCCGATATTCGACATCCAACTTGAAGTGGGCGATAAACCAATGCCCCATTTCACCCAAAGTCATCCCGTGGCGCATTGGCAGTGGCCCGGCTCCGACGAAACTTTCCTGCCCGGACACCAGCAGCGTGCCTTCAATCGGCCGGCCTGCAGGATTGGGCCGATCAAGCACCCAGACTGCTTTGCCAGTGCCCGATGCAGCTTCGAGCAGATACAGCAGCGTGGTGACGAAAGTGTAGATCCGGCAGCCAAGGTCTTGCAAATCAAACAGGAATACATCCGCAGTGGACATCATTTGCCCGGTCGGGCGGCGAACCTCGCCATACAGGCTGAAGATCGGAATGCCGTAAAAGGGATCAACCGCGTCCGGGGTTTCCACCATATTGTCCTGCTTGTCGCCCTTAAGTCCGTGCTGCGGGCCAAACGCCGACGTCACATTGAGGCCTGCCGCAATCAGCGCATCGAGCGAGTGGGTCAGACTCTGGGTGACGGAGGCAGGATGGGCGACAAGGGCAACGCGCTTGTCTGCAAGCGGCTTGCGCAATTCAGGGTCAGCTAGCAGGCGATCAATACCGAACTTCATCAGGCTACATTCCATCCAGCGCCAGCGCGCGACAAGTTGCGGAATGGAACTCTGGTTTGCCAGCGGCGAAATCCAGCGCCCAGAAGCGGTTTTTTCCGTCATCGCCCTTGATGATGGCGTTCAAGGCAACTTGCGCTGGCAGCGCCAGTTTCGAAGTTATATCGGCGACCAGGCGCAGCTCCGTGTCGCTGATCGAAACCGTGATTTCAACTTCCGCCGGGGCATCGCACATCCCTTCGCGGAAATCATCGAAATCATAGCAGGCCCAGCGGGTCGAGGGCGACAGATTGAATTCGCGGTAGGCGGCGGTTCCGTGCTGCCAGAAGATTTCAAAGCAGGTCGTCTGCCACAAATTATCGAACCGTCCGGGCTCTTCGACCGCGGGAATGACAATCCGGGCCAGATCGCCGGTGGCCACAAATATCGCGCGGCAGCCGGACGGCGTCGGCTCGATCGAGGCGGTAATGGCATGGACGGCCCCCGCAAGGCAATCGGGGTGAAGCGTAAGTGCGTGCATCTGGCCTCTATTACCCAGCGCACTGGTCCGAGCAAGCAGCACTTGGGCTATCGCATCGGCGCTGCTAAGGGCGTGCGCCATGACCCAATACAGCTCCGCCTTGCTCCGCACGCTTTACGAGCGTGGGTTTATTCACCAGATGACCGATGCTGCCGGGCTAGATGCTCTGGCCAGCAAGCAGATCGTCCCGGGTTACATCGGGTTTGACGCCACCGCGCCGTCGCTGCATGTTGGCTCGCTGGTCCAGATCATGATGCTGCGCCGGCTTCAGCAGGCCGGGCACAAGCCGATTGTCCTGATGGGCGGCGGCACCACCAAGGTCGGCGATCCTTCGGGCAAGGACGAAAGCCGCAAAATGCTCTCGTCCGATGATATCAAGGCCAATATCGCTTCGATCAGGACCATATTCGAGAGACTCCTGACCTTTGGTGATGGCCCGACCGATGCCATTCTGGTCGATAATGACGAGTGGCTGAGCGCGCTGGGCTATGTCGAATTGCTGCGGACCGTCGGCCCGCATTTCACCATCAACCGGATGCTGACCTTCGATTCGGTCAAGCTGCGGCTTGAGCGCGAACAGCCGCTGACCTTCCTTGAATTCAACTACATGATCCTTCAGGCTTATGATTTCCGCGAGCTGGCGCTGCGTGTGGGCTGCCGCTTGCAGATGGGCGGATCAGACC
>JANLQQ010000060.1:0-3102 GCA_031367905.1 Novosphingobium sp.
CAGCGCATAAAGCCCGACCAGCAGCGCGCCGATGAACCGCCCTCTCACCCAGCTTTTCAACACCGCTGCGCTATAGGACGCCAGCAGCCCGATGATCGCCGCGCTCGCCAGCAGATAGGCCGGGGTAAACCCGATCACCTCAGCAAAGGCGAGCAGCAGCACGAAGAACAGGATCAGCCCCGCACCGGTCAGCAGATATTCGGCCGACGCCACCCGCGCCCCGCCGACAATGTCGAACAGGAAGAAGGCGAGGAAGGTGAAGCCGATGAACAGGAAGCCATATTTCACCGCGCGGGTGACTTTGGAGTAGAGGTTGACCGGTTCGACCAGATCAATGCTGAGCGCCCGGCTTGCACCTCCGACAATCTCCATTGCGCCGCCCGAGGCCGGATCATTGGCCGAAGGCGCGGCTTCCATGGCGACCCGCGAACTGCCGGAGTAGCCCGAGTTATTATCGATCATCGGCGGGCCAGGATCCTCCAGCATCACCGGTGCCTGCCCCAGCGCCAGCTTGTCGACCGCGTAATTGGCGGTGAAGCCCTTGTCGGAGATGGTCCGACGGTCGGGCAGGAAATCGCCGTTGAAGCTGGGGCTCTGCCAGCTGGAGCTGACCACCCAACTGGTCTGCCCGCCGCGCGGAACCATACTGAGCGAGCGGCTGCCACGCAGGCCAAAGCCATATTCAATGCCAAGCTGCCCCTCGCCATTCCACGGCAGGAAGGCAAAAAAGCCTGCGCCGCCGGTTGCTGCCGGACCTTTGCCCGGTTGCAGCGCCAACGCCTTGCCGTTGGCGCTCAGCGAGCCGCCAGTGGTCAGCCCGCGCGCATCGGACACACCCATCCGCAATTGCGCCCGGTCCCACATCAAGCGTTCACGCGTGACCCCGAACCGCGGCAAATCATCGGGCAGCGCGAAGCTGGCTTTGCCGCTGACCTTGGCTTCATACAGCACGCTGCGATAGATCGACTTGGTGCGTTCCTGCGGAGCGATTGCAGTGGTCGCGCGATTTTCGGTTGGCGAGATATAGAGGAATTTCTCGACCTCGACCGTCCGGGTCACGGTCTTTCCGCCGATCTCTTCATTCTGGGTCTGGGTGGTGCGAAAGGGAACGACGATCACCGGCCCGGCGATCACCTGCGCCCCGCCCCACCCGGCATTGATCGCGCTCTGCGCCGTGCTCGCCTGATCCTGCCGATCATAGACCAGCGCATAGATCAGCAGCAACGGAATGGTCAGCACCGCGCCGATCAGGGCAACGAACAGCAGCTTCATGCCAGGGGAGCGTTCGCGGCGCAGTGTGTCGGTCAAGGTATGCTCCCGAATCGTCAATTCGCCTCGAGGCTAGCGCGATGCGGGGTTGGCGGCGAGGGGCAATTGCGCTGGTCGCGGATCACTCCGGATTGGATCAAGTGCGGCTTGGCGGCGTTACCAATATTTGGTAATGGTGCGACATGGCCAAGAAAACCACCTCGATCGCGCTCGGCGATCACTTCACCGACTACGCCCGGGGCAAAGTTGCTTCGGGCGAATACGGCTCGACCAGCGAAGTCGTGCGCGAAGCGCTGCGGCTGCATGAAGAGCGCGCAGTTTTCAAATCGAAGCTGCTGGAGGCTATTGACGAAGGTCTGGCCAGCCCGGTCGACGAGGAATTCGACATCGACCGCTGGTACGATGAACAATTTCCCAAGCAGTGATCCGCCTCAAGTTCCGCGCTGCCGCCTCTGCGGACATGCGCCGTGTCGCGCGCGAAACCCGCGCCGCCTGGGGTGAGGCGCAAGCCGCCGTCTATTCCGCCAAGCTGCGCGACGACATCAAATCGCTGCGCGAATTTCCGCTACGCTTCGCCGAATATGAACCCCGCCCCGGCCTACGCCGGATGAACAGCGGCCGCCATGCGGTGTTCTATCTGTTATTCGACGACCGGATCGAGATCGTGGCCGTGGTTCACGTGGCAAGCGATTTCGAGCGGTGGTTGTAATATGCAGACAATTTAGGGGTTTACGGACGTGTCACCGCAATCGTGTTGGAAATGCGGGACTGCTACAAGATCAAGCTACGCCCGGCGGGATACCGGCTGGTCTATCTGGTGGATGATGGCCGGGTGACGGTGATCGTCGTTGCTGTAGGGCGGCGAGACCGGAATTCGGTTTACAAGTCTGCGGCGGAGCGGGTTTAGAGATTGCCCGCGCCCAGCCCCCTCCTCTTTAGGGGAGAGGCAGCGAGACTTGGCGGTTCTGGCGCCTGGCCGCAGCGGGGTGGGGTCTATCCTCGCGCGCGACGTTTGACCCGGCGGAGAGGCCCCACTCCAACCCCTCCCCTGAAGAGGAGGGGTTGAGTTTAGTATACTGTCCCCGGAATTACTGTCCCCGGAATTATACGTTATTCCCCAGTAGCCTTCGAACTTAGTAACCCCTGCTGCGCAAGATGCGATCAGCAAGCTCAGCAAAGGCTCGAGCCCATCTGGTTGATCTTTCGATCACTTCGAGCGGCTGTCGAATTATGACCATGCGACCGCGTCCCTCAGCCTCGAATGGCGCAAATATGAGATAGTCCCGGTCCGCAGCCCAAACTCCAACGCAACCTGCGTGCGCAATCATGTTGCGGGCTTCGACCGCTTGCCAGTAGTTCTTCTCGTGGTTCTTGATGACGTCGAGAACAGACTCCACCGCGCCTTGAGCCTTCAGAGACTTTCGCAGTTTTTGCCACGCCTGACTGATTTTCAGGCGATCATAATCCAACGCACCCGCGTCGAGGTCGCGATCTTCCACCGCGGTAAGCATCGCCCGAAATTGGCTATCAAATACCGCCCAGGCCATGATGCATTCGGCAATTATCAGTTTATGCCGATCAGTGATGCCGACACGGTCAATCTCGTTTATGTCGAAGTTTTCTCTTCCTCGATCGGACAAACCGCAGTGCCTCCCCTCAATAAACCCGCTTCTTCGGCTTGATATACTCGACATCATCGGTGAGCGTATATTCATGCACCGGGCGGTAATCGATCTTGACCGCGCCGCCCTTGCCGCCCCAGCCTTCGAACCACGCGGCGGTGTGCTTCATCCACTTTTTGTCATCCCGATCAGGGAAGTCCTCATGCGCGTG
>JANLQQ010000077.1:0-14759 GCA_031367905.1 Novosphingobium sp.
ACCGATGAACCGCCAATGTTCGGCAGATTACCGATTGCAGTGTCGCCGAAGGTCGTCTGCGGAGCAAGGTTGATCACCGAGGTCAAGTCACGAGCGACCGGAACACGGGTTGCAAGTTCGCCGATTTCAATAACCGAACCCGTTGTGGTCCGCTCGAAATCTGCAACCTGCACGCGTGTGCCAAGAACTACGATACCGTTGTCACCACTGCCAGCAGCAGCAAGTGTGAAATTGTTCGCGGTTTGGGCTTGGCTCAAAACTACGCCTGATTCTGTATAGACATCAAAGCCATCCGCACTGACGGCAAATGTATAGCGACCGGTCGGCAACTGCGGGAGGGTGTAGGAACCAGATGAATTTGTAACTGCTGTTCGGCTAAATCCTTGATCTTCCGAAGTAATGGTAACAGTTGCATTTGCCAACGGGGCACCGCCGACACCCACTACACGGCCGTTCGCATTGACGTTGGTATAGTCTTGCGCGGCTGCCGGGGCAGCGATCATCATGGAGCCGGCAGCGCCAGCCAAAATCAGTGCCAGCGGAGCTGCGCCTGACCTGAGTAGGTTAAGAGTGGTCTTTTTCACAGATTAGTCCCTCTGTATATACCAGCCGCTGGAGCGGCAGGAAATCCGGCATCCACAACCCTGAGTTTGGCCCCGTGACCAAACGGATTGGGGATAGATGAACGTTGGCATGGCGAACTGCGGGGGGCGGGGCAAAGGTTTTTCACACCTTTGTCACATTCGCTTGGTTGCTGTTGCAACTAGGCCACAACGCTTCAGCCTTGTGGTAATATAAGTGCGTGTTGATGGATTGTTGCGCAATATTGTCTTTGTGGGTTGAAGTGGCCGGGCGCGTGGGGAGTGCCCGGAACCAAGCCACCCCGCCACCATCCTGCCCAAATCTAGCCGCCGAACGGTAGCCGATCAAAATTGACCTTGGCCCCGATATACATAAACCTGCCCTTGAACGAAGAAGGATAGTTCAACCTTCCAACATCAGGCGTGCGATCGAAGATATTGTTAACGCCGCCGTAGAAGGTGAAGCGATCATCGCTGGTCGACACGCCGATCTGGATGTCGTGCTCAAGCTTGGCGCGATAGTAGAAGTACTTCGGATCGGACAGGTCCGGGTTCGCGCGGAGCTGTTCGGTGGTGTAGCGGCGGGTTTTGCTGAAATAATTGACGCCGTAGTTCAGGAAGAAATTATCCCTGGTCCAGGTCAGATCGAAAGTGCCGGACCATTTGGGGACAAACGCTTCTTCGGTGTCGACATCAACGTCGGCCCCCGGAGTCGATACGAAGCTGAGGTTTTCCAGATAACCGCCAACCAAGCGAAGGTTGAAATTGCCCACCTTGCCGGCGTTAAAGCCGTAGTTGACCGTGAAGTCGGCTCCCGAGGTCTTGAATTCAGCGACATTTGCCGGGCCGACCAGATAGTCGCTCACATATCCCGTGGTCGGATTGCGCGTAATGTCCTGGCAGAAGACATTGTCCAGCGTCGGCTGATCGACGCATAGATCGACCAGATCCTGGGCAGTAGCGGTGTTAATCGCATTCCGCAGTTTGATGTCGTACCAATCGAACGTGGCGACCAGGCCGGGGATGAAGCCGGGCTTCAGGACGATACCAGCGGTCCAGGTCTTGGCAGTTTCTTCGTTTAGCAGCGGATTGCCGCCGCTGCGGCCCGGCAGGCTGACCGTCGCTTGCGGATCGGTGGTGGGGCTGAAGGTCGCCGGGTTGATCCCCAGCGCGGTGAGCACCGTATTGCAGTTCGCCTGGCGGAAGCTGGAGCCTTCGCCGATGTTGGTCGGATCGCACGGATCGTCAATGAACGAGAAGGTTCCGTTTTGCGGCGCGAAGAGTTCCGTGACATTCGGCGCGCGAACCGCTTCGGAATAAGTGCCGCGGAAAGTAATATCCCTGATCGGGGAGTAGGTCCCGTCCACCTTCCAGGTCGTGGTTTTGCCCACGGTGGAATAATCCGAGAGGCGGATTGCCGCACCGAATTGCAGCAAATGCGCCAGCGGCATATCACGCAACAGCGGCACGTTCAGTTCCGCAAAGGCTTCCTTGACATCGAACGAGCCGCGCTCAGGCTGGATCTGCGCAATGTCGGCAAGCGCGCCTTGCTGGAGATAGGCATCGGGAACGAAATCACTGCTTTCCTTGCGATATTCGCCGCCGATTGCGAAGCCCACTGGCCCGCCAGGCAGTTTGAAGAACTGGCCGAAATCTCCCGAAATCGCACCGTTGATTACGTGATGCGAAACCTTCGAGCGATTGACCAGGTCAACATTGATAAAATCCAGTGCTGCCTGGCTAGCCAGGCCTTCGCCGAGGATGTTGAGCGGCTGGCAGCCACTGTTCGGCCCCGGTGTAAAGGTCAGCGGTGATGTCGCCGCACCAATCAGGAAGGCGTTAGGATCATTGTCTGGCGCGTTGGGATCGAGGTTGGAGCGGCAGACAATCACACCATTGGGCGTGCCGGTAAGATACTGGCCCTGATCGACCGCATCCAGCGCCGCAAAATACCGATCGGCCAGGCGGTAGCTGGTGCTAAGGAACCGGGTCTTGGTTTCACCATAGACATAGGACAGTTCGTAGCGTGCATGATCGCTGATCTCGCCATCGAAGCCGATCACTCCGCGCAAAGTCTCACGCTTGGCGGATTCACCGCGAATGCCGAGATCGAAATTGTCACGGCTCACGAGAACGCCATCGGGGAAGGCTGTGGGATCGCATTCCTCGGTGTCGGGATCGAAGGTCAGAACGCAAGAAATCGCGCCGGGAACGATCGCGCCGCTGATGGAGGCGGGAATGAACGGATTGTCGGCCTGGATTGTGGTGAAAAAATCAAACGACGGCTGCGCTACCGAAAAGTTCTTGGTCCTGGTATATTTTCCTTCAGCAAAGAACCGCAACGCCGGGCTGAACTCAAAGCTGGCCAGCAAATTGACGTTGTGCTTTTCCGTGTCTGGCTGAAGATCGCCCTGATAACCAGCTGTTGGGGTGCTACTGCCACCCTGGACCAGACCGCCAGACGAAGGCAGGAAAATGCCAAGGTCATAAGGCAGTCCATTGCCTTGGAAGTCCGGCGTGAAATCGATGTTGGTATCGACAGCGCCGTTCGTCGAACTATCCGCATAACGCAGATCACACGTCAGGATGCGGTCTGGCACGTTGGGATCGTCGGGAAAATCGGCAGGATTGCGCACAATACCGCAGGCTTGTGCCGAACGTCCCGTTAGGCGCCGATCGCTGGTGACCCGATTTTCGCGATTATATTCATAAGAAAGCGCAACATTACCGCGATCATCGGCGAAGTTCTTGCCCACCGTGACCGAGCCATAATAATTGCCTGCATCACCGCGCGACGAAATTCCCGCCTGGCTGCGCAGGTCGATGCCTTCAAAATCGCGCTTGAGGATGAAATTGACCACCCCGGAAACGCCATCGGCACCATACACCGCCGAGACGCCTCCGGTCAGCACATCGATCCGGTCAATCAAGGCGTTGGGGATGGTGTTGACATCCACAGCAGCCGATCCGGAGATGCCAGCGATGTGCCGGCGACCGTTGACCAGTACCAGCGTCCGGTCAGTCCCCAGGTTGCGAAGATTAAGCAAATTGATCCCGACACCACCGAACAGGGCTGACGAACCGCCTGCATCAGCTGAGGTCGATGAGCCGATGAGTGCGGGGTTTTGTACGAGCAGATCGGTCAGATTTACCTGTCCGGATTGCTGCAGCGTGGCACTGTCAATCGACACGACCGGATTTGGCGAGGCCGCTTCCGGCCGGGCGATCCGCGATCCGGTAATAACGATGGCGGCGTCTTCGTCAGCCGCTGGAGCGGCAGTTACCGGTTCGGCCTCTTGCGCATAAGCGGCAGTGCCAACCAAGGCAAAGGCCGCAAGGCAGGTTGCGCTGCGCAGGACGGATTTGGTTACACTGTTCTTCACGGTTCTGGTCCCCTGATTTGGCCCGGTTGGCGGCCAGTCTTGTCGCGTGGCTATCGGCACAATCTCTTGTCACATGCCTTGAGGCTGCGGCAATCTGATTGAGCTGGACTTTTCAGCCTGCCCTCTGCTGGATTGCAAACCCCTTTCGGCAATGATCGTTAATCCCAGGTAAAGCTGTTGCTACGCTGCAACATGTTTTTCAATGGCTGATCGACGAACGGCCAGCGCAAAAACTTCGCTGCCATATTGATGCGCATTGATGGGTTGGTCCGTCATAATGCCCAGGCTGCCAGCTTCAGTTCGTCGGCATCGGCCCGGCAAACAGCAGCGGATCGAGCCGTTTGTCCTGCCATTTGATACTCCAGTGAAGATGCGGTCCGGTGGCGCGGCCGGTCATCCCGATCCGCCCGATATATTGCCCGCGGCGCACGACATCGCCTGTTTTCACGGCCAGCATCGAGCAATGGAGGAAGGCGCTGTTCAGCCCCATGCCGTGATCAATCATCAGCAGCCGGCCCTCCAGCGTGAACGGACTTGCCGCAGCGAGGATCACCACGCCGTCGGCCGGCGCCACAAACGGCGTGCCGCTCACCCCGGTCGCGATATCGAGGCCTGAATGATAGGCTCCGGGTGTCCCATTGTAGATCCGTTGCGAGCCGAACCGGCCCGAAAGCCGTCCGGTTACCGGCCACAGGAACGACTGGCGCCAGCCATCGCTGGTCGCACCTACCGCGCGGGCAGCATTGATCCGCGCCAGTTCGGCCGCTCGGCGAATTCGGAAGGCCTCATTGGGTGCTGCACCCCGGCGCGGCCCCAGCGGGATATGTTCGATTTGCCAGGCGCGCGGGCTGATCGCCAGCTGCTGCACCGCTGCGCTGCCATCGGGCCGCCGGATGCGCAGCTGCGCGGTGGACGGTGCATCACGGTCAAAGGCGAGGAAAAACTGCCGGTCCGGGCCGAGCGGAACCGGTTGACCATCAAGGGTTAATGACTGCACATCACCCGGCATAATCCCGCGCGCCCAGCCGCCTTGAGTCAAACGGCCAGAGAGCGCCAGATCCGGTACAGCCGGGACCATCATTGCGGCAAGGCTTGCAGGAACAAGAAATGCGATCGCCAGCAGTGCCGCGCCGCCAAGCGCAGCCTGCGTACCGCCGCCCAGCCTCGCCCTCACTCCGGTCCCAGCAGCCGGCGCGTGGCGATCTCGGCGCTGGCATAGGGCTCTTGCCGTCCCACGCTCCAATAGCGCAGAGCTTCAAGCGGCACGGCCTCGGCGCTGACCGCGCAAATCACATGGTTGCCCGGGCTCAGCACCCGAAAACCGTTGGGCTGGTAGAACAGGGTTGCGGCGCGTTCGCCTGAAGACATTAGCATGACCGGATACTAGCCGATTGCGGCTTTCAAAGCAATTTACCCTGCTCGGGTGGATTTTGCGCCAGCCGGGGCGAGCGCTGCTTTGGTGCAGGTCGGGACGAGGCTCCCTCGGTGGGAGCCACCGCCAGCGCGCCATCGCGAAAATGAATGTCCAGCGCAACCTCGCCGGTCGCCGCCTCGCGGCTAATCAGCGTGCGCCCGTCTGCCCCGGTGATGCGGGCATAGCCGCGCTCGAGCACCGAATCAGGATTGAGCGATTTGGCCAGCCGGGCCAGCGCTTCCAGCCGGTCCCGCGCATTGGCCAGCCGGGCAGCCAGCAGCGGGGCCGAGAGCCGCACTCCATCTTGTTGAAAGGCTTGCCGCGCCCGCACAATCCGCGTCTCCAAGCCGCGCCGCAGTTTCTCGCCCAAATCGTCAAGCCGCTGGGAATAGGGGCTGAGCAGCGCTTCGGTCTTGGGCAACCGCTGGGCGCGTGCCGCCAGCCGCTCGCGCCCCAGGCCAACCGGGCGGGCTACCGCACGGCGCTTGCGCAATGCCAGCTCGGCCAGCTGGGCGAGCAGTTCCTCGCGCACTGGCACTGCGATTTCGGCAGCCGCAGTCGGGGTAGGCGCGCGCAGATCAGCGGCGAAATCGGCGAGCGTCGTATCCGTCTCATGCCCGACGGCCGAGATGATCGGGATCGCGCAATCGGCAATCGCCCGAACCACGACCTCCTCGTTGAACGCCCACAGATCCTCGATCGAGCCGCCGCCGCGTGCCACGATGACCAAGTCAGGACGCGGAACTGGGCCGCCCGGCTGGATCGCGGAAAAGCCGCGCACTGCTGCCGCGATCTGCTCGGCTGAGCCCTGCCCCTGAACCAGCACTGGCCAGACCAGCACATGGCTGGGGAACCGATCGGCGAGCCGATGAAGGATATCGCGGATCACCGCGCCGGTCGGCGACGTGACCACGCCGATCACGCGCGGTAAAAAGGGCAGCGCCTGCTTGCGCTCGGCCGCGAACAGCCCTTCCGCTTCGAGTCGGGCGCGAGTTTTCGCCAGCAGCGCCAGCAGCGCGCCCTCGCCCGCGATCTCCATGCTCTCGATCACGATCTGATAGGTCGAGCGGCCCGGATAGGTGGTGAGCTTGCCGGTGACGATCACTTCCACCCCATCTTCGGGCAGGAACGCCAGACGCTGGGCGCTGCCGCGCCACATCACCCCGTCAATCCGCGCGCCTTCATCCTTGAGGCTGCAATAAAGATGCCCCGATGCCGCGCGCTTGACCCCCGAAAGCTCACCCCTCAGCCGGACAAAGCTGAACCGATCCTCGACTGTGCGCTTGAGGATCGCGGATATCTCGGTGATCGAGAGGGGTGCGGCGTTGTCGCCGGTGGACGCCTTCGCTACCAGCCCGCTAGTGGTTTCATCGGGGAATGGGGGAGAGTCGGGCATGAACATCCTGTTGCTTGGATCGGGCGGCCGTGAACATGCGCTGGCCTGGAAGCTGGCGCAATCCCGGCTGTGCACGAAATTATTTGCCTGCCCCGGCAATCCGGGTGTGGCAGACCATGCCGAACTGGTCGTTCTGGACCTTACCAACCACGCTGCAGTGGTCCGATTTTGCGAAGCGCAACAGATCGGGCTGGTTGTGGTCGGACCCGAAGCGCCGCTGGTCGATGGACTGGCCGACACTTTGCGCGGAGCCGGTTTCGCCACCTTCGGACCGAGTAAGGCCGCCGCGCAGTTAGAAGGCAGCAAGGGCTTCACCAAAGACCTGTGCGCCCGCGCCCACATCCCGACCGGCGCTTATGTGCGTGTGACGGGCGAAGCTGCGGGACTGGCGGCGCTCGATGGCTTCGCCATTCCAGTGGTGATCAAGGCCGATGGACTGGCGGCAGGCAAAGGCGTGACCGTCGCCATGACCCGCACGGAAGCCGAAGCTGCCATCCGCGAGATATTCTCCGGCCGCTTCGGGGAAGCCGGTGCCGAGGCAGTGATCGAGGAATTCCTTGAGGGCGAAGAAGCGAGCTTCTTTGCGATCACCGACGGCAGCACGATCGTGCCGTTCGGCTCGGCCCAGGATTACAAGCGGGTCGGCGAGGGCGATACCGGGCCGAATACGGGCGGGATGGGTGCCTACAGCCCGGCGCGGGTGCTGACCCCCGAACTTGAGGGCGAGACAATGACACGCATCGTCGCGCCCACTGTCAGGGCGATGGCGGATCAAGGAATGGCCTATTCCGGCGTGCTTTTTGCTGGCTTGATGCTGACCCGCAGCGGGCCCCAATTAATCGAATACAACTGCCGCTTTGGCGACCCTGAGTGTCAGGTGCTGATGCTTCGGCTTGAAGGCGATCTGGGCGAGCTGCTGCTGGCCTGCGCCGAAAACCGCCTCGCCGGGATCGAGCCGCCGCGCTTCTCAAGCAACACTGCATTAACCGTGGTGATGGCGGCCAAGGGCTATCCCGACACGCCGAAAAAGGGCGGACGGATCGAAGGCATCGCCGCCGCCGAAGCAGGCGGGGCCATAGTGTTCCATGCCGGCACCGCGCTGGTGGACGGCGCGCTGGTGGCCAGCGGCGGGAGGGTACTTAACGTCACCGCACGCGGAAACAGTGTGCGCGAGGCGCAGACCCGCGCCTATGCCGCCGTGGATGCGATTGATTTTCCGCAAGGCTTCTGCCGCCGCGATATCGGCTGGCGCGCGGTTGAGCGGGAAACCGGGCAGGCGTAACCCAAGCTTACCCAAGCCGCGCTGCTACCAGTGCCTGCAAATCCGCCTCGGGACGCGCGCCGTAGTGCGAGATGATCTCTGCTGCGGCGATCGCCCCCATGGTCAGGCAATCATGGATCGCCCGGCCCTTGACGTGGCCCGCCAGGAACCCGGCGGCAAACAGATCGCCCGCGCCAGTAGTGTCGACCACCTTGGCAATCGGTTCGGCCGCAACTTCGCTGCGGATCCCCTGGTGCATCGCTACCGCGCCCAGCTCGCTGCGGGTCACGATCAGCAGCGGCACCTTGGCGGCCAGCGCAGCTAGGCCGGCGTCAAAATCATCATGGCCGGTAAGCGCGGCTAGTTCGACATGATTGGCGAACAGAATATCGATCTCTCCCGCCTCGATCATGGTGCGAAAATCATCGCCGTGGCGGCTGATAACAAATGCGTCGGACAGGGTGAAAGCGACCTTGCGGCCCGCGCCCCGGGCTGCGGCAATCGCCCGGCGCATCGCCGCGCGCGGCTCTTCCGGATCCCACAGATAGCCTTCGAGATAAAGGATCTTGGCGTCCGCTATCGCCGCTTCATCCAGCGCCTTAGCAGGGAGGTACTGTGAGGCACCGAGGAATGTGTTCATCGTCCGCTGGCCGTCTGGCGTCACGAAGATCAAGCAACGTGCGGTCGGCGGATGGCCGCTGCGGGCGGGCGTCGCAAATTCGATCCCGCCGGCGCGGATATCATGCGCAAACACCTCGCCCAGCTGATCGTCCGCGACCTGGCCAATGAACGCGCAGCTTGCGCCTAGCGCAGCCAGACCCGCCAGTGTATTCGCTGCCGATCCACCGGAAATCTCGCGCGCCGGACCCATCGCATTGTAAAGCGCATGGGCCCCAGCCGCATCGATCAGCGTCATACCGCCGCGCACCAGCCCCAGTTGTTCGATCAACGCATCCTCGCATGGGGCCATCACATCGACGATAGCGTTGCCGATGGCGATTACATCGGTGCGAGGGTCTGACATAAGGAATCCTTGGGCTTTGCGCGGACAGTGCGGGCGCGGACAGTGCCAGCGCGGACAATGCGAACACGGACAATGCGAGCGCGCCTAGCGGGCTGCCGGTCGCAGAGCAAGTGCGGCCAAGTTGACTTGTTGGCGCGGTCGCGCAATTCGTAATTTCGATGCTCGCTGCCTTTACCCTGGCTTTTGGTCAATTGGCTGACCCCAAAGTGCTGCGCATCCTGGCGAAAAGTATTGTCGTGACGCTGCTGGTGTTCGTCCTGCTCGCAGCAGCCAGCTGGTGGCTGGCCGATTGGGCATTGGCCCGGGCCGGACTGGACGATGCTCATCTCAACAATGTCACGGGGTTGCGCGGGCTGCTCGCCGCCGTTGGCGTAATCGCGGCCGGGCTGCTGCTGTGGCGGATCGTCGCGCTGGCGGTATTGCAATTGTTTGCCGATGAAATCGTGCTGGCGGTTGAAACGCGGTATTATCCGCAGGCTGCCGCAAACGCCCGGCGGCTCGGCTGGCACGAAGAGCTGGCCGCTAGCCTCGCTGGAGCAGGCCGGGCGCTGATTTTCAATCTGCTTGCCCTGCCGATTGCGCTGGTGTTGCTGGTCACCGGGGTCGGCGCGCCGCTGGTGTTCTGGCTGGTCAATTCGGTCTTGCTTGGCCGCGAGCTGATGGACATGGTATGGCTGCGTCACCGTCCCTCGAGCCAATCCCCGGCACCGCTGCGTTCGGTAGAGCGCTTTATTCTGGGCGGGATGGTTACAGCTCTGCTGGCAGTGCCGTTAGTCAATTTTCTTGCACCGTTCCTTGGCGCAGCCACTGCCGCCCACCTCATTCATCGCAAGGATCGCAATGCCAAGTTCGATTAAGACCTTGATTGGTATCGTGCTGATGACGTTGCTCGCGGCGTGCGGCGCGAAAACAACCGGGTCGGCCAAAGTGCAAAGCGCCGCGGCCAAACCTGCGATTGCCACCCCGCGCAGGCTCGCCCGCCCCGCTCCGCGCCGAATTCCGCCCCCAGCACAAATTTTGGCCATCACCGGGTTGGAAAGGGTAATTGGCGCAACCTCTGCTGATCTGATCCGCCAGTTCGGCCCGGCTCGCCTTGATGTGTGGGAGGGCGATGCCCGCAAGCTGCAGTTCAGCGGCAGCCCCTGCGTGCTCGATATCTACCTCTACCCCGCTGCCAAGGATCGTGAGCCCCAGGCGACTTATCTGGATGCCCGCCGCAGTGATGGCCGAGATGTTGATCGCGCCGCCTGTGTCGCCGCGCTCAGGGTTCGCTAGGCGTGTTTTTTTACCTAACGGTCAGACGGCACCTGACCGTCATATAGTAACCGCTATTTAAGGATATTCGGCGATAGTCACCTGTGTGAAATAAGGGGGCTTTACCGCCATGAGCATGCATTTCCGTGACCTGACCGAGCGTGCGATGGTCGACGGCACGATTTCAGCCGAAGAGATCCTCGGGCTTCGCCGCGAAGCCTGGTCTGATGGCGCGATGGACCTGGAAAAGGCCGAAGCGTTGTTTGCCGCCAATGATCGTCTCAAAGAAGTCACGCCTGAATGGACCGATTTCTTCGTCGAGACATTGACCGAATTTATCGTCAACGGCGGCGACCCACACGGCTATGTCGATGACGCGAAGGCCGATTGGCTGGCTACGCATATTGATCGTGACGGCCGCCTCGAATCGATGGCCGAACTTGAACTGGTGGTCCGGATCATGGAAAAAGCCGTCAGCGTTCCAGCCGAAATGAAGACTTACGCCCTCGAACAGGTCGAGCAGGCGGTGCTCGATGGCACCGGGGCGACCCGCATTGGCAGCGGTCTTTTGCCCGGGTGCATTACTGCTGCTGAATGCGACCTGTTGCGGCGGATGATTTTCGCCTCGGGTGGCGATCGTCCCGCTGGCGTCAGCAAGGCTGAGGCGGAAATGTTGTTCCGGATCAAGAATGCCAGCCTGGAAGGCGACAATGCTCCTGAATGGGAGCTGTTATTCGTTCAGGGCACTGCCAATTTCCTGCTGGGCTTTAGCGGAAATGAGCCACTTTCGCATCAACGGGCGGTTGCGCTGGAGACTTTCATGAACGGTCCTGGAGCGGGGGTGGGCGGGTTCCTAGCCAATATGGGTCGCGCGAATGTCATGACAGGCTTTGGCAGCCTGCTGTCACTCGGTGGGCCCAGCCACGGCGGCACAGAAGACCGCGATGTCGATCTTGAGGTCGAAGATGCGCTGGCTATTACCGATGAGGAATCGAGCTGGCTCCACTGCCAGCTGGAAGCCGATGATCAGCTAGATCCCTACGAAAAGGCTCTGCTTGCCTTCATCGCGGAAGAGACCGGCGAAGATTTCAAACCGTAAAGCTTTCGCCGCATCCGCAAGCGCCCTTGGCGTTGGGGTTGACGAAGGTGAAACCAGCCGCAAAATCATCTTCGACCCAGTCCATGGTCGAGCCGACGAGGTAAAGAACAGAGCCGCCATCGATGAAGAAGGTTCCGCCCGGCGTTTCGATCCGCTCGTCAAAAGCCACAGCTTCGCTGACATAATCGACCGAATAAGCCAGCCCCGAGCAGCCCCGGCGCGGGGTGGATAGCTTGACCCCGATCGTGCCTGCGGGTGCCTGCGCCATCAACCTGGCGATCCGCGCTTCGGCTGCCGGCGTCAGGATTACTGCGGCGGGCAGCGGGCGGCGGGTGGTTGTGGAGGTGGTCGCGTTCATCACAGCATCCCCAGTTCGAGCCGGGCTTCATCGCTCATCTTGGCCGGATCCCACGGCGGATCCCAGACCAGATTGACCTCGGCATCGCGCACTCCGGGTACCGCACTGACGCGCAGCTCAACCTCGCCCGGCATCGATTCGGCCACCGGGCAATGCGGCGTGGTCAGCGTCATCGAGACCACCACAGCGCCATCATCGGCCACGTCGACCCCGTAAATAAGCCCGAGATCATAGATGTTTACCGGGATTTCCGGATCGAAGATATCCTTGAGCGCGGCGATCACGCCTTCATAAAGGTCGCCGCCCGGTTCACCCGGTACCACATCGTGCGGCTTTTCGGCGAGGAAGCCTTCAAGGTAATCGCGCTTGCGGTCCAGCTTTTCACCGACCGATTCAACGCGGCCTCTGGGCGGCGGGGCAACGCCGTCCACTTCCTCGATCACGAAATTGCGGGGCTCATTTTCCATCACCCGAAAATCCTCTTGGTCCGTTCAATCCCGCGCAGCAGCGCCGCTATATCACTCTGATCGCTGTAAATTCCAAAACTTGCCCGCGCTGTGGCCGACACCCCAAGATGGTCCATCAGCGGCTGAGCGCAGTGGTGTCCGGCGCGGATCGCGACATTTTCCTCGTCCAATATGGTGCCGAGATCGTGGGGATGCACCCCCTCCAGCGCAAAACTGACGATCCCGGCGGAATCTTCCGGACCGAACAGAGTTACGTCATTCAGGTGCCGCAATTCATCGCGAAGCTGGTTGACCAGTGCGGTTTCATGGGCATGAATCGCTGCAATTCCAATGTTTTCGACATAGTCTATCGCCGCACCCAGTCCGATTGCCTCAACGATCGCAGGGGTTCCCGCTTCGAACCGCTGCGGCGGTTCGGCAAAAGTGGTGCCGGCAAAGCTGACCCGGTCGATCATCGCCCCGCCGCCCTGCCATGGCGGCATCGCTTCGAGGATTTCTGTGCGGGCCCACAGCACCCCGATCCCGGTCGGACCATACAGCTTATGCCCTGAAAACACATAGAAATCACAGTCCAGTGCGGCAACATTAAGCGGCAATCGCGGCGGCGCCTGGCACCCATCGAGCAGCAGCTTTGCGCCAACATTGTGAGCCAGATCAGCCGCGCGGCGGGCATCAAGCACCGAGCCGAGCACGTTGGTAACATGCGCAAAGGCCACCAATTTGTGGGCTGGGGTGAGCATTTGCTCCGCTGCATCAAGGTCAATCCGGCCATCGAAAGACAGCGGGCAGACATCTATAGAGACGCCCCTGCCAGCGGCATACAATTGCCACGGGACGATATTGGAATGATGCTCCAGCGTGGACAGCAGGATCCGGTCGCCGGCTTTCAGATTTGCCGACCCCCAACTTTGCGCAACCAGATTGATCGCCTCGGTCGCACCCTTGGTGAAAACGACCTCTTCTTCCTGGCCGCCGATGAAGTTTGCAACCTTCCGCCGCGCCGCTTCGTAGGCCAGCGTCATGTTGGCCGAGCGGGCATAGACTCCGCGGTGGACGGTGGCGTAATCCGCCCCCATCGCGCGGACCGTCGCATCGATCACGCATTGCGGTTTTTGCGCGGTAGCGGCGCTATCAAGGTAGTGCCAGTTGCCGATCCCGGGAAAATCGCCGCGCAGATCGGGCCTCAGGAGAGTTACCATGTTCACAGCAAAGCTCCCAGTGCCGCCAATGCCGCTGCGGTCAATTGGTCCTCTTGCGCCGCGCCGGCAAAGGCCTCGGCGATAAACGCCTGCAACATCAATCGCTTGGCTTCGGCAGGCGGCAGCCCGCGCGACTGGAGGTAGAACAAGCCGTTCGCATCCAGTTCGCCCACCGCGCAGCCGTGGGCGCATTTGACGTCATCGGCATAGATTTCAAGCTCGGGCTTGGCATTGGCGGTCGCGGTCCGCTCGAGCAGCATGGCGCGGACCGATTGTTCGCTGTCGGTGCCAATGCTCCCGCGCGCTACCGCCACTTTGCCAAGATAGGTGCCGGTGGCGCGGCCCGCCAGCACTGAGCGAACCAGCTGACGGCTGACCGCATTCGGCGCGGCGTGAACTACCTCGGTGACGATTTCCAGCGTCTGATCGCCGCTGCCCAATTGCGCGGCGCCGAGCGTAAAGTCCGCGCCCTCGCCCAGTTCGACTTCCACCGCGATCCGGCCGAATATCGGCGCGGCGTTGAGGATTCGCAGGTCGAATTTTGCCCCGGCTTCGAGCTTGATCGACAGGGAACGTGCGACTGCTCCGCCCGCCGGAGTGACGATCGCCAACTGGCCTTGTTCACCCGCCGCAACCCGGATTTCCTCGCGCTCGACTGGCCAGACGCCCGCCAGCGCCGCCACATCACTGTAGCGGAACGCCTCTTGCTTGCGAGTGGGGAGGGCGAGGGCCGCCATCACCAAACGACCCCGTCACCCTGAACTCGTTTCAGGGCCCATTTCTCCCCACAACCCGCCGCACCCGAAGGCGCGATGGGTCCTGAAACGAGTTCAGGATGACGAAGAGGAGAGAAGTTGCGCATCATGCCGCGACCGCCTCGTAGCCTTCTTCTTCCAGCTGATGCGCCAGTTCTGGTCCGCCGGTCTTGACGATCCGGCCGCCGGCCAGAACATGGACGAAATCGGGCTGCACATAATCGAGCAGGCGCTGATAGTGCGTGATCAGCAGCACACCCTTGTTCGGGCGGCGCATGATCGCATTGATCCCCTCACCCACAATCCGCAGCGCATCAATATCGAGGCCGCTGTCAGTCTCGTCGAGCACGGCGAAAGTCGGATCGAGAATCCCCATCTGGACCATCTCGGCGCGCTTCTTCTCGCCGCCCGAAAAGCCGACATTCACCGGCCGCTTGAGCATGTCCATGTCCATCTTGAGCAGCGCGGCCTTCTCGCGCGCGAGCTTTAGAAACTCGCCTCCTGACAGCGGTGCTTCGCCGCGCGCACGGCGCTGCGAATTGAGGCTTTCGCGCAGGAACTGGACGAA
>JANLQQ010000105.1:0-7984 GCA_031367905.1 Novosphingobium sp.
TTCCATCCATCTGGGTGTTGATTTCTCGTTTTTGGGGGGGTTGGGTGGGGGGCGGGGGGGGGGGGGGGGGGGCGGCGGGGGGGGGGGGGGGTTCAATCATCGCGCTGTCCATGTTGGGCCGGGCTCCGCTCGTCAAGGGGAATGGTGTGTTATATGGATATATCACTCAGCGAGTGATGTTGGCAATCGGGCCTGAATGCAGATGTATTCGGTCCTTGGCCTGACCGGGAAGCGCGGGCATAGGGCAGGCGTGCGACCTTGGGAGTATGCGGTGATGAGTGATGCGGTGCAGGCAGCATGGGATGTGCTGAAGGGCTTGCCCAAGCCTTCGCTGGCGGCCTTGTTTGCAGAAACTGGCCGGCTTGATGCCATGGTAGCGGTGCTTGATCTGCCGGGCGGGAAGGTCCGGTTTGACTGGGCCAAAACGCACCTCGATACCGCACATATTCAGGCCTTTGCCGCGTTGGCCAAGGCGAACGGCTTTGCCCGCCGCCGGGCTGCATTGTTCGATGGCGAGGTTGTCAATCTCACCGAAGGCCGCTCGGCCGAACATACCGCGCAGCGCGGGGTGGGGCGCGATACCTCGGTCGAGGAAGCCAGTGCGCTCCATGCCCGGACGCGCTCGCTGGTCGAGGCGATCCACGCCGGGGTGCTGGGCGAGGTCAAGCATTTGATCCACATCGGGATCGGCGGATCGGCGCTGGGCCCGGCGCTGGCGATCGATGCGCTGACCCGCGACGGGGCAATTGTCGAGGTCCATGTCGTCTCGAACATCGATGGCTGCGCGCTGGAAGCGGCCTTCAGGGCCTGCGATCCCGCCACCACGATGATCGCGATGGCGTCCAAGACCTTCACCACCATCGAGACGCTGACCAACGCTGCCAGCGCGCTGATCTGGCTGGAGCAGAACGGGGTGAGCGATCCCTATGGGCGCGTCGTGGCGCTGACCGCTGCGCCGGACAAAGCGGTGGAATGGGGTGTCGATGAAACCCGGGTGCTGCCGTTCCCCGAAAGCGTTGGCGGGC
Organism: Novosphingobium sp.; assembly: GCA_031367905.1. Taxonomy (GTDB): domain Bacteria; phylum Pseudomonadota; class Alphaproteobacteria; order Sphingomonadales; family Sphingomonadaceae; genus Novosphingobium. The sequence goes on from JANLQQ010000105.1 coordinate 1,026, forward strand.
GATACTCGCTGTGGTCCTCGATCGGCTTTCCGATTGCACTGGCGCTGGGCTGGGCCGAGTTTGCCGAGTTCCTCGATGGCGCAGCGGCGATCGACCGGCACTTCCTTGATACCGATGGCGCGGACAATCTGCCGTTGCGCGCGGCTTTTGCCGATCAATACTATGCGGTGCTGCGCGGCTGCCAGACGCGGGCCTGCTTTGCCTATGACGAGCGGCTGCGGTTGCTGCCGTCCTACCTCCAGCAGCTCGAGATGGAATCGAACGGCAAATCGGTGACGGTGGAGGGCGCGGCCGTCACCACCCCCACCGCGCCGATTACCTGGGGCGGCGTGGGGACCGATGCGCAGCACGCGGTGTTCCAGCTGCTCCATCAGGGCACCAATATCGTGCCGGTCGATTTCATCGCGGCAATTGCGCCGGGCGACGATCTTGATCCGGCGCATCACCGGATATTGCTGTCCAACTGCTTTGCCCAAGGGGCAGCGCTGATGGCTGGGAAAGCCAGTAAAGACGGCGCGCGGGCCTATTCCGGTGACCGGCCTTCGGCGACGATCTTGTGTGACGAGTTGAACCCCGCAACGCTCGGCGCGCTGATCGCGTTTCATGAGCACCGCACTTTCGCCAATGCGGTGCTGCTGGGGATCAATCCATTCGATCAGTTCGGGGTCGAGCTCGGCAAAGCGATCGCCAATCAGATCGAGGCGGGGGGCACGACATTCGATCCCAGCACCGAGGCGCTGCTGGCGGCGGCGGGGATCAAGTAACGTCGTCCCCGGCTTGACCGGGGGCCGCTGCCCTCATCGATGCAAGGTCGGAATGACAAGGCCAGCGATCCCCGGTCAAGCCCGGGATGACGCATTGCAAACCGTCCGCCGCAACGCCATATCCCGCCCCGCAACAGGAGCTTTCAATGCCAGAAACTGACAATCCGTTTGACTACGATCTGTTCGTCATCGGTGCCGGTTCCGGCGGGGTCCGGGCCAGCCGGATTGCTGCATCACACGGCGCGCGGGTGGCGGTGGCCGAAGAACACCGGATTGGCGGAACCTGCGTGATCCGCGGCTGCGTGCCCAAAAAGCTGCTGGTTTACGGCTCGCACTTTGCCGAGGAATTGCAGGACGCCGCGCATTATGGCTGGACCGTGGGCGAGATGAAGTTCGATTGGAACGTGCTGCGCGATACCGTGCTGCGCGACGTTGATCGGCTGGAGGCGGCCTACACCACCACGCTCGACAACAACAAGGTCGAGCATCTTCACGAACGCGCGACGGTGGTTGGGCCGAATAGGGTGAAATTGGCTTCGGGGCGTGAGATCAGCGCCAAATACATCCTGATTGCGGTGGGCGCCTGGCCGGTCTTGCCCGAGTTTGAGGGGACCGAGCATTGCATCACTTCGAACGAGGTGTTTCATCTTCCGGCCCTGCCCAAGCGGGTGGTGATCAAGGGAGCCGGTTATATCGCGCTGGAATTTGCCGGGATATTCAACGCACTGGGCTGCCAGGTAACTGTGGTCAACCGCAGCGATGCGATCCTGCGCGGCTATGATCAAGCGCTGCGCGACCGGTTGCTGCAGATCACCATGGTGCGCGGGATCGAATACAAGTTCAATTCACCGATCTCACGGGTTGAGAAGCTGGCGGACGGGTCGCTTATGGTCCATGCCGGCAGCCACGAACCGATCCCCGCCGATGTGGTGCTGGTCGCCACCGGACGCCGCCCCAAGACCGAGGGGCTGGGGCTGGAGGCCGCTGGAATTACGCTGGGCAGCGGCGGGGAAATCCCGGTCGATGAATTCAGCAAGACCGTTTGCGACAGCATCTATGCGGTGGGCGATGTGACCGACCGGGTGCAATTGACCCCCATCGCCATCAGGGAAGGTCAGGCCTTTGCCGATACGGTGTTCGGCGGAACCCCGCGCAGCATTGATTATGACCTGATCCCCAGCGCGGTGTTCTCGCAGCCGCCGCTTGCCGCAGTCGGGCTGACCGAGGGGCAGGCGCGTGAGAAGTTTGGCAATATCAAGATCTTTTCGTCCGATTTCCGCCCGATGAAGAATGTTTTCGCCGAACGCCATGAGCGCGGGCTCTACAAGATGGTGGTCGATGCCAATACCGATCGGATTCTCGGCCTGCACATGATCGGACCGGATGCGCCGGAGATCCTTCAGGCGGCGGCCATTGCGGTGCGGGCTGGGCTGACCAAGGCAGATTTTGATGCCACCGTGGCGCTGCACCCCTCAATGGCCGAGGAACTGGTGCTGATGCGTTAGGGCAAGTTGCGGTTCGAAACGTAAATCGCTAACTCCGGGGCGAATTACAAAGGAGACGGACTGATGCGATTGGTGGGCAAGACTGTACTGGTAACCGGCGGGACCGACGGGATCGGTGCGCAGCTGATCCGCCAGCTTCGCACCAAGGGGGCCACTGTCATCACCTCGGGCCGCAATGCCGAACGGGTCGCGGCAACCCGCGCCGATGGGTTTGAAGTGATTGAGGCCGATCTATCGGTCGCTGCCGGGGTGGCAGCACTACTGGCCGGGGTCGGAACCCGCGAGATCGACATTCTGGTCAACAACGCCGGCGCCGGGGTCGATCATGATTTCCGCGAGGACGCGCCCGATCCCGAAGCGGCGGCCCGCGCGATCTTCCTCAACCTTACCGCGCCGATCCAGCTGATTACCGCACTGATGCCGATGCTGCGCTCGCGTCCCAAGGCGATGATAGTCAACGTCACCTCGGGCCTCGCGATCGCGCCGCGCGCGGGCGGGCCGGTTTATTGCGCCACCAAAGCTGGTTTGCGCAGTTACAGCCAGGCCATCCGGGCGCAATTGAAGGACAGCAATGTCCATGTGCTGGAAGCCTTGCCGCCGGTGGTAGAAACCAAGATGACCGCCGGGCGCGGCAGCCGCAAGATGCCTGCTGCAGAATGCGCGCGGCAATTCATCGTCGCGATGGAGGCCGATGCGGACGAGGCCAATGTCGGCCTGGTCAAGGCACTGCAACTGGTCCACTCGATGTCGCCTTCGCTGGCGCGGCGGATCATGCTGCGGTTCTGACAGTGGCACTTCAGGCGATCGAGTAAGGCACCACGCCGCGGCTGTCAGGATTGACCGTGATCCCCCGGTCGCTGGGCGGGAACGCGCGCTGATCGCAATCATTGCGGGGGCAGATCCGGCAGGAAATGCCGATCCGGGTGGCCGCGCGCGGCGCGGTCAGATCCAGCCCGTCGGCATAGACGAACTCGCCCGCATGCGCCGCCTCGCAGCCCAGCGCCACCGCATAGCGGCGCGGCGCGCGATCATAGCTGCCCGATGGCTTGACCAGTCCCTTGGCCATCGAGACATAGCGGACCCCGTCTGGCGTCTCGGCCAGTTGCACCAGAATCCGGTCCGGGATCGCGACCGCCTCATGTACGATCCACAACGGGCAAGCCCCGCCGAACCGCGCAAATTGCAGCCGGGTCGCCGAATGGCGCTTGGTGATATTGCCGGCCATATCGACCCGGCAGAAGAAGAATGGCACGCCTCTCGCGTCCTCGCGTTGCAGCGTTGAAAGCCGGTGGCAGGCCTGCTCGAAGCTGGTGCCAAAGGCCAGCGCGATCCGGTCAATATCATGGCGCAGGCTGCGCGCCTCGGTGCGGAAGCGGCGATAGGGCATCAGCAGCGCGCCGGCGGCGTAATTACACAGGCCAACGAACAACAATTGGCGCGAGGCGGCGCTTTTGAGGCTCGCCGCCTCGATCACCGCCGCGATCTCGTCTTTCAAGGCGAGCGCGACAAGCTGGTGGGCCAGCTGGAAGCGGCGGCTTTCGGCTGGCTGGCCGGGATCGATGGTCAGATGGCCCATTTCGGCATCATAGCTGCGAAGGCCCGCATTGCCCGAATAGAGCAGCGAAACCGACAGAGCATCGCGCAGATAGGCCTCGATCGATTGCGTATCGGGTGAGCGCCCACCCAATCTGGCCGCAAGCGCTTCGGCGGCCCGGTCGAGGCTATCGACGTAATTGTTGGCGAGGTGGAACCAGTCGCGCACCTCCTCCCACGGCAGCCGGGCGACCCCGCCGGTCTCGTTCGAAAGCGCCTCGTCGACCATGTGCAGGCGCTGACCAGTGCGGCGATAGGCCTCGTGAAGCGCGATGAAGCGCTCGGCCAGAACTGGCTGCTGCTCGGCAAAGCGGGCGAGTTGCGCGGCATCGAGGCTTTCGGCAAACAGCGGGTCGGCATTGGCATCGCGCAAGGCGGCCAGCCGGGTTTCGGTAACCCCGGCGCCAATCTCGCGCCAATCGAGCGGGAAGGTCCGGCGCAGGCGTTCGACCAGCGTGGGGGTGAGCGGGCGGTCATCATGCTCAAGCTGCGAGAGATAGGAGGTGCTGATTCCCAACCGCGTGGCCAGATCGGCCTGTTTCAACTCGCGGTCCGCACGGATGGCGCGCAGGCGGGCTCCGGCAAAGATACGTCGTTGGGTCATGGTTCTTCCCCCTCCCCGGTTCGGGGAGGATATACTTTGCAAAGTTAGACTTTGCAACTTTGCAAATTCACATTGGACATTGCGGCCCGGCGCTTCCATCAAGCAAGTTTCCGGGATTGCAGGGGTTATCGCGCATGTCCGCAAATATTGCCGAAATGGAAAAGCGCTACGCCGCCGCCAGTCTTGGTGGCGGGCAAAAGCGGATCGACGCGCAGCACGCCAAGGGCAAGCTGACCGCGCGCGAGCGGCTTAGCATCCTCTTGGATGAAGGCAGCTTTGAAGAGCTCGACATGTATGTCGAGCATAATTGCACCGATTTCGGCATGGAGGATCAGATCGTCCCGGGTGACGGCGTTGTTACCGGCAGCGGCACCATCAACGGGCGGCTGGTCTATGTCTACAGCCAGGATTTCACCGTGTTCGGCGGATCGCTGTCGGAACGGCACGCGCAGAAAATCTGTAAGGTGCTCGACAATGCGATGAAGGTGGGCGCGCCGGTGATCGGGCTGAACGACAGCGGCGGCGCGCGGATTCAGGAAGGCGTGGCCAGTCTTGGCGGCTATGCCGAAGTGTTCCAGCGCAATGTCCTCGCCTCGGGCGTGATCCCGCAGCTGTCGATGATCATGGGACCATGCGCGGGCGGGGCGGTCTATTCCCCGGCGATGACCGACTTCATCTTCATGGTGAAGGACAGCTCCTATATGTTCGTCACCGGGCCGGATGTGGTTAAAACCGTGACCAACGAGATCGTCACCCAAGAGGAACTCGGCGGGGCGATCACCCACAGCACCAAGACCTCGGTCGCCGATCTGGCGCTGGAGAACGATATCGAGGCGCTGCTGGTGGCGCGCGATTTCTTCGATTTCCTGCCGCTGTCCAACCGCGAGGACGTGCCCGAACGGCCCACCTCCGATCCGTGGGACCGGCTCGAGGACAGCCTGGATATGCTGATCCCGGCCAATGCCAACCAGCCCTATGATATGCACGAAGTGGTGCGCAAAGTACTGGATGAGGCTGATTTCTTCGAAATCCAGCCGGGCCATGCCGCCAATATATTGTGCGGGTTCGGGCGGATCGAGGGCCGGACGGTGGGCGTTGTCGCCAACCAGCCGATCGTGCTGGCGGGCTGCCTGGATATCAACGCCTCGAAAAAGGCCGCGCGGTTCGTGCGGTTCTGCGATGCGTTCAATATCCCGATCCTGACCTTCGTCGATGTCCCCGGCTTCCTCCCCGGCACGGCGCAGGAACTGGGCGGGATCATCAAACACGGCGCGAAACTGCTGTTCGCCTATGCCGAGGCAACCGTGCCCAAGATCACCGTAATCACCCGCAAGGCCTATGGCGGAGCCTATGACGTGATGGCCTCAAAGCATCTGCGCGGCGATTTGAACTACGCCTGGCCGACCGCCGAAATCGCGGTGATGGGCGCGAAAGGCGCGGTCGAGATCATCTTCCGCCAGGACATCGGCGATCCCGACAAGATCGCGGAGCGGACGCGGGAATACGAGGAGCGGTTTGCGAACCCGTTCGTGGCGGCGAGCAAGGGGTTTATCGATGAGGTGATCCACCCGCATTCGACGCGGCGGCGGATTGCGCTGGGGTTAAGGAAGCTGCGGGGGAAGAGTTTGGAGAATCCTTGGAAGAAGCATGATAATATTCCGCTTTAATGCTATTTTTCTGTCGGTATTTCTATTGAGTGCTTGCTCGGAGAAATTTTCCGATGAGGATCTGATTTGCGATCAGAGTCCAGGACTATTGGAGGATGTGGGCGATGCGGCCGGCCAGCAGAAAATAGTCGAACAATGCATTCATAAATGGGCATATCGACTTGGGCGTGCGCCCGGCACAAATCGGGAAATCGCCGAGACAACTCTAGCGGTCTGTAGAAACGCGCAGAGTATATTTTTTGAGCTGGATGGGGCTGAACGAAAATCTGCAGCTGATGATAGACTAAGGCCGCCGCTGAATTACTATCTATCCAGATTCGATGACAAAGCACTTTTCAGGGTGACGCAAGGCCGAGCTGGCAACTGCCCGATAAGAGGGGAGGATCAGAAATGAAGGCTCGCTTAGCGCTGTTGGCTTCGGCATTGATTTCGGCATCTTGTTCATCAAGCAACGATCCACCTGGGTGTCCGCAGCCAAAGTTGACGGTGCTCGAAGGTTCACCGAGCCTAGATCAGCTCGAAGGGTCGGTTAAGGCATGTATCCACTTTCAGTCCTACCGCTTGTCGCCTGCTCCTGGATCAACAGAACAAATCGCTGAAAGTGTCATGCAAGGCTGCAACTCATGGATCGCAAACTGGAAGCATTCGATCGAGAATTCGAAAGGCGAATACGCCGTTGCTGCAGCTGGTGACGCATATTTTGACTCCATGAATGTTGAGTTTCGAAGGAACGCGATTTTCAGGGTGACTGAAGCACGAGCAGGAAAATGCAGTTTGAAATGAAACCCATACGCCTGAACCACATCCTCCCCGGAACGGGGAGGTG
>JANLQQ010000161.1:0-28486 GCA_031367905.1 Novosphingobium sp.
CCCCCTTGCCCTTGGGTTTGTCCATCGCCTTAAGGGTTTGCTTGGGGGCCGGGGGGGCTCGCCCGCCCGGGCCATTGAAATATTCCTGAATCCACGGATGATCGAGCGCCAGCAATTCCGCGATCGTTCCCACCGCAATCACCTTGCTGTCCGCGATCACCGCCACCCGGTCGCAAATCTCGTGCAACGTATCAAGATCGTGCGTGATCAGGAACACGGTCAGATCGAGCGTATCCTGCAATTCCTTGGTCAGCTGATCGAACGCAGCAGCGCCGATCGGATCAAGCCCGGCGGTCGGCTCGTCCAGAAACAGCAGCTCAGGATCGAGCGCCAGCGCTCGGGCCAGACCAGCGCGCTTTCTCATGCCGCCGGACAGCTCGGATGGATATTTGCTCGCCGACTCTGCCGCAAGGCCCGACAGCATGATTTTGTAAAGGGCGATTTCGTGGCGCAGCTCGTCGTCAATCTCGGGGTAGAACTCTTTAAGCGGAACTTCGACGTTTTCCGCCACTGTCAACGTCGAGAACAGCGCTCCGCCTTGAAACAACACGCCCCAGCGGCTGCGGATATCGATATCATCATCATCGCGTGCATCGGTAATCGATTGGCCGAGCACCTCGATTGTCCCGGCCGCTGGGATCTGCAACCCGATGATCGAGCGCATCAGCACCGATTTGCCGGTGCCCGATCCGCCCACCACCCCGATAATCTCGCCGCGCCGGACCTTGAGCGACAGATCCTCGTGAACCACATGCGGTCCAAACCGGTTGCACACTCCCTCGATCACAATCGGAAACTCGCCGTGGAATGCAGCGGGCATCTCGTCGCGGGCCATGTCCTCCACATCTTCGATGATATCTTCGCTCATCCCCAGCCCACTTCGGTGAAAAAGACCGCGAAAAATGCATCGAGCACAATCACCATGAAGATCGCCTGGACCACCGCCATGGTGGTGCGCAAACCGACCTCTTCGGAGTTGCCCTTTACCTGCATGCCTTGATAACACCCGGTCAGCGCTACGATCAGGCCAAACATCGGCGCCTTGACCAGCCCGACCCAGACATCGTGCATCGGCACAACTTCCTGAATCCGCGCGAGGAACGTGAAAAAGGGAATTTCCAGCGTAACGCTGCCCAGAAACGCCCCGCCGATGATCGAGCAAACCGCCGCATAGAACCCCAGCAACGGCATCATCAGTACCGCGGCCAGCACCCGCGGGATGACCAGCGCCTCGACCGGGGAGACGCCGATGGTCCGCATTGCGTCAATTTCCTCGGTCAGCTTCATCGTCCCGATCTGCGCGGCAAAGGCCGAGCCCGAGCGGCCGGCAACCATGATCGCGGTCATCAGCACGCCTAGTTCGCGCAAGGACAGCCGGCCGGTCAAATTGATCGTATAGATCTCTGCCCCGAACTGGCGCAGCTGCACCGCGCCCTGCTGGGCGATGACGATGCCGATCAGGAAGCTCATCAAGCCGATGATGCCCAGCGCCGATACGCCAACCAGTTCCACCTGGCGGACCAGCGCGGTGGTTCGGAACCGCGATGGGTGGCGGATCAGGCTGGCTACTGCGACCAGAACTGCGCCCAGAAAGCCAAGGATGCCGACCGAGCCATGCCCCGTCTCACTTACAAATCTGCCAACCGCATCGGCCACCCGCTCAAAAAAGGGCAGCCGGGGGGCACTGGTCTCGCCTTCCCCGCTCGCGCCCCGAACCGCTTCGATCAGGCGCAACGCCTGCTCGCTCGCCCCGGTGATCTTTGCATCATTATCGCGGCTGACCCGCCAGATGATCCACGCCCCGACCGTGTCGATTGCGGTGACGCCAGCAAGATCCAGCCCGGCGACGGGTTCTTCCAGCTCGCGCAGGCGGCGATCGATCACCCCGATCGAGGCGACCACCATGGGACCGGAAAGGGCCAGTGTCAGTCCGCCATCGGTGCCCGCTTCAGCGGTAAAGTCAGCCCATTCGCGCATTGCTGCCAGTCATGCGGCAAAATGGTATCCGCGACAAGCTTGCACGTGGCCGCACCCGCTGGCAAAGCGCGCCCGACATGACTGAAACCACTCTCGACAAGACCTTCGACCCCGCCGCGATCGAGGCGAAATGGTATGCCCATTGGGAAGCGAACGGGCTGTTTCGCCCGGCACGCCCAAATGCGACGCCCTTCACCATCGTCAACCCGCCGCCCAATGTCACCGGCAGCCTGCACATCGGCCACGCGCTGGACAATACGCTGCAGGATATCGTGGTGCGGTATGAGCGGCTGCGCGGCAAGGATGCGCTGTGGGTGGTCGGCACCGATCACGCCGGAATCGCGACGCAAATGGTGGTCGAGCGCCAGCTTGAGGCCCAGCAGGACAAGCGCAGCAACTATTCGCGTGAAGCCTTCATCGACAAGGTGTGGGACTGGAAAGCGGAAAGCGGCGGGGAGATAACCCGCCAGCTCCGCCGCCTGGGCTGTTCGATGGACTGGTCACGCGAGCAGTTCACCATGGACCCGCATTTCACCAAGGCGGTGGTGAAGGTGTTTGTCGACCTCTATAATCAGAAGCTGATTTACCGGGATAAACGGCTGGTCAACTGGGATCCCAAGCTCAAGACCGCGATTTCGGATCTTGAGGTCGAAACCCGCGAGATCAAGGGCAGCTTCTGGCACTTCCGCTATCCGCTGGCGGACGGGGTGCGGCTGGAAGATGGCAGCGATCATATCGTTGTCGCCACCACCCGGCCCGAAACGATGCTGGCCGATATGGCGGTGGCAGTGAACGCCGATGATCCGCGCTATAAAAGCGTGATTGGTAAGTTTATCATGCTGCCGATCACCGGGCGGCGGATTCCGCTTGTGGCGGATGAACACGCCGATCCGGAACTTGGTTCGGGCGCGGTGAAGATCACGCCGGGGCATGATTTCAATGACTTCGAGGTGGGCAAGCGGGCCGGGTTCAAGGCGGCGGACATGCTCAATATGTTCGATGCCGAAGCCCGGGTTGTGCAGACCAGCGATGGCCTGATCCCGGCGGAATATGTCGGCACGGACCGGTTTGTTGCTCGCGATGCAGTGGTGGCAAAGCTGAAGGCGCTTGGCTTTCTGGTCATCCACACCGACAAGGATGGCAATGAAACGGACGCCGAACCGCGCGTGATCCAGACGCCCTATGGTGATCGCGGCGGCGTGGTGATCGAGCCGTGGCTGACTGACCAATGGTATGTCGATGCGGCGACGCTGGCGAAAGCACCGATTACAGCAGTGCGCAGCGGCGCAATCGAAATTGTGCCCAAAAGTTGGGAAAAGACCTTCTTCAACTGGATGGAAAATATCCAGCCGTGGTGTGTGTCGCGGCAATTGTGGTGGGGGCACCGGATTCCGGCTTGGTATGGGCCAACATTGGAACACTTTGCCGAACACGGTGAGTCCGCCGCGCTTGTTCTTGGACCAGGATTGGCGCTTACCACTGGTCATATTGTCGTAGCGCCTGATGAAGCGTCGGCTCGCACTCAGTTTGCCAAATATTATGGCGTAACTAAGGAGCAGATTGAGTTTGCGGACCGGGGCTTAGTTGGAAAGCCAAAGGAAGCCAAAGGACGAACTGTCTGGCGCGACAACGACGTCCTCGACACCTGGTTCTCCTCCGCGCTGTGGCCCTTCGCCACGCTGGGCTGGCCTGAGGATGGCGCAAATCCCCCCTCCCCTGAAGGGGAGGGGCTTTCTGGCCCATCGTTGCTCCAGCGCCATTACCCCAATGACCTCCTGATCTCCGGGTTCGACATCTTGTTCTTCTGGTGCGCCCGGATGGCGATGATGGGGATGAAGCTGAATGAGGGCCAGGTGCCGTGGAAGCGGCTGTATCTGCATGGGCTGGTGCGCGCGGCGGACGGCCAGAAAATGTCCAAGAGCAAGGGCAATGTCGTCGATCCGCTAGTGCTGATCGATGAATATGGCGCCGATGCCTTGCGGTTTTTCATGGCGGCGATGGAAAGCCAGGGCCGCGATGTGAAGATGGATAAGCCCCGCGTCGAAGGCTACCGCAACTTTGCCACCAAGCTGTGGAACGCCGCGCGGTTCTGCCAAGCCAACGGCATCGGCGCGAGTTCCTCGATGGCGGCTCCGGTCGCATCTCTGGCGGTCAACAAATGGATCATCGGCGAAGTGGTGGAAACGCTCGCCGAGCTGGACAAGGCAATGGCCGACCTGCGGTTCGATGCCGCGGCCAATGCGATCTACCACTTCGTGTGGGACCAGTTTTGTGATTGGTATATCGAACTGATCAAGGGTTCGTTTGACGAGGAAACCAAGGCGGTTGCCGGCTGGGTGCTCGACCAGATCCTCGTCATGCTCCACCCGTTCATGCCGTTTGTGACCGAGGAATTGTGGGGCAAGCTGGGCGACCGGGCGGACTATCCTTTGATTACGGCACAGTGGCCGGAGCCGGGTGCTGGGGTTGATGCTGAGGCGAAGGCTGAGGTGGAGTGGCTGATCAAATTGGTGAGTGCGGTTCGCGCGGCGCGCAGTGAAGCAAACGTTTCTCCCAGTGAGAAGATGCTCATGCTGGTGCGCGATGCTGATGATCAAGTGCACATCTGGATTAAATCCCAATATGAAGCTTTAAAGCGCCTAGCACGACTATCAATGGTCAGTAACGATCGGGCACCTGACTCAGGTTCACTCGTCGTCAGTCAGCCCAACGCAACCTACATGCTTCCCCTCGAAGGCTTCATCGACCTAACCGCCGAAAAGGCCCGCCTCACCAAAGCCCTCGAAGCCTCCACCAAGGAAGCCAAGTCACTCGAAGGCCGCCTCTCCAACCCGGCCTTTGTCGAAAAGGCCAAGCCCGAGGCGGTCGACAAGGCGCGCGGCGATCATGCTGCCCATGCGGCTGAGGCGGAGCGGCTGGCGGCGGCGCTGGCGCGGTTGGGGTGAGCCTTGTTCTTGCCACGGTAGATGCGGGCGAACCCGAAATCTTCGCCTCATTGCAGGGCGAAGGGCCGAGTACCGGATACCCCAGCACCTTCATCCGCCTGTCGCGCTGCAACCTTGCCTGCACGTGGTGCGACACTGCCTATACCTGGCGGTTCACCGGCGATAACCGCCCGCACCGCGACGCCGTCACCTTTGAACGCGCCGCCAATCAGATCATGCTCAACGAGGCAGATGTCGCCGCGCGGATCATGGCGCTGGGGGGCAATCGCCTGGTCATCACCGGGGGCGAGCCGCTGCTACAAGGCCCCGCATTGGCGCGGATGGCGGCGCTGCTTTCCGGCCACAGGATCGAGATCGAGACCAATGGCACCGTCGCTCCGCATCCCGAACTTGATGCGCTCGTGGCCCAATACAACGTCAGCCCAAAGCTGAGGCATTCAGGAAATGCTATTGATCTTGCACTAATTCCCGAGCGGCTCGCCCAGTGGGCAAATGAACCTAAAGCTTGCTTTAAGTTTGTGATTGCGGCGCCCGAAGACCTTGACGAAGTGCTGGCTATAAAGGCTGACTATGCGATTGCCGGGGACCGGCTGTTCCTGATGCCCGAAGGCACCAACAGCGCTACTTTGCGCAGTCGGTCAGCTTGGCTGGCTCCCCTGTGCATGATCCACGGGCTGCGCCTTTCGGACCGGCTGCACATTCACCTTTACGGGGATACGCGGGGGACCTGAGCTTGGCGTTTAGCGCCCCTGCGCACGCCAGCGCTGAACCGTGCGCAGCACCATTTCCTCTTCGCCGCCGCTGCCGTTCCACAACTCGCTGAACGAGGGATCGGCCGAGGCCGGGCGTTTAATTTCCTCCAGATCATCAAACGATACGCGGATCGGGATGGAGACACCCTCGCCGCAGATGATGCATTCGCGGTTGCGCAGCGCCGGGATCGAATCAAGGAAGCCGCGCGCGCCTTCTGGCATGGCAGCTTTCACGAAAGCCTGATCGCGATCATTGTTGAGACGCATTGAGATAATCGTGCCGCATTGTGACAGCACGCCTTCGGCCAGATCCGACGGGCGCTGCGTAATCAGGCCCAGCGAGATGCCGTATTTGCGGCCTTCCTTGGCAATCCGGGAGAGAATCTTGCCGACCGACGAACCATCGGCGTTCTTCTCGTTGGGGACATAGCGATGGGCTTCTTCGCAAACCAGCAGGATCGGCCGGGTCTTTTCATCGCGCGCCCAGATCGCAAAGTCGAACACCAGGCGGCTAAGTACTGCGACCACGGTTGAAGTTACGTCGGACGGCACGCCGGACACATCGATGATCGAGATTGGCTTGCCGCGCGAAGGCATCCGAAAAATCTTGGCGATGAACTCTGCCATCGTATCGCCCACCAGCATGCCAGAGAACATGAACTGATAGCGCGGGTCGGCCTTCAATTCGTCAATCTTGGTCTTGATCCGCATATACGGCGCGGATGTACCTGACTTATCGAGTTTGCCCATATCGTTCTGGATCGCCGTAGTCAGATCCGACAAAAGGTAGGGAATCGGCGAATCGACAGTAATTTTGCCCATCGTTTCGGCCAGACGGTTCTTGGCGCGGGCGGTCAGCAGGCACTTGGCCAGGATGTCGGCATCCTCCTGGCGGCTATTGCCGGTGGTGGTGAGGAACACTTCGCAGTGCTCTTCAAAGTTCATCAGCCAATAGGGCATCTGCAGATTCGAGACGTCGAAGATCATCCCCGTGCTTTTGAACGCCGCCGAATACTCGCCGTGCGGATCGATCATCAGGATGTGGCCGTCGGATGCGGCTTCGCAAATACGATGCAGGATGAGAGCGGCGCTGGTTGACTTGCCGGTACCGGTCGAACCGAGCAGCGCAAAATGCTTGCCCAGCAAGGAATCGATATACAGCCCGGCCCGGATATCCCGAGTGGGAAAGACAGTACCGATCTCGATATTAGCCCGGCCATCGCCGGCATAAATCTGGCGCAAATCGTTGCTGGTGGCGGGATAGATCAGCGCGCCCGGGATCGGGTAGCGCGTCACACCGCGGCGAAAGCTGTGAATCCGCCCGGTCAGCCGTTCCTCATCGCCCTCGCCCAGAAAGTCGATATTGGCGACGATCCCGCCCGGAGTTTTAGAATCCTGACGCTGGGTACGTACGCTGGCGAGAAGCCAGCTGTTACCGACCCGAATCTTGACCTGGCTACCGACCTGTCCTGCCAACGAGATCGAAGGATCGGCGTCGGTTGAGCAGGCCTGCAAGCGGGTGAGATCGAGCGCGATCTGACTGCTCGATCCGGCAATTTCAAGCACAATACCAATGGGTTCACGTGAATTGTCGATCGCTGGTGCAGCGGCGGGCGCAGGCCTTTGTTCACCGACCGGCGCATCATGCGCCGCCGCCGGGCGAGCTCGCGAAAAACCGTTCCCGCTTATGTCGTTCATCTGCATTACGTATCCCGTGAGGCCACCATCGGCCGCTCCAGGATTGGTCTAGAACGTAGCGGTTAATATAGGCCTAAATTGAGCCAAAGCGGTGCCGTCAGACCCCCGCTAAACCAGCGCAAACAGCCGCCCCGCGACGAACCCCATGCCGACCGAGATTGCCACTGCCAGCAATCCATAAAGGAACGATTGGTGCTGGGAGAATTGTGCCACCAGCCGCTCAAACCCAAGCTTTCGCACCTCTACCCGGCTGATTGCCGAGGCTACGACCCGGCCTTTGGTTATCGCAAAGGTTTCTGCGGTATAAGTGCCGGTCTGCACGCTGGAGGGCAATTTGATCCGGGCCTGGTAAAGCACCTGCTCGCTCAGCTGCACGCCTTGGCTGTTTTCCTGATAAAGCCCCTCTCGGTGCATCAGATCAACCAGTCCCGCCGCAAAGCGCGCCTGCTCCTTGGGTTCGAACGCTCCGATTGGCGAAAGCTGGAGCCAGCCCAGGCCGAGCTCATAAATCGCAGCGGTCTTGTCATCGACGATCTGCTTGATCGGCCGCGATGCAGCGATCGAAAAAAACGTCGGGGCGGAGCGGAATTCGGCGCTGTCGGCATTGATCCAAATGCCCGCAAAGCGCTGTTTTTCGCGCAGGATGATCGAGCGCGTCGGCCCTTTCAATACTACGACGATGTCATAATCCTGGCCAGCGCGGGTGCCCTCTGGGGTAAGGATCGCGCCGAACAGGAGTAGTTCAGTGCCGATAAAGCCCTGCCGCACCTGAATCTCGTGCTGCGAAACTTCCGGTACAAGGATCGGATCGCGCGCGCCGCCCAGCACAAGCAGCGCCAGCATGAGGAACAGGCGCTTCACCGGGCCAGGCTCATAGCGGCGACACCGCGTAGATCTCGTCCGGCCGCCAGCCAAGGCCAATCGCCATCCGCACTGCGATGACCAGAACCACGACCGCGAGCGCCAGCCGCAGCCGGTCTGCCGGAAACTTCTGCGCGAGCTGCGCCCCGATTTGCGCGCCTGAGACCGAGCCGATCAGCAGCAATACCGCCAGCACAATATCGACCGCCTTGGTGGTCAACGCATGGGTCATCGTCGTCACCATGGTGACAAACAGGATCTGGAACAGCGAAGTGCCGACGACGACATTAGCGCTCATCCCAAGGATATAGAGCATGGCCGGCACCAGCACAAAGCCCCCGCCAATTCCCATTAACATGGTCAGAATGCCGGTAACCACCCCCAATAGCAGCGGCGCGATTGGCGAGATATAGAGGCCGGAGCGATAGAACCGCCAGCGCAGCGGCAGATTAGCGACCATCGGGTGATGGCGACGTTTGCGGGCTGGCAGCGGAATGCCGGTCTTGGCGGCTTGCAACGACTGCCAGCTTTCCCGTGCCATCAGTCCACCGATGCTGCCAAGCAGCACAACATAGAGGATGTTGATAACAGTATCGATCTGGCCCAACTGCTGGAGCAAGCGGAACAAAATCGTGCCAAACCCGATGCCGATAATCCCGCCAGCCACCAAGACTGCACCCATGTGATAATCGACACCGAATCGCTTGCTATGCGCAAAAACTCCCGAAACGCTGGCGCCAGTCACCTGGCTAGCGGCAGACGCGGCGGCGACTGTGGGAGGGACGCCGTAAAAGATCAGCAACGGCGTGGTCAGAAAGCCGCCGCCCACTCCGAACATCCCCGAAAGAATGCCCGTCAGTGCTCCAAGGCCAACGATGACCAAGCCATTGACCGAAAGGTTGGCGATTGGAAGATAAACGTCCATTTTGCACTATCGGGCCTACCCCACTGTGCGCACCGAGGGAAGGCTTGTGGCCCCAGAAACCTTGTGAAAGAGACTAGAAACCAGCGGAGAGCGTAACTGCCGGTCCGCTACCCGGTGCAGCACTCCCGGCAATACGGAACCGCCAATCGGCCGACAACCGTGCATTAGCACGGCCGATTGGCAACCCTAGCGCGGCGGTGGGACCCACATCGATCCGGCTTGCGCCCTGCTGCGCTCCGCCCCAGGCTGCACCCCCGGCACGCAATTCCATTCCACCAATCCGGGCAAGCTTGCGGGTCAGATGCAGCTGCCCGTCGGCAAAAGCGCTCGCGCTGCCGCCACCGACATAGCCAGCCTGCGCATAGGCCTCAGCCCGCAGCCCCAGCGGCAGGTCAAGCGGCGGAAATTCGCTGACCAGCGCCACAGCGGGTCGCAGCCTAATTGCGCCCGCGTTCCTGCTGGCCCTCACTTCAGCCATCGCAACCACGGGAATGCGGGCAAGCGGCCGGGCGGAAAAACCAGCCGCTACCTCTGGATCATGCGGGGTCCGAGCTGCACCTGTTGCACGCAGGTAAAGCGCTGGTTTGCGCGGGTTGTCCGGCGCAAGGCGATAGCGGATCACCGCTCCGATCTGGCTGGCGCCATAGCTGGGCGCGGAAAAACCGTTGCGAACCGTCACTGCCTCGCCCTGGCGCAGCAGCAGCCAGCTATCGGCCGACCAGCGCCTGGCCGAGGTGCTGCGAACGACCATCGGCTTGTCGATCAGCGCCATCTGGCGATCGCTGCCCTCGCCGTTTTCGTGCCGATTATCACCGCGCCGCTCAAACAGCACGGCCGGCAGTGGCAATTGCGCGACCGCCGCCAGCCACAGCATCTGGTGGCCAGCTGCGACGCGCGGTGCAAGCGGAGTCGGCGTTGCCAGCGGTACTGCCAGCAACGCCGGAGGTGGCGTATAGGGCATCACTGTGATCCAGGGCTCCGGCGCAGGATTTTCCAGCGCGGGATGCGGTCGCTCAAGTTGGTGCGGCGCTGCCTTGGCTGCCTCCGCGACTGACGCGGTGCGGCTTGGTGAAACTTGCACAAGCGGTTCGACTATTGGCCGTGACTGGCCAGCAACCTGCGGGTCCGCCACCTGCGGGTCCGCCAAGGGCATCTCCCACACAGCCGCGCGCGCGGTGACCCAGCCGAATAGGAGAATGACCAACACAACCAGCGGCTGACCGCGCTTTGTCGCGCGCTTGCTAACGGGGTTCCCAGTCCGGTTCATCACCCAGCCTGCTGGATTGCGCCATGCGCGGGATGGATCAAATGTGCGGTCTTGTCCCAGATCACCCGACCGCCGCGCAGCGTCCGGAAATAGGCGACGAAAGCCCGCCGTCCAGACATTATGGTGATGATATTGCTGACCGGAATGCGCGCCACGGCCCAAAACCCCTCGGCTAGCCCATATTCGCGCGCGGTAAAAACAAACCGCATTGCTGCCCGCCACACGAACCCGGCAGCGCTGACCAGCAGCATGGATTTGACGATCGGGGAGAGGACATAGGTTGGTTTCCAACCCGCCAGGTAGCTGCCGAGCAGCACCGCATCGATCACTAGTAACAAATAGGCCGCGGCCAGCACTACTGCGGTCAATGGCCCGCGCCGATCGCGCAACGCCATCCATAGATCAACTGGGCCGCCGCTCCACCCCATCCGGTCCCAAGACTGGAAGGCAATGCCATGGACCCACCGGGTCTTCTGCCGGACTGCCGGGCCCAGCTTGGCCGGAAAATAGCTGCGCGTCGCCACCAGTTGTCCGCTCGCATCGCGCAATCGCAGGAAGCTGCTGCGCCGTCCGTGCTGCGAAATCAGCAAGCCTAGCTCATAGTCCTCGGTCAGGCATTCGGCAGCGAAGGGTCCGGCCTCTCCTTCGGCAATCCGCCGTGCTGCCAAAGCTGCCAGCGCTTTCCGGGCAAAGCCGCAGCCGACGCCAGCGGCTGGCAAGGCAGCACCGATCGCATCGCGCACCACCAGCAGCTTGGCGTGTGCCTCGGCAAATTCATCGCCATAATGTCCGGCAATCCAGCGCGACGCATTCTGCGGTTCGGGCCGCACCGGGAGCTGGACAAAATCGGCCGCAAACAGTGCTGTATCGATTGCCGCCAAAGCAGCAGGATGGACCATATCTTCGGCATCATGCAGCACGACCGAGCGAAAATCCTCGCCGCTACGCGCCTCATCCGCGCTGAGGGCATCATACAGCCGGTTCAGGCAATCGGCTTTGGTGGTCGGCCCGATCCGGTCATGGATCACCAGCCGGACCCGCAGATCAGGGCCAGTTCCGGCAATCGCCGCAGCAATCGTCGCCACATCATTCCGATAGCAGCCGACATAAATCCGCAGTTCCGCCTGCGGCCAGGCGGCCAGCGCATGGGCGAGCGTGGTGGCGATCACCGGGGCTTCCTGCCAGGCCGGGATCAGCACCGCCGCCCGCCCGGCCAGCGGCGCGGCGCCATAGCCGATGGGTAGATGAGGGGTGCGCACACCCCCAGCAAGCCTGAGCCAGATAAAGCTAAAATCGATGGCAAGTTCATCAACCAGCCCGACGACAAACCAGAACGCAGCAAACAGCAGCAACTCGTGCTCGATCAGTTGCAGCCATTGCAGCGCCGAATAGACACCGGAAATCGACCCCGTCATCCCCTGTGCGTCCCCCCATGCGCAATTTGCGCACTGCACTGAGCGTAGTAACAATGCGGATGGCTTGCAACATGATTGCGGTTGGGGGATGAGCAAGCGTAATGAAATTACTTCACCGTCCGTTCGCCCGGCTTTCCACCGCCCTCATGCGCCTTGTCGGCGGCGAATCTGCTGCTGGTATCCTGCTGATTGTAATCGCCATTGCGGCGCTGGCAGTGGCCAACTCACCGCTGGCTGAGGGCTACAACTGGTTGTTCCATCATCGGCTTGGCTGGACCCCGATTGCCAAGCTGAACAGCTGGCATCGATGGATCAACGACGGTTTGATGGCGGTGTTCTTTTTCGTCATTGGGCTGGAGATCAAGCGCGAGGTACTGGCGGGCGAGCTTTCCACTGCGAAGCGGCGGCGCTTGCCGATCATCGCAGCGGGAGCCGGGATGGCCTTGCCTGCGCTGGTCTATTTGCTGATTACTGGCCTGCCAATCGCTGGCGGCGAGCCCGAGTTGCAGCGCGGCTGGGCGATCCCGGCGGCCACTGACATTGCCTTTGCAATCGGGGTGATCGGCTTGCTCGGGCGCCGTGTCCCGCCTTCGCTGCGGCTATTCCTGTTAACCGTGGCAATTGTCGATGATCTGGGCGCGGTCGCGATCATCGCGCTGGCCTATACCAGCGGGATAGACTTCGCTTGGCTGACCATCGCGGCGCTGTGCCTTAGCGCAATGATTGCGCTTGGTCGCTTCCGCGTGGGACGCAGCTGGGCCTATGCCCTGCTGGGAGCGGCGCTGTGGTATGCAGTGCTCCATTCAGGCGTCCATGCCACAATTGCTGGAGTGCTTGCCGCAATGACGATCCCGCTGCGGCTTGACGCTGCGAAAGACAGTCCCCTGCTGCGCTTTGAACATGCGCTGGTGCCGTGGAGCGGCTTTGTGATCGTGCCGTTGTTTGGCTTTGCCAATGCGGGGGTTTCACTCGCCGGGCTGAGGCTCGAAGGCCTGCTTGCGCCGCTGCCGCTGGGAATTGCCGCCGGGCTGTTTCTGGGCAAACAATTCGGAATCCTGGGTTCTATCGCTCTGACGGCGCGGTTCGGGATTGCCCCCCGGCCCGCAGGGGCAAGCTGGGTTCAGCTGTGGGGCATGGCGGTGCTGTGCGGGATCGGCTTTACCATGAGCCTGTTTATCGGCGCCTTGGCTTTCCCGGCGCATCCACTGCTGGTCGAGCAAGCCAAGCTGGGCGTGCTGTTTGGCTCGCTGCTCTCGGCGCTGCTGGGCTTTGCAATCCTGCGACTCGCGCCCACCAGAAACGCCGGATAGGCCTCACCAGACGCCGGTATTCGCCATGCTGGCCCAGGGCTCTTGCGGTGGCAGGTTGCCATCCTGCAGCAGTTCGATCGAGATTCCATCGGGCGAGCGGACAAAGGCCATGTGGCCATCGCGCGGCGGGCGATTGATCGTAACGCCAGCATCCATCAGACGTTGGCAGGTCGCATAGATATTCTCCACCCGATAGGCGAGATGGCCGAAATTGCGTCCGCCGGAATAGTCCTCCGGGTCCCAGTTGTGAGTCAGTTCGATCTCGGCGATATTCTCTTGTCCGGGCGCGGCAAGGAAAATCAGGGTAAACCGCCCCTGCTCGCTGGAGAAGCGCCGGACCTCATCCAGTCCGATCAGGCGGAAAAAGGCGATCGTCGCATCGGGATCGGTCACGCGGATCATGGTGTGGAGAAAGCTGGTCACTGGTAGCTCCATTGGTCGCTCGGTTGGTCTTGCCGACTGAATGCACCAATTGCGTTAAAAAGCCAAAGACCCGCCGCAGTTTCCTGCGACGGGTCGGCAGTCTCTTTGTGGCGAATCTCAGGTTAGAAAGCGAATTTCAGCGTCCCGACAACTGCGTCGTTGGAAAAGCTATCAATTGAACGGCCTTCAACGCCGACATAGCTCACCCCAAGCGAGAGGCTATCGGTCAAATTGTAAGTGGCACCAACCGAATAGTCGAACCCGCCACTGGTATCGAGAGCCGTAATTGGGCTTGTCAAAAGCTTGGGTGAAAGAGCGCCATCGGTGTAGCCAAGGTGAGCCGAAACCGAAATCGGGGTGCTCGGAATACCAGCGCTAAGATCGGTGTAGAGGTACAGATTGTCGCCACCACCAAGCGCATCCTGCTTCCAGGAATAATTCACGCCAACCTTGCCGGTCACCGGACCCAGCGTGGTCGAAAGCGAGGCATACGGCTCGAACACATTGGCATCGCCGATCTTGCCATTGGGGTAGACGTAGTAGACCAGTCCGACATCCGCAGTCAGGCCTTTGGACACTTCGCCGGTCCAGCCGCCATAAACGTCAATCTCCATATTGCCGTAAACATCCGAATCTTCGAGGCTCGAAGCCCATGTCCCGACATAGAAGCCGCTTGAATGGTTGAGGTTGATCGAGCCCTGGATGGCAGGATCGCCACCCGACAGCGAAAGACCGCGGAAGCGGTAATCGGTCGTCAGGACAACGTTACCAGTGACGGTGAACTCGCTGGGCGGAGCAGTTTCTTCATCGGCGAATGCTGGAACAGCGGTCAAACCGCAGCCGAGTAGTACAGAAGCGGCAACAAAGCCGCGGATGGACGTAAGCATGTCATTTTCCTTAAGTGACTGGCGTCTCGTCCCACCTGCGCACAGATTGTTGCCCCTCGTTTTCGGACGCAGTCATTCTGTACAAACATATTCGAACACACAAATGCTGCGCTGCACAAGAGAAAATCCACCCGTTCATTACGTATGCCGTTCAAACTGTGTCGTGAAGGCAACAGCCAGCTTCCCCCGCCGCCGCGCCTTGTGAACGGTCCGGCGCGCAGCTATAAGTGGCCTACGCCATTATGATATCACTGATCCGCAAGCTCTTCCGAGCGCGCCGTACTGGCCCGAGCCCCGCCATTCCAAGCGGTGAGCGGGTCTATGCGATCGGTGACATCCATGGCCGAAGCGATCTGTTCGCTGCATTGATCGCAGCAATCGATGCTGACGATGTGGCGCGTGGACCATCCGAAACAACCGTAATCCTGTTGGGCGATCTGGTTGATCGCGGCCCGGATAGCGCGGGCGTTATTGCGTTCGCCCGGGAATGGCAGGCCCGGCGCCGGGTCCGGCTTTTGACCGGCAATCACGAGGAAGTATTCCTCGACAGTTTCGACAAGATCGAAGTGCTGCGGCACCTGCTGCGCTATGGCGGGCGCGAGACACTGCTGAGCTATCCGATTGACCCTGATAGCTATGTCCGTGCGAATCTGGCCGAAACCCAGGAACTGATGCGCGCTGCCGTGCCGGCCGAAGACATCAGCTTCCTGCGCAGCTTTGAAGATCATGTCACGATTGGCGACTATCTGTTTGTC
Organism: Novosphingobium sp.; assembly: GCA_031367905.1. Classification (GTDB taxonomy): domain Bacteria; phylum Pseudomonadota; class Alphaproteobacteria; order Sphingomonadales; family Sphingomonadaceae; genus Novosphingobium. Next base: position 15,216 of record JANLQQ010000161.1, read on the forward strand.
CATGCCGGGATCCGCCCCGGGATCGCGCTGGAACACCAATCACCGCAAGACCTGCGCTGGATTCGTCAGCCGTTCCTTGATTCTGCTGAGAGTTTTGGTCCAGTGGTGGTGCATGGTCATACTATTTCCGCGCGGGCAGAATTCCGCCATAACCGGATCGGGATCGATACCGGGGCTTACGCCTCAGGCCGATTAACGGCGCTGGGGCTTGAAGGAATAAACCGCTGGCTGATCGAGGCGAGCGATAATGAAGGCGCGATCCGCGCGGGGCAAAGGAATATCTCATGAAGATTGCGATGGTCGGTTCAGGTTATGTGGGCCTCGTGTCCGGGGCTTGCTTTGCTGATTTCGGCCATGATGTGGTCTGCATTGATAAGGACCCGGCCAAGATTGAGCTGCTGAACGCAGGCGTCATGCCGATCTTTGAACCGGGCCTGTCCGAACTGGTCGAGATCAACGCCAGCGCGGGTCGGCTGAACTTCACCACTGATCTGGCCGCAGGCATTGCCGGGGCTGGCGCGATCTTCATCGCAGTCGGCACCCCATCGCGCCGGGGGGATGGCCATGCCGATCTCTCGTATGTTTATGCCGTGGCCGAGGAAATCGGCCAGAACCTCAAGAGCCCGGCGGTGATCGTCACCAAATCGACAGTTCCGGTGGGAACCGGCGATGAGGTTGAGCGGATCCTGTCTGATGCTGGCCTCGCCGAGCAGTTCGCGGTTGCCTCCAACCCTGAATTCCTGCGCGAAGGCGCGGCGATCAGCGATTTCAAGCGGCCTGACCGGATCGTGATCGGCAGCGATGATCAATGGGCCCGCAGCGTCATGCGCGAAGTCTATCGTCCGCTGTTCCTCAACCAGGCACCGATCCTGTTCACTAGCCGCCGCTCAGCAGAACTGATCAAATACGCCGCCAATGCGTTCCTCGCGACCAAGATCACCTTCATCAACGAAATGGCCGATCTGTGTGAAAAAACCGGCGCAGATATCCAGGATGTCAGCCGTGGGATCGGACTCGATGGCCGGATCGGCGCCAAGTTTCTCCACGCCGGTCCAGGCTATGGCGGCAGCTGCTTTCCCAAGGATACTTTGGCGCTGCTCAAAACCGCCGAGGATTATGACAGCCCGACCCGGATCGTCGAAGCGGTGGTCAAGGCCAATGATACCCGCAAGCGCGCGATGGGCCGCAAGGTGATCGAAGCGCTGGGCGGGATGGACGAAGCGCGCGGCAAAAAAGTCGCACTGCTCGGCCTGACTTTCAAACCCAATACCGATGACATGCGCGACGCCCCCAGCCTGGCGATCGCGTTGGCCCTGGCCGATGCCGGAGTGGAAGTGGTCGCTTATGATCCCGAAGGCATGGAACTGGCCGCGCCGCTGATGGCTCATGTCACGATGATGCCGTCAGCCTATGCCGCAGTCGAAGGTGCAGACGCGATTGCGCTGGTGACCGAATGGGATGCCTTCCGCGCACTAGATCTGGCCAAGCTCAAGCAGCTCGCCAAGGCGCCGGTGCTGGTCGATCTGCGCAATGTTTACGATCCGGCCGAAGTCCGCGCCAAAGGCTTCGCTTATTCGAGCATCGGACGGGTTTAGCGCGGGATAACTCTGGCTTGAATCGCCTTTTCCCCTCCCCGCCGGGGAGGAGCTGGGGGTGGGCGATTCAATCAATTACAGAACAACTCTAATTCTGCACCCGGCTGAACAGCTCCTGCATGGCGCTGGTCATCCATTGCTGATCGACCAGTTGAAAATCAGTCGAAAGTGGAGTTGCGTCCGCCACCCGGTAGGGGCTTCGCTCGATCTGCTCTGCCTTGAGATTGGCTGACCCATCCTTGAGCCAGAGCGAAACCGCGACAATCCGATTGCTGTGGATCTTGAGGATGAAGCGTTTGACGGCGGTGGTAGAGCCTTCCTCGGCCAGTTCGAATTCGCTGCGCTGTTCAAACGCCGAATGAGCCAGCGCGACAAATCGCGCCAGCATCGGACCCTCATTCCTTTCCCAGCGCAGCCGCTCATACTGAACGCCATCGGACGCTTGGGACAGGCGATCGCATTCGAACTCAAAGCGGTCTTGGGGCACATCGATCCTTTGGGTTGGGACACCGGTCAACACGCCGGTTGCGCAACAGTTGCTGTGCCCTAGCGGATGAATCCCTAACACTTCGGCCTCAATCGGGGTCCAACGCCATCCACTTGCCTTTGGTCCGGCTGGTCAGGTGGAACTGCCGGCAGCGATCACAACGATAGGGCCGAAGCGCGAAATCAGCGCGAGCGGCAGCCAGCAGCGCTTCGGATTCAGAGCTGTAACGCGCTTTTTTGGCGCAAATGCTAAGCCTTGTGCGCATCTGTGGCTCTCTGCCGGTCGCCTTCCATCACTCAAAAAATGCCAGGGGGCCTGTAAGCCGGGTTCTGTCTTGCGTGTGGTTTCCTTTCGGACCCGCACCGCATGGGCAGCCATTCCTCTAGGCGGTGCATTGCTGCATCGCTCAAGCAACCAACCCGGGCGGTCAACGCGAAACACGTTTGCCGATCCTTGCGAACCGGCGCGCCGCCCCTATTCGGTCTTGCTCCGGGTGGGGTTTACCATGCCGCAAACGTTGCCGCCTGCGCGGTGCGCTCTTACCGCACCCTTTCACCCTTACCCTGATTTGCATCAGGGCGGTCTGCTCTCTGTGGCACTTTCCCTGGACTTGGAGCCGAAGCCTTTCGCCCGGCGGGCGTTACCCGCCACCCTTGTTTCGTGGAGCCCGGACTTTCCTCGGCAGAATTACTCCTGACGCGGCTGCCCGGCCCCCTGGCGCATTGCGCAGTAGGCCATAGGGTGCATGGGTGCAAGGCTGGGGGGATGGACGCGTGCAAACAGGCGCAGTAATACAACGGCAATTCTAGAGGGAGTTCTGAACATGCCTGACGACAAGCCAGCCGCAGAAACCGACGTCACCAAAGCCTGGGCTGCGACGCAGGACCAGAAGGGTTCGGCCAAGCGCCTGCGGATTTACGCCGCGCTGTCGTGGAGCGTTGCGATCGGCACCGAGATCGCCGGGATCGTCCTGCTCAAGCAGCACAAGTTCGATCAGGGCAATTTGGTACTGCTGATCGGCATTCTGGTGGTGATCGCTGTGTTCGCGATTGCCGGTAGCCTGCTGTGGAAGAAGGCCAACACCCACGATCCGGCCAGCCGCGCCGATGGCTTCCGGTTCTTCGTCCAGAACCAGCTCGGCGCGATCATCACAGTGATCGCGTTCCTGCCGCTGCTGGCCCTGATTTTCCTCGACAAGGACATGGACCCCAAGAACAAGAAGATCGCTGGCGGTGTGTGGGTCGTTCTGGCGCTGCTCGCGACCGTGATCGGGATCGACTTCAAACCGCCCTCGACCGAGCAATACACCCAGGACATGAACAGTTGCGCAGCCCAGATCAAAGCCAAGGAGGCGACCACCGCCTGTTCGCCCGAAGTCGCCGCACAGGCGCAGGACATCGCTCGCGATTCGGCCGCCGTGGCCGATGCGACCAAGACTGATGCAAATCCGGCCGGGCAAGATGTGGTCTATTGGATCGCTCCGGAAAACGGTGCCAAAAAGGCTGCGACTCCGCACGTCTTCCATCTGTGTAATGACGTCAGCACCCTGCGCGGCAAGACGGTGAACCAAGGCTCGGTGACCGAGGCCTACGCCGAAAATGCCACCCGCATCACCAAGCAGATTCCCATGGAACAGGGGCAGTGTGGGCTCGCTGCTGCGAAGTAAGCAACGCGTCCGGCGGGCGTAACCGACACTCGTGTTTCGGGGAGCCCGGACTTTGAGCTGCTGCGTCGCAAGCGCGGGCTATCTGGTCTTCCCGCTATCCCGATCGACCAGTAGCGCAAACAGGATCGCCGAAGTCTCGCCATCGATCACTCCGTCGATCCGCTCAGGCCGCCAGCGCCGCTGGAAAGCGCGCACTGCGGCATGGCCATCGGCGATGTCATAGCCGAACCGTTCGAGGGCCAGGTAAAACGCACCGTCATTCTGATAGGGCGAGGGAATCTGCAGCTTGGGCCGGGGCAGAGCGAGCTTGTGTGCGGCCAGCAGTTCCCAGTGGAACAGCTCGCCCGGATCCTGCTTGCGCGCGGGCGCAATGTCTGAATGGCCGACGATGTTGGCAAACGGCATCTTGTAGCGCTTGACGATGGCATGGAGCAGCGGCAGCAGCGCCGCCATCTGCGCCTCGGGAAACGAGCGATAGCCCCATTCATGGCCGGGATTGACCAGTTCGATCCCGATGCTGGCAGAATTTACGTCGGTAATCCCGCGCCAATAGGATTGCCCGGCGTGCCAGGCGCGCTTTTCTTCGGGAACCAGCCGGTGGACTGCACCTTCTTCGCCAATCATGTAATGCGCCGAGACCTGGGCCCGGGCATCACACATCCGCTCCAGCGCCTCAATTCCGGTCGGCATCCCGGTGTAATGCAACACCACCATCGAGATCGGCAGCGCCCGCTCATTCCAGTTGGGCGAGGGCGTTTCGTGATGGATCAACTCGCTCATCAGCCGGTTGCCAAAACCACCGGCAGCACCGCGCCCATCACCAGCGCATCATCGGTGAGGGCAAATTGCACGGTACCGCCGGCACTGGCGGTCAGCTGGTGCAGCATCGACGCAGGCGCAGTCCGGCTGGACAGCTCGCCGGCCGCGAGTGATCCATCCAGCGCCCGGCCGATCACCGGATCGAACGCGATCTTGGGCCCGGTGGCGCGGATCACGATTTCCGCCGCCCCTTCGCGCAGTTCCGCCCCGATATCCAGGGTACCGCCGCGCACCAGCGCCTCAATCGCGATCATCGAAAGGTTGAGCAGCACCTTGACTGCAATCTTGGGAAAGGCTGACGCGCCCAGCGCCCAATTGGCCGTGATCCGTCCGTTGTTGCCGATCAGCGCATCGACCAAGCTGCGCGGCTCGTCCACCGGCACCAGCTCGCCAAAGCCGCCGGCTGCGCCGAACGCGAGGCGAAAGAACTTGAGCTTGTCGGCCGAAATTTTGGCGCTCTGTTCCAGCAGTTCGAAGCAGCGCTTGCGCATCTCCGGGTCTTTTTCATCGGTGAGCAGTTCCAGCCCATTGGACAGCGCGCCAACCGGGCTGAGCAGATCATGGCACAGCCGCGAGCAGAGCAGGCTGGCCATTTCCAGGCCGGACGTATCGAGCGGGGCTTGAGTCATTTCTATAAGGTTTCCGGTAATTGCACAGCGATCCTCCCGGCAAGGGAGCGAATTGCTCTTCCTTAGCCTTGTGCGACTCGTGAGGGAAGCGCCTCGAATCCATCCGGGAGATCGCGCCAGAATGTAACCTCGCCCGCCACCAGTCCGATGATTGCCCAGATTCGTCCGTCCCCGCTGGCCTGCGCCTGATCAGTGGCCGAAGGCCGCGCCGCACCCACGGGGTGCGAATGGTAATAGCCCAATATCGCGGGCCCGCCCGCCCGCGCGGCGCGATGCGCGGCAATCAGCGCGGAAGGATCAATCTCGAACTGACGGTGCGGATCGGCGGCGACATTGGCGGCCGGTTGCGCTTGCTCGATCCGGTTGCCTTCACCCAGCAGCAGCCCGCAGCACTCCTGCGGAGCCGTGTTTGCCGCTTCCTTCAGCAGTGTTGCCATCGCGCCACTTGTCACAATCAGGTCCATGCCCATTTGCATAGCATGGGAGCAGGGGAACGCATCATCGAAGGCATTGTCGCAGTCAGCGGCCAGCGGCTCGACAAGGCGCTGGCCGAGGCAAGCGGCCTCTCGCGTGAGCGGGTCAAGGCGCTGATGGCCGAAGGACGGATCACGCTGGGCGGCCAGCCCGCACTTCAGCCCACGGCAAAACCGGCCGAAGGCACGCGCTTTTCGATCTCGATCCCCGAAGCAACGACGGCGCAGGCCGCGCCGCAGGATATCCCGCTGACCATCGTGTTCGAGGACGCGCATCTGATCATCGTCGACAAGCCGGCCGGGCTCGTCGTCCATCCTGCGGCCGGCAATCTGGATGGCACGCTGGTCAATGCGTTGCTCCATCACTGCGCCAAGAACCCGCAATGGGGCCAGCTGTCCGGGATTGGCGGGGTCGCCCGCCCGGGAATCGTTCACCGGATCGACAAGGATACCTCCGGGCTGCTGATCGTTGCTAAAAACGATACGGCGCATGAGGGGCTGGCCAAACAGTTCGCCGATCATTCGATTGAACGGGTCTATCTCGCGATCGTTGCGGGCCATCCGATGCCGGTTTCCGGGACGATCTCCGGGGCGATCGGCCGCTCGCGCCATGACCGCAAGAAAATGGCGCTGGTCGAGGCCAAAGGGGAAAGCGGCCGGGGCAAACATGCGGTAACCCATTACAAGCTGGTTGAGCGGCTCGATGGTTCTGCGCTGGTCGAATGCCGGCTCGAGACCGGGAGAACCCACCAGGTCCGCGTTCATATGGCGTCAATTGGTCATCCGCTATTGGGGGATCCGGTTTATGGACGCTCCCCCGCACGGCTTCGACCGCTTCTGGCCCGGCTGCAATTCGCCCGCCAGGCCTTGCATGCAGCCGTGCTGGGCTTCGTCCATCCGGTGACAGGGGAGCAGCTTCGGTTTGAATCTGCGCTGCCTGCCGATTTCAAGGACCTGTTGGTCGAATTGACGGATCAAAGCTGAACTATCGGTGTTATTAGTAATCCATATGTGGCTCAGCGATTTGGGACGCCTATAAAGGGTCCACAATGCTCAGTCGACGATGAAAGGACGGGTAAGTCTAGTGCCGAAAACCGCGCGAACCGGAACTCCGCAGAGGAGCCTTGCACCCACTTTGGGCGGCGAGGACGGACTCAATCGCTATCTGACCGAAATCAAGAAATATCCCATGCTCACCGCCGAGCAGGAATATATGCTCGCCAAGCGGTATGCCGAACATCAGGATCCGGAAGCTGCCGCGCAGTTGGTTACCAGTCATCTGCGGCTCGTGGCCAAGATCGCCATGGGCTATCGCGGCTATGGCTTGCCGGTGTCCGAGCTGATTTCCGAAGGCAATATCGGCCTAATGCAGGGCGTGAAAAAGTTTGAGCCTGATCGCGGCTTCCGGCTTGCGACTTATGCGATGTGGTGGATCAAGGCCTCGATGCAGGAGTTTATCCTGCGTAGCTGGTTGCTGGTCAAAATGGGTACCACTGCGGCGCAGAAGAAGCTGTTCTTCAATCTGCGGCGGATGAAGAAAAACCTTGATGCCTATGAGGATTCCGATCTCCATCCCGATGATGTAAAAACCATCGCCACCAAGCTCGGCGTGTCCGAGACGGAGGTGGTCAATATGAACCGCCGGATGATGATGGGCGGCGATGCCAGTCTGAACATTTCATTCAACGAGGACGGCGAGGGCCAGTGGCAGGATATGCTGGTCGATGGTGGCCCGCTGCAGGACCAGACCGTGGCCGATGCTCAGGAAACCACCATGCGCCACACCATGCTCGGCGAGGCGATGCAAAGCCTGAACGATCGCGAACGCCACATCCTCACCCAGCGCCGCCTGATCGAAGATCCGCAGACACTGGAGGAACTCAGCCAGCACTACAGCGTCAGCCGCGAACGGGTCCGCCAGATCGAAGTGCGCGCCTTTGAAAAGCTCCAAAAAGCGATGACCCGGATTGCTACCGATCGGCGATTGCTGCCGGCGGGATGAACCTGCTAAAACAGGTTGAACAGTGATTTAAGCCGCGCCGCCGGCAAGCTCCGCGCAACTGAACCGCAGGACGCAGGTCAGGCCGCCTGGTTCCCATTCGCGCGCGATGGTCCCTTTCAGCGTTTCCTGGATGCTCAACTCGATCAGCTGCGTGCCAAAGCCGGTCCGGGTTGGCTGCACCACTACGGTGCTTCCGCCAGCTTCCTTCCAGACCACTTCGACCGCGCTCGCGCCGTCCGCCCCGCTCGAAATGGTTGAGGTGATCGCAACGGTTCCCCCCTGCGTTGCCAGCGCGCCATATTTCAAGGCGTTGGTTGATAGCTCGTTGAAGATGAGTGAAAGCGCCACGACTGCATTTCCGGGCAACTCGGCGTCATCGCCTGACCAGCTGATCTGCGGATAAACAGATTTGAGATCGTCCACCAGAGCCGCGAGCGAACAGCTTACAACATCCGCTGCAAACAACACGTTTTGAGCGCGGTTCAGCGCGGCCATCCGTTGGCTCAGCCGCTGCACATAATCGGCGACCGATGTCGCTGACTTGCGCGTTAACAAAATGATCGCATTGATGCTCGCGAACAGGTTGCGCATTCGGTGGCCGACCTCTTGCAGCAGCAACTCTTTGTAGCGTTCCTGCTGCTTGCGCGGGGTGATATCGTAATTGACGCCGGTCATAAAATCGCCTTCTGGCCCGGTTTCAAAGTTGCCGCGTCCGACCAGCCAGCGTTCAGTGCCATCGGCCAAAATGATGCGGAATTCCGATCGATAATCCAACGACGTAGTTCGACCGGCCTCCAGGTCGCTGGAAACCCGCCCACGATCCTCAGGATGGATGGCGGCAAAAACCCCATCCAAGGTGGCTAATGAGGCGGCGCTGCAGCTCCACACCTGTTCTGTCGCTCCCCGCCAAGTGACCGCTTCCGTGCTAATATCAAGCCGCCAGATCGCAACCTCGCTAAACTCCAGCGCCCCGTCGAGCAAGGTATGCGCGAGGTCCCGATCGACCAGCGCGGCCCCTTTTTCGCTCAATGCTTGCTTCAGCATCAATTCCGCCATGACGACATCGGCCAGGTCTTTAAGAAAACCGATTTCACGATCGGTAAAATCTTCTCGCGCTACAGTATCGACAATACAGATGGTTCCGGGGATTGTTCCGTTTGGTGCAACTAGCGGAACACTGACGTTAAACCGGATGCCCGGCGCGCCTACCACCATCGGATTATTCTTGAACCGAGGATCGGCATGAGCATCGAGAACGACCAGCGGTTGCCCGCTCATCACCGTATGCGTACAAAAAGCGACATCGCGCGGCACTTCAGTAACAGTTGTGCCAATTGCCGCTTTAAACCACTGACGGTGATCGTCAACAAATGTAACTAAAGCTACGGGCACTCCAAACAAGTTTGCGGCAAGTTTGGTAATCTTATCAAACGAATGTTCAGGCTTTGTATCAAGAATGTTGAATGCCTTGAGCGTCGCCAAGCGAACTTTCTCATCATCGTTCCAGATGGTGTGATCTTTTTCATCAACCACGATATCGCCTTTCTGTAATGTATCAGATCGACGCGTTTCGCCCGAAGACTGAACTGACCTCAGGCTAATTCGCTATCGAGCAAACTGCGCAATAGCAAGGCTGATTGCCCTAGCCGCAGCTGCGGTTCGAGCTGAAGCAAGCCTGCGTATTGGGTCCGTGCCGTACCGCATCGAGATAGCCGATTTCACCTCCCCCGCACACACCCGATTGCCAGCTGCCCCCCGGCCCCGCTAGACAGTCGGAAATGGTCAGCTTCCTCAAGCCTTCCCGCCCTTCTGCCAGACACGGCTTCGCCTATCGCCTTGGCTGGTGGATTGGCCGCCTGATCATCTGGTTCGTAGTCGGCAGCTTTGCGCTGACGCTGCTGTATAAATTCGTGCCGGTGCCGGTTACGCTGACCATGGTGATGGACCCGAACGGGATCACCAAGGATTGGGAGCCGCTCAGCCGGATTGACCGCGACATGGTTGCCGCAGTGATCGCGGGCGAGGACGCCAAGTTTTGCGAGCACAGCGGCTTTGATACCGAAGCTATCGAACAGGCGATCGAGAAGAATGCGCGGGGCGGGCGTATCCGCGGCGGCTCGACCATCAGCCAGCAGACCGCCAAGAATGTCTTTCTGTGGCAGGGCGGCGGCTATTTCCGCAAAGGACTGGAAGCCTGGTTCACCGTGCTGATCGAAAACATCTGGGGCAAGCGGCGGATCATGGAAGTTTACCTCAATGTCGCCGAAACCGGGGTGGGCACCTATGGCGTCGCGGCGGGGGCGGAGCGGTATTACCGCCATTCCGCCGCGCGGCTGACCCGGGTCGAGGCCGCCCGGATCGCCGCAGCATTGCCGGCGCCCAAACGCCGCGCAGTCAACGGCGCGACCGGCTTCACCCGCCGCCACGGCAACGCCATCGCCGCGCGCAGCGGGGTCGTCCGCAACGAAGCGCTGGACGCCTGCGTTTACAGATAAGCCTGGACGCCCAAGAAAAAGGGAGAGGCCCCGCAGCGCCCCTCCCCAATTCATTCAGTCTTGATCGAGATGATCAGAACTTGACCCGGGCACCCACACGGATGCCGTAGAGCGACTGGCGGGTCTGCAGCACTTCGTTAGGGGCCAGCACGTTGCTGTAACGGTATTGGGTGCAGTTGGCCCCGCTCGCTACAGCGCAGGCCACGCGGACCACGGCAGCATTATAGGGGAACTGGACCTGACGGAGTGAGCCCCAATCCTTGTCGAGCAGGTTCAGGACATTCTCGATGTCGGCAAACAGCTCAAGCTTCGCGCCATCGACCACCGGCAAGGGGATTTCCTGGCCGAAATGCAAATCGATCTTGAAGAAATCAGGTGAAGTCTGGCTGTTCTTCGAGATGATCTTGCCGCGATATTTGCCGATACCCAGCTGGGTGACCAGCGCATCAAATGCGGTTGCACTTGCCGGAGTATCGAACACCACCTTAGGATCGGCAGCTGAGGTCGGCACATAGAGCAGCATGTTGCCAAGGTTGCCAACAGTGCCAAACACCGCGCCGCGGCCGCCCGAGTTATCGAGCATGGTCAGGCTGAATGGACGCCCCGAGCGATATTCACCAAACAGACCAATGCTGGTCTTATTGTCGCCGAAGATGGCTTTGCGATAATTCACGCCGAATTTGTACTGATCGCGAAACTCATAGATCGAACGACCGTATTCCGGGGTATTCGGATCGGTGAAGGCGTTGTTCTGATAGTTCGACGACGAGGTTGACGAGGTCAGAGAGGCACGATCCTTGACGTCCGAGCGTGTGTAGCTGCCCTCGATGCTCAGTCCGCCGCCCCACTTCTTTTCGAAGCGGAAAGTGCCGAAAATGCCGCGGCCGTCATCGGTGTTGGTCAGCATCAGATCGCGGTTGGTGGTGGGTGTGCCGACCGGGCCATAACGGTTGCGGCCATCGGGCAAGGTACCGATCGGACGCGAACGCAGATCGGTCCACATATAGCCGTCGACGGTCTTGTCATAGACAAAGCCAAGGCCAAACAGCCAGCCGTCGCCCAGCGGGCCAAGATTGGCTTCATAATCGGCCGAGAGGGTCACCTTCAGCTTGTTGGCCAACCGCAAATCGGGGTCGATCAGATCGGTCGGCGCAGCATTTAGCGAGGCGACATTGGTGGTCAGGAAATTGATCACACTGGCCGGGATCGTGCCACCATTGATGCCGTTGAGCGCACCACAGGTGCCCGATGCGGCGCAGTTCGCACGGGTTATATCAACCGCATTGGTCAACAATCCGGTGTTGGAGAACACGTTCGAGAGGAACACGTCTGGCGTACCGCCCGCAAAGATGCCGACGCCGCCCTTGATGATCAGCCGGTCGCTGGCTTCCCAGTTAAACGCCATGCGCGGCTGCAACACGCCGCGGCCTTTGAAGGTCGACCGGTTGTGGAAGCCGCTCCGGGCGAGGAAATTGGAGTTGAGCGGGGGCGACTTGTCATTATCGAACAGATCATAGCGCAGGCCGAAGGTAGCGCTAAAGGTGTCGCTGATCTGCCAGTCATCCTGGAACCCGAAGGTCCAGTTGGTGGTCGAAAAGCTGGCCGCTGCGTTGTCCGGATCGTTCGAGGGGACCGCATTGCCATAGCGCAGGCGGTTGGCATTGCCATTCGCAAAGTCATTGAGCGAATCAAAGTAGAAATCGCCCAGCGAGCGCTGCAGAAACAGGTTGAAAGTATCAACCTTGGTATAACCGGCCATGAAGCGGTAGGAATGGTTGCCCAGTTCCAGCCGCGCGGTAAAATCAAGCGAGATATTCTCGGTGTTGAGCTTGTTCGAATGGCGGCTGATGTCCGGGCCAAAGAACAGGCGGGTGCCGGTGCACGAGGTGGCGGTGCCGCCCGAGACGGCATCGGTGCACACTTCCATCTGTGGGAAGGCCTGACCGCCGAACGGGTTCTGCTGGCGGCTGTAATCACGATAGGATCCGCGCAGCGTGGTCGAGAAGCTATCCGACCAGGTCGAGTTCAGCTCCAGCGTGCCCGAGTTGACTTCTTCGCGCAGTTCATAGCCGTTTGACTGGTAGCCCAGCGCAAACGGCGCGGTCAGGAAAGTGCTCTGCTGGAACTGGTTGGTCCCAACGTTGCGGATGAAAGTCAGCGAGGCACGCTGCGTATCGCTGAGGTTTGCATCCAGCTTGCCGACGATCTTCTCGTCTTCTTCCTGCGTGGTCGAAATCAGGCCCTGAGTATCATAGCCATAACGGCTCTGCGCAACCGAAGTGACCTGATCGATCACCGTCTGGGTCAAGCCGGGAACCTGGGTAGCAAAGCCCGGGCCAAATCCGGCATCGAGCGGCTGGCCTTCCTTGGTGCGCTCATAAGCCAGCATGAAGAACAGCTTGTCCTTGACGATCGGGCCCGACAGCCAGCCACCATACTGCTTCGAATCGAAATCGAGCTTCACAGTCGCCGCGCGCGATTGATCGCCAGTCAGCGTGTCATCGGTATAGCTGAAAAACGCCCCGCCATGGAACTTGTTACCGCCCGAACGCAGCACCACATTGATCGCGCCGCCCTGCATATCTCCCTCGGCGATGTCATAGGGGGCAACCTTGACGGTGAACTGTTCGATCGCATCGAACGGAACCGGGCCGCGGCTGGTCGGCAGACCGCCGTTGTTCAGGCCGAAATCGTCCGACATCTGCATGCCATCAACTGAAAAGCGATTGAGGCGGCCATTGTTGCCGGCGATTTCGATCGTGCGGCCGTTGGTAAGATCGATAGTGACCAGAGGATCACGGCGGGCAAGATCGCGGATGTCGCGATTGATCGAGGCAGCGTTTTCAATCTCGACCCGGCCGAGCGCCGTGGTCGGCCCATCGGTCAGGCCGATCCTGGGCTCAAGCGAGGAAGCGGTGACGACAATCTGCGATTGCGCCTGCAACTTGATCGGCAACCGCGCGGGCTGACCGGCCTGGAGGTACAGATCGTTGACCGTGGTGGGTTCAAACCCGCTGGCATCAACCGTCACCGTGAATGGCCCGCCGATGCGCAGGCCGTTGGCCGCGAAATTGCCGCCCGCATCGGTGGTGGTGTTCAGCGTGG
>JANLQQ010000042.1:0-4240 GCA_031367905.1 Novosphingobium sp.
CAGCTGCGCGAAATGGTCGAACTGCCGCTGCGCTATCCCGAGCTGTTCACGCGCCTTGGGGTCGATCCGCCCAAGGGGGTGTTGCTGCATGGGCCCCCGGGCACCGGTAAGACCCGGCTGGCGCAAGCGGTTGCCAATGAAAGCGATGCCAGCTTTTTCACCATCAATGGCCCTGAAATCATGGGCTCGGCGTATGGTGAAAGCGAGCGGCGGCTGCGTGAAGTGTTCGAGGAAGCCGCCAAGGCGTCACCCTCGATCGTGTTCATCGATGAAATCGATTCGATCGCGCCCAAGCGCGGCCAGGTCCAGGGCGAGGCGGAAAAGCGTCTTGTGGCCCAGCTGCTGACGTTGATGGACGGGTTGCAGGCGCGCTCCAACATCGTGGTTATCGCCGCGACCAACCGCCCCGATGCGATCGATGAAGCGCTGCGCCGTCCGGGGCGGTTCGATCGCGAGATCATCATCGGCGTGCCAGACCAAAGCGGGCGGCGCGAGATTCTGGGGATCCACACCCGCGGAATGCCGCTGGCAGAAGGCGTCAGCCTGGATGAGCTGGCCCGCACCACCCATGGCTTTGTCGGGGCCGATCTGGCTGCGCTGGCGCGCGAGGCGGCGATCGAGACGACCCGGCGGATCATGCCGCTGCTCGATCTGGAGGCGCAGACGATCCCAGTGGAGGTACTCGATCAGCTCTCGGTTACCCGCGATGATTTCCTCGCCGCACTGAAACGTGTCCAGCCCAGCGCGATGCGCGAGGTGATGGTGCAGGTGCCGAACATTGGCTGGGCCGATATCGGCGGGCTCGATGATGCCCAGATGAAACTGCGCGAGGGGGTCGAGCTGCCGCTGCGCAATCCCGAAGCGTTCCACCGGCTCGGGATTCGCCCGGCCAAGGGTTTTCTGCTTTATGGCCCGCCCGGCACCGGCAAGACCCTGCTGGCCAAGGCGGTTGCCAAAGAGGCCGAGGCCAATTTCATCGCGATCAAAAGCTCGGACCTGCTGAGCAAATGGTATGGCGAGAGCGAGCAGCAGATCACCCGGCTGTTCGCCCGCGCGCGGCAAGTGGCCCCTTGCGTGATCTTCATCGACGAGATCGACAGCTTGGTTCCTGCGCGCGGCACCAGCGGCAACGAGCCGCAGGTAACGGCCCGGGTGGTCAACACGATCCTCGCCGAAATGGATGGCATGGAAGAGCTGTCTTCGGTGATCCTGATCGGGGCGACCAACCGCCCGGCGCTGGTCGATCCGGCGCTACTACGCCCCGGAAGGTTTGACGAGCTGGTCTATGTCGGCACCCCGACCGAGGACGGGCGCGTCCATATTCTGAAAATCCACACCCGGAATATGCCGCTGGCCAAGGATGTTAATCTGACCGCGATCGCCAAGGAAACGAACCAGTTTACCGGGGCCGATCTGGAAGATGTGGTCCGCCGTGCGGGCCTTGTCGCGATCCGCACCCGCGGCGAAAAGGTCAAGACGGTGACCGCAGCCGATTTCACCGAAGCACTGGCCGATAGCCGCGCCACCGTGACGGCCGAGATGGAAGCCGAATACGCCAAGATGAAGGGCGAATTGAAAAAGCGGGCGATGGAAGTTGCGCCGGTTGGGTTTCTGGCTCCCGGAATGGTTGAATCGACGCGCGACAAGAAGCATAGTTGAAAGGCGTCGTCCCGGACTTGATCCGGGACCGCTGGCCTCTTCGATGCAGGTCCGGGATGTTGAGGGCTGCAATCCCGGATCATGTCCGGGATGACGTTACGCCTCAGTACACAGCGCCTCGGGCATGGTTTCGCGCAGCCATTCGAGCATTTCTTCACGCATCGCGAGGCGCAACTGGGCAAGGGCAGCGGGATCGTTCGCGCTCATCACCAGCTTGAGCTCGATCGAGCCGACCCGGCTTTCGCTGACTTGCAGCAGCGCAGTTCGCCCGTCCCAGCTTTCGTGTGCCTTGATCGCTGCCAGATAGGCGCCGCGGATTGGCGCTATCGCGCCGCCCGGCAGAATCGGAAAGATCACCGATCCAGTGATCCCGCCTGCCACCCGGGTCCAGTTCTGGAAGGTCGTGTCGAGGAACTTGCTAGTCGGCACGATCAGCCGCCGCTCATCGTTGGTGCGGATCACCACATAGCTCATCCGGATATCTTCGACCCGGCCACTTTCGCCGTCGATCACCACGAAATCGTCAATCCGGATCGGCTCGGTCAGCGCCATCTGCATGCCGGCCAGCACCGATTTGAGCGCCGGTTGCGCCGCTGCGCCCACCGCCAGCCCGACCAGGCTGGCCGAGGCGATCAGCGTCACACCGACATTGCGGACCCCCGGAATCCCCAGCAGGATCAGCGCGACGGTGACGAACACGATCACGAAACCGGCGGTCCGCGAAAGGATCGCCACGCGGGTGCGGCGGCTGCGCGCGGCAAACTCGTCGCTCGAAAGCTCGGCCCGGCTTTCCAGCACCCGGGCAAACGCCTTGACCAGCGCAAAGGCGACCCATCCAAGCAGCGCGGGGACTAGGAACCGGTCAATCGCCAGCCAGCCCCGCGACAGTGCCGGGTTGGTCTCCGCCGCCAATGAAATGCCAATGGCCACGAACGACCAGCGCAGCGGATGGCGCAGCCGGTCCACTACGACCTGGTCAGATTCAAGATGTGAAAGTCTGGCAAAGCGGCTGAGCAGCGCGAACAGCAGCAAGTGCACCACCAGCGCCGCGCCCACCGCGATACCAACGGTCAAGGCGCTATCGGTCAGCGCGGCAAGCTTTGCGGTGCTCAATGCGCCGCCCCCCAGCTTGGCCCGGTGCCGATCTCGATCCCCAGCGGCACGTCGAGCTTGACCGAGGGCAGCGCGGCCTCGGCCATGACCCGCTCGATCACTGGCCGGGCGGCGGCGACATCCTCTTCGGGCAGCTCGAATACCAGCTCGTCATGAACCTGTAGCAGCATTCGGACGTGACCCAGACCGGCGGCTTCGAGCGCGGGCATCATCCGGGCCATGGCGCGCTTGATGATATCGGCGCAGGTGCCCTGGATCGGCGCGTTGATCGCGGCACGCTCGCTCCCTTGCCGTTCGGCCTGGTTCTTCGAATTGATCCTGGGGAACCAGCATTTGCGGCCAAACAGCGTTTGCGAATAGCCCCGCTCACGCACGCTTTCCAGCGTTTCGTGGATATAGCGTTGAATACCCGGGAAGCGCTCAAAATAACGGTCGATCATGGCCTGGGCCTCTTCGGGCGGCACCCCCAGCCGTCCGGCCAGGCCCCAGCGCGAGATGCCATAGAGGATCGCGAAATTGATCGTCTTGGCGCGGCCGCGGGTGTCGCGGTTGACCTCGCCGAACATCTCCATCGCGGTGCGGGCGTGGATGTCCTCACCCGCCGCAAAGGCCTGCTTCAAGGCGGGCACATCGGCCATATGGGCGGCGAGGCGCAGCTCGATCTGGCTGTAATCGGCAGCGAGCAATACATTGCCCGGCCCGGCTACAAAAGCATCACGGATCTGGCGGCCAAGCTCGGTGCGGATCGGGATATTCTGGAGGTTCGGTTCGGTCGAGGAGAGCCGCCCGGTCTGCGCGCCAACCAGGCTGTAGCTGGTATGGACCCGCTGCGTGTCCGGGTTGATCGCCGCCTGCAGTGCCTCGGTATAGGTCGAGCGCAGCTTTGAGAGTTGGCGCCATTCGAGCACCTTGCTGGCCATCACCACGCCCTGCCCGGCGAGGCCCTCGAGGATGCCGACATCGGTGGAATACTGCCCGCTCTTGCCCTTCTTGCCGCCCTTGAGGCCCATCTTGTCGAATAATATGTCGCCCAGCTGCTTGGGGCTGCCGATGGTAAAAGCCACCCCTGCCAGCTGGTGAATCTCGGCCTCGAGCGCGCTGATCGCGGTGGCAAATTCGGCTGAAAGCCCGGCCAGCCGGTCCCGATCGACCTTGATCCCGTGCCGCTCCATTTGCGCAACGGCCGGGATCAACGGGCGATCGACCCGCTGGTAAACCCGCATCACGCCTTCGTCGGCCAAGCGCGGCTTTAGCACCGCATGGAGCCGCCAGGTCACGTCAGCGTCTTCGGCAGCATAAGCCACCGCCTTGTCCAATGGCACTTCGGCAAAGCTGATCGCTTTTTTACCACTGCCGCAGATATCCTTGAAGGCGATGCAGCTGTGGCCAAGGTGGCGCTGCGCCAGCTCGTCCATCCCATGTCCGCCTCCAATGCCATCCTCGCCCCGTCCGGCATCCAGATCAAAGC
>JANLQQ010000116.1:0-6924 GCA_031367905.1 Novosphingobium sp.
CGGCCCGGCCTTTGCCCGGGCGATGCGCCCGTGGGTGCTGGGGGCGTGGATCTTCCTGACGCTGGGGATCACGGCAGGTTCCTACTGGGCCTATTATGAACTGGGCTGGGGCGGCTGGTGGTTCTGGGATCCGGTCGAGAATGCCAGTCTGATGCCGTGGCTGGCGGCCACTGCGCTGCTCCATTCGGTCAGCGTGCTGGCCGCGCGCAACGCGCTGCGCGCGTGGACGGTGATGCTCGGGGTGGTGGCGTTCTCGATGTCGATGGTCGGCACTTTTCTGGTTCGTTCGGGCATCCTGACCAGCGTTCATGCCTTCGCCGTTGATCCAGAACGCGGGACCTTTATTCTGGCGCTGCTGGCGATCAATATCGGCGGGGCATTGGTGCTGTTTGCCCTGCGTGCCTCTACCGTGACTGAGGGTGAGCGGTTCGCCGTGACCAGCCGCGAGAGCGCACTGGTGGTCAATAATGTGATGCTTACGGCTACACTGGGGATCGTGCTGATCGGTACGCTTTATCCGTTGCTGGCCGAGGCAATGGGCGCGAAGGTTTCGGTCGGGCCACCCTATTTCAACCCGATGACGGCGATTTTCGTATTGCCAATGCTGCTGGCCATGGCGGTCGGGCCGTTGCTGCGCTGGCGGGGGGATAGCCTTGCGCGCGTTCGAAGGTCGCTGGTGGTGCCGGCGCTGCTGGTCGTGCTGATCGCGGCCGGCTTGCTGACTCAGGCCAGTGTCGGGCTACTGCCGCTGCTTGGCATGGCACTGGCCGCCGGTCTTGCGGTGGCGAGCCTGATGCCGCTGCGTGGGCGTAACCTGCGCCGCACGCCGCTGCCGGTTTGGGGCATGGTTGTCGCCCATTGCGGGATCGCCGTCGCCCTGTTCGGGATCGCCTGCGACAGTGCCTTTTCAACCGAGCGCTTAGTGGCAGCGCGAATTGGCGAAGCCAATCAGGTTGGCCCGTGGCAGATCAAGCTAGAGCGGATCGAGCCGGTGGCAGGACCCAACTGGACTGCATTGGAAGGCAAGCTGCTGGCCAGCTACAACGGCGCGGCCCCGATCGAGCTGCATCCACAGGCGCGCAGTTTCTGGACGCCGCCGCAGCAGACCAGTGAATCCGCGCTGGTGACGCGGTGGAACGGCCAGCTTTATGTCGTGTTGGGCGAACAGGCTGATGATGGCCGCTGGCAGCTTCGCCTGTGGTGGAAGCCGTTCGTGCCAATGATCTGGTATGGCGGCATTCTGATCGCGCTGGGCGGGCTGCTGGCGCTGCTCGGCCGGGTAATGAGCGACCTGCGCCGGATTATGGCGCGCGAGAAGATCGCCTTCCGCCGTGAGAGGCAGGGGCGATGAGCGCTGATGCCAAAAAGTTCCGCTGGGCGCTGTGGCTGCCGCTTGCGGTATTTACCGGCTTTGTCGCGCTGGTGGTATTTGGACTTTACCGCCCGGCTGACCGAGAAGTAGCCAGCGCGATGATCGGCAAACCGCTGCCGCAGTTTAATCTGCCCGCTGCAACCGCCGACCGCCCGGGATTGGCGCGGGCGGATATGGCGAGCGGCAAACCGCTGCTGCTCAATATTTTCGCCAGCTGGTGCATCCCTTGCGCGGTAGAGGCACCGCAGCTGGCCTATCTTGCCGCGCAGGGTGCCACGATCAACGGGGTTGCGATCCGCGACCGGCGCGAGGATGTCAGTGCTTTCCTGGCCCGCAACGGCAATCCGTTCACCCGGATCGGCGCGGATGATGTCAGCGCGGTGCAGCTGGGAATTGGCTCATCCGGGGTGCCAGAGACTTTCGTGATCGATGGCCAAGGGATCATCCGCTATCAGCACATCGGCGAAATCCGGGCTGATCAGATTGAGCTGATCCAGCGCAAACTTGCCGAGGCCGGACAATGAAGCGGCTGATCCTTGTCCTGATGCTGCTGTTCGCGACGCCGATTACCGCGCAAGACAACCTGCCGCCCGCGCCCTTCGCCTATCGCCAGCTCGATGATCCTGCACTTGAGGCCAAGGCACAGGCGCTGATGGAAACGCTGCGCTGCCTCAAATGCCAGAGCCAGTCGATTGCCGATTCGGATGCGCCAATGGCCGGTGACATGCGCAGCCAGGTCCGCCAGCGGATCGCAGCCGGCGAAGATCCAGAAGCAATCCGCGCCTGG
The DNA here is from genome assembly GCA_031367905.1 of Novosphingobium sp. GTDB lineage: Bacteria > Pseudomonadota > Alphaproteobacteria > Sphingomonadales > Sphingomonadaceae > Novosphingobium. The sequence goes on from JANLQQ010000116.1 coordinate 2,160, forward strand.
CTGGTTGAGCGGTACGGCGATTATGTCTCCTACGCCCCGCGCGTTACCACGCTGACCTGGCCGCTGTTCGCCGCGCCGCTGGTCTTGTTGTTGCTCGCCGCCGCATTGCTGCGCCGCCGTTTTGCGCCCAAGAGCCCGCAGTGAGCTGGGTGATAATCATCGCGCTGGCCGGGCTCGCCTTTGCGGTCCTGACATTTGTGTTGAAAGCTCCGCGCGGCGGCTGGGAAGCGATTGGCGCGGCACTGCTGCTTGGGCTGGCCGGCTATGCCCTGCAAGGCAATCCCGGCCAAGCTGGCGCACCCAAGACTGCGGCCGAGCAGGGCAAGGGCAAGGGCAATGGCGCCGCGCTGGTCGCCGCCCGTCAGCAATTGCAGGACCAAAATGGGCTTGGTTCCAACAGTTGGCTGGTGATCGGCGATGCTTTGGCCCGCAACGGTCAATATGGCGATGCGGCAGGGGTGTTGCTTGGCGCGGTGGAGCAGAACCCCGCGGATGCCGAAGGCTGGCTGGCGCTGGGCAATGCCCTGGTTGGCCACTCCGAAGGGGCGCTGACCCCAGCTGCGCTTTATGCCTATCAGCGTGCCGCAACAGCCGCGCCAGAGCACCCCGGCCCGCCGTTTTTCCTGGGTCTTGCGCTGGCCCAAACCGGGCGGCTGGACGAGGGGCGGGCGATGTGGGCAGAATTGCTCGCCCGTTCGCCCAAAGACGCGCCGTGGCGCGCCGATCTGGCTGAGCGACTGAACAAGCTCGATCAATTCATCGCTGCCAATGGCGCTCGCTAGGCTGTGTTGCGGGGCTCACACCATGCTGCTAAGTGCTGAATCCGTGACGCCGCCTCATGGTAGGCGAAGCGACAAGTTCTGCCAGGGGCACGCGATACCATGAGCGACGCGGTTAACGAAAGCTCGGCAGCGCAGGCTGGCTATGCTGCGGGCGAAACCGGCACCGCAATCAGCGCCAAAGCCAACGGGGGTCATGGTCAGCACCATGGCGGGCTGGCCAAGCTGACCATCGGCGCGGTTGGCGTGGTGTTTGGTGATATCGGGACCAGTCCGATCTATGCGTTCCGCGAAACCTTTGCCGGCCACCACAAGATCGATGTCGATCCGACCCATATCTACGGGGTGCTTAGCCTCGTTTTCTGGTCAATGATGATTGTGGTGACGATCAAATATGCGCTGACGATCATGCGCGCCGATAACAAGGGTGAGGGCGGAAGTCTGGCGTTGTTGGCGCTGATCAACAGGGATTCGCCAGGGAAACGGTGGTCGGCCGGAATCATTCTGCTGGGCGTTTTCGCGACCGCCTTGTTCTATGGCGACAGCATGATTACGCCCGCCATGTCGGTGCTTTCGGCAACCGAGGGACTGAGCTACGTTCACCCCGGATTCGAGCGCTGGATCATCCCCATCGCAGTGTTCATTCTGTTCGGCTTGTTCGCGATTCAGTCGCGCGGAACGGCTAAGGTTGGCGCGCTGTTCGGCCCGATCATGATTTTGTATTTCCTCACCCTGGCGGGGTTGGGCCTGATGCATCTGGCCGAGATGCCGATGATCATCCTTGAGACGATCAATCCGCTGAATTTTGTGCAGTTCTTCATGGTTGACGGGCTGCGCGCCTTTGTCGCCATGGGCTCGGTCGTGCTGGCGGTCACCGGGGCTGAGGCGCTTTATGCCGATATGGGCCATTTCGGGCGCAAGCCGATCACTATCGCCTGGATCTGGTTCGTGCTGCCGGCGCTGATGCTCAACTATATGGGACAGGGCGCGATGGTGCTGAGCATGCCCCCTGCCGAAGCGGCCGAAGTGATCAAGGACCCGTTCTTTCTCATGGTGCCCGATCTGGTGCGAATTCCCGTGGTGTTTCTGGTAATTATGGCGACAATCATTGCCAGCCAGGCAGTTATCACCGGGGCATTTTCACTCACCCAGCAGGCAATCCAGCTTGGCTTTATTCCGCGCATGACGATCAAGCACACCAGCGCTTCGGCGGCCGGGCAGATCTATATTCCGATCATCAACTGGGCTTTGATGATCATGGTGTTGGCGCTGGTGCTGTTCTTCCAGTCATCCAGCAATCTCGCTGCGGCCTATGGCATCGCGGTAACCGGTGCGATGGCAATTGATACGGTTTTGCTGACTGTTGTGCTGATCAGCCTGTGGAAGTGGCCGGCGTGGAAAGCGATCCCGTTGCTGGCAGTGTTCTTCATGGTCGATTTTGCCTATCTTGGGGCCAATCTGCTCAAGGTTCCGGATGGCGGATATTTCCCGCTGTTGATTGGGCTGATGATTTTCACCCTGCTGACCAGCTGGTCGCGTGGGCGCGTACTGATGCGCCAGAATATGGCGGAAGGCTCGATCCCGATCGAGGTCTTCGCCAAAAGCGCGCATTCCAGCGCGGCGCGGGTGGCCGGAACCGCCGTATTCATGGCCTCGTCCAGCGCGGGCGTGCCCTCGGCGCTGCTCCACAATATCAAGCACAACAAGGTGCTGCATGACCGGGTGGTGATCCTGACCGTCGAAATTCAGGATGTGCCTTATATCGAAACAATCGAGCGTTATTCGGTCAAAGACCTGGGGCAGGGCTTCTACCGGGTGGTGCTGCGGTTCGGTTTTCTGGAAGAGACCGATGTTCCCGCTGCCCTCAAGGGCGTTACCATGTGCGGCGAACCGTTTGAGATGATGAAGACCAGCTTCTTCCTCTCACGCCAGACGCTGATCGCCTCGGCCAAGCCGGGGATGGCAATCTGGCGCGAAAAGCTGTTCGCCTGGATGCTGCGCAATGCGGCCAGCGCGATGGAGTTCTTCCGCCTGCCCTCCAACCGCGTGGTCGAACTGGGCAGTCAGGTCGAGATCTGATGGCGCGCGCTGATCGGCTGGAGCGGATGGACGGGCTGCGTTCCGAACTGGAAGCGGAGTATCGTGCTGCTTTAATCGCAGCGTTGCAGGTCGCTGCGGGTGGTGTCTGGGGTCTGTTTGGCCACAGCAAGGACAAGCACATTCAAGCTGCCGCTGCGCCGGTTGTTGAACAGCTGTGCGACCTTGGGCAATCGATCGACGATCTGCGCGAGAAACTCGATTTGCCGCGGTTCGATTTGCACGAGCAGTTCGAGGCCTCACGCGGCCCGGTTGCGGCCAGCGCGGTGGGCGAGCCCAGGCAAGCCAAGGCTTGGCTGGAACAGTTGCAGCAGGCATAGAAAAAGGGCGCTACACCCTGCGGTGCCGCGCCCTTTTCAGGTATTCATAGACTTAGCGGTTCAGCCCAGGTTGGCGCTTACCATGCAATAGAGCATCGGCAGCGACAGCAGCAGATTTGTGCGGCTGGCCATCAATGCACGCGGTGCAGCAGCGGCTTTTTGCTCAGCCGAAGCCTCAACGATGCCGAGGATCTTCTTCTGGGCGGGCCAGATGATAAACCACACGTTGAACGCCATGATCAGCGCCAGCCACATGCCCAGGCCGATCAGATTGACGGCACCTTCGCCCGAGAAGGTCATCGCCTGATGCGCATAGCCGCTGACGTAAGCGATCACCAAGCCAGTCACCACGGTCAGCAGAGCAGCCCAGCGGAAGAAGAAGAACACCTTTGGTGCGATATGCCCGGTGATTGCGCCCTTCTGCTCGGCCGGAATCGAAGGCATGGTCGGCACTTGCACAAAGTTCAGATAGTAAAGTAGCCCGATCCACAAGATGCCGAAGAACACATGAAGCCAGCGGAACACAGAATTGGTGTCCACTGGAGCAGCTGCGGCGAAATACCACATCGTTGCGATTGCGAGTACCAACCCGGTGACAAGCACCAGATGAAGGTTTCCGAAAAACTTGGCCATTGCGTTCCCCTAGTTTTAGCGCGTTGTTATCAGATGCGGACTATCGCCCGATTCCAGCCGCTTGTCACGGCTTTTGCGATAATACTCCCCTGAAGGGAAGGGGCTATATTCACTCATGCGGCGGATCGGACAGAACCTCTGCTTCAGCCGCTTCGGCCATGCCGTGGCGCAGCAGCATCGGGATCTGGACCATCGTGAACAGGAACGACAGTGGCATGAAAACCCACAACTTGGCGGCGATCCAGTTTCCGAAATTGCCGTTCTCAACATTGTAGAAGTAGCGCAGAACCTCATTCATCGCGGCCAGCACGAAAAAGAACCAGCCCCAGTTGCGCGACAGCTTCATCCAGCCTTGGTCATTAAGACCCTCAAAGGCGGCTTCGAGCAGATATTTCAGCAGTGCCTTGCCGCGCACGACGCCGATCAGCAGCGCCGAACCGAACATCAGATAGATGATTGTCGGCTTGAGCTGGATGTAGAACGGGTCGCGCAGCAGCACAGTGACCCCGCCAAACACCACGATGAGGCTGGTGGAAAGCCACAACATCGGTGAGATCCGCCCAAGCTTCCAGTTCGAGATGATCAGGGCGATGACTGCCGCGATCATGAAGCCAGCTGTGCTTTTTACCACAGCCAACACTTCGCCCACCGCATTGTCGCGGCTCTCGGGCGAGAAGTTGCGGTAGAGCAGGAAGAACACCACAATCGGGCCATAATCGACTGCGACGTTGAGCCAGCCCGACTTGGGCTTTTTCGCAGATGTTTCAGAACTCACGTTGCTACTCCTGCAATTACCCGTGCGACCAGTTCGGGATCGAACGGGCGCAGATCGTCGATCTTTTCGCCAACCCCAATGGCATGGATCGGCAGGCCGTATTGCTCAGCCGCTGCCACCAGCACCCCGCCGCGCGCAGTGCCATCGAGCTTGGTCATGAT
>JANLQQ010000162.1:0-11478 GCA_031367905.1 Novosphingobium sp.
GCACAAATGGTTCATCATGATGAAAGGTGTTACAGGCCAAGCAAATCGCGTTGCCTGCCCCGGGAGAGAACCACTTATGAAATTTCGGATATTCGCTATGCTCTTGCCGCTGCTGGCAGCCAGCCCGGCGCTGGCCGCGCCCGGTGACATCAGCGTCGCCAGCTTCCTCGCCAAGGCCGATGCGCTGCAAGCCAAGGGGGCGATGGCGCTGTTCTCATCTGACTACAAGCTGTTGCAAAGTGAAGGTCGGGCCGCCGGGCAAGCCTATCGCGCCCGGTTGACTGCCGAGCAGGCCCAGGGCAAACCCAGCAGCTGTCCGCCCAAGCCGGCGCCGGTGGGTTCAAACTCGCTGCTCGCCCATCTCCGGGCCTATCCGGTCGCACATCGCAGCACCATCAGCCTCAAGACCGCCATGGCGGATCTGTTCATCAAAACCTGGCCCTGTAGCTGAAGCCTGAACGCAAAAAGGCCCGCAGCAGTTAGGAACTACGGGCCGTTTGCTTTTGGGCTTGCGCCCGGGTCAGCCCTCGTAATCGCCGCCGATCGAGGTGTTGCGCACTGGCGCGGCGGCAGTGATCCGCAGCGCTTCGGCCGACTGGCTGAGAGAACCGATGTCATCCACCTGATCGTCATCCTCGGGCAGGACGCGCTGGAGCGAAGCGACCAGCGTTTCCTTGAGATGCACCGGGCTGACGGTTTCATCCGCAATCTCCCGCAGCGCAACGACCGGGTTCTTGTCACGGTCGCGCTCGATCGTCAGTTCCGCCCCGCCCGAAATCTCACGCGCACGCTGCGCGGCAAGCAGGACAAGATCGAACCGGTTGGGAATCTTGTCGACACAATCTTCGACGGTAACGCGCGCCATAGGGCACTCCACGAGCTAGAATCTGCGGGAAAGAAGCCAGCTAGGGAGCAGGGGCCGAAAAGTCAAGAAAATCGGGATTCGCGGATCAGCCGCTCAATCATAGCTGTTCCCGCCCAGCGCATCATCGGCCAGATCGCTGAACCGAGTGATCCGCGGCTCGAACCGCAGCCGCACTTTGCCAGTCGAGCCGTGGCGCTGCTTGGAAACGATCAATTCAGCCAGACCATACACCCGTTCCATATCGGCGGCCCAGGTCGCGTGTTGTTCATGGGTCTTGGCATCATCGCCATCGACCGGGCGCTTGGGTTCGCGCGAGGCGACGTAGTAATCTTCGCGGAACACGAACCAGACCATGTCGGCGTCCTGCTCGATCGAGCCCGATTCGCGCAGATCCGACAGCATCGGGCGTTTGTCTTCGCGGCTCTCGACCGCACGGCTAAGCTGCGACAGCGCGATCACTGGAACGCTGAGTTCCTTGGCGAGTGTCTTGAGACCCCGGCTGATTTCCGAGATTTCATTAACCCGGTTGTCATTCGCCCGGCCCGATCCCTGCAGCAGCTGGAGATAATCAACCACGATCAGGCCGATATTATGCCGCCGCTTCAAGCGTCTCGCTCGCGCCCGCAGGGCAGCGATAGTTAGTGCCGGGGTATCATCGATATACAGCGGCAGTTCGGCCAAGCGCTGGCTGGCATAGGACAGCTGCTGGAAATCATCGCGGCTGATCTTGCCCATCCGCAGCATTTCGGCGCTGATCCCCGATTGCTCGGCCAGAATACGGGTCGCAAGCTGATCCGCGCTCATTTCCAGACTGAAAAAGGCGGTCGCCGCGCCAACCGATTTATCCTCGGCGATGCCATCGGCCAGATCCCGGCGCAGCCGGTCGGCGGCGTTGAAGGCGATGTTGGTGGCCAGCGCGGTTTTGCCCATGCCTGGGCGTCCGGCCAGAATGATCAGATCCGAATCATGCAAGCCCCCGACCTTTTCGTTGAGCGAGGTGAGCCCGGTGGTGGTCCCCGAAACATGCCCGCCCGACAGCAGCGCCTGCTCGATCATCCCCAGCGCGGTGCGGGTGGCGACGGCAAAGCCTTGCGCCTCGGTGTTGGTCCCCGCCCCTTCGGCCACTGCATAAAGCGCAGCTTCGGCCAGTTCGATCTGGGCCATCGGCTCAACGCTTTCAGACGTATCCATCGCGCTCGACACAAGATTGCGGCCGACCGAGACCAGTTCGCGCAGCAGCGCCAGGTCGTAAATCTGCTCGGCCAGTTCGCGCGGGGCGAGCAAGCCTTGGCCGTCGGCCGTCAGCCGCGCCAGATAGGTGACCCCGCCCAGCTCGCGAAGCGCTTCATCCGCCTCGAAATAGGGCTTGAGCGTGACCGGTGTGACAATCGCCTTGCGGTCGAGCAGCTGGAGGATCCGCTCATAGATCTTGCCGTGGATCGGCTCGAAGAAATGGGCGGGCGCAAGCTGGGTCGGCAGCTCTTCGATCACCCGGTTGTCGATCAGCACCGCGCCAAGGAATGCCGCCTCCGCCTCGACATTGGCGGGCAGCGCACGGATGGGTGCCAGATCGGTGCGCGAGATGAGTTCGAGTTCAGCCATGGGTGGCGATCAATGCGCTGAGCTGCGTTCCGGAGCAAGAACTTCGAGTAGAGCAGTTTTGCACAGCTTGTGGATGACGACTTATCCTCCCCCTCAGGGCAGGAATAAGCACACTTGCGACAAAATGTTGCATCTGCGAATGCTGCCCGCGCAATGGTGAACGCGCGTATCTCCCATATTGAACTCGACGAGGCGACGATTCTGTGGCGCAATGCCGATATCGAGCAGGAACGGCGGATCGCGATCTTCGACTTGATCGAGGACAACAGCTTTCGCCCGGTCCGCGCGGCCGAGGCCGGGCATGGCGGGCCATACCGCCTGCGGCTGGCAGTGGAAGACGGGCGGCTGTCGATGGAAATTTCCGATGAAGCCGGGCAGCATCTTGAAACGCTGATCCTCGGCCTGGGCCGGTTTCGCCGTCCGATTCGCGATTATTTCGCGATCTGCGACAGCTATTACCAGGCCATCCGCAAAGCGACCGCCGCCGAGATCGAGACAATCGACATGGCCCGCCGCGGGGTCCACAACGAGGCGGCGGAAATGCTGCTCGAACGGCTGGATGGCAAGGTGGAAACCGATTTCGCCACCGCCCGGCGGCTGTTTACCCTGATCTGCGTCCTGCATATCAGGGGGTGAAGAAATTGGATCAAGACCCAGATGGCTAGAAGGAAGGGACCCGGCCGCATGCGGCTGCGTCTGTTTGGCGCGGTGCTGCTGCTTGCACTTGCTGGTGGTGGCTGGGGCTGGTGGCATCTTCACCACTGGACCCCGCCGCGCGCGGCTTATCCGATGCAAGGCGTGGAAATTGGCGCCGCTGACGGCACGGTGAACTGGCGGGCGCTGAAAGCGATCGGCGCCAATTTTGCCTATATCGATGCCAGCGCCAGCGCCTTTGCCCGCGATCCTGCTTTTGTGAAGAATTTCGAAGATGCCCGCGCGATCCGGCTGCAGCTGGGGGCGGTGCACCAATATGATCCGTGCCAGCCGGCCGACAAGCAGGCGGCCAATTTCGTCACAGTCGTGCCGCGCGATGCAGCGATGCTGCCGCCGGCGGTGGATCTGGACCAATTGGCCGAAGATTGCCCGGTCAAGGTCAGCGATGCCGCAGTCGAAAGCGAACTCACGACCTTCCTCAACCAGATCGAGAACCACACCGGCAAGCCGGCGATGCTGAAAGTATCGCGCCGCTTCGAAGCGCGCTATCATATTGCCGCTGCGGTTGACCGGAACCTGTGGTTGGTCCGCGACCGGTTCGAGCCGGGCTATGCCGGCCGCCCGTGGACGCTGTGGACCGCCAACAGCGCATTGGCCAATGCCGCAGATGAGGAGCCGGTCAGATGGGTGGTAGTGCAGCCGTGAATGTCGACAAGGATGCCCTGATTGCCGCCGCCCGCGCAGCGGCCGCCCATGCCTACGCGCCTTACTCCAACTTCCATGTCGGCGCAGCGCTGGGCTTGGCCGATGGCAGCGTGGTCACGGGCGCAAATGTTGAGAACGCGAGCTATGGCCTGACCCTGTGCGCGGAAACCGTCGCAGTATCCAAGGCGATGAGCGATGGGTTGCGCGGCGGATTGCTCGCTGTGGCGGTGGTTGGCAGCCTAGTGGGCAAGCCAGGTCCAGCCATCACACCATGCGGCCGCTGCCGCCAGGTGCTGACCGAACTGGCGCAGCTGGGCGGGACTGATCCGCTGGTGTGGTGCATGGGCGAAGCAGGCGTTACCGAATACCGGCTGTCGCAGCTGTTGCCCGACGCTTTCGGTCCGGCCAGCCTAACCTTGAGCGGGCAGCGTGAAATCTGAATCACTCTGCCCGCTCTAGTTATTTGTTATCGCATCGTTATTTGCTAAAAACCGGTTCCCATTATTTAGCACGATGCTTTAGAGCCACAATCGCGCCGAGGTGGGGGATTGCCTTCCCCACGCCCGGGATCGCTCAAGCTACTTCGGCGGGTTCTTGTTGGCGTCGTTCACGGTGTCAGCAGCTGCGCCCACATTGTCTGCGGCATTGCCAACACTGTTGGCCGCGTTGACGATGGCGTTGTCCTTTGCCGACCTGCCGTTCATATAATTTATCATGAAAAATCCGCCGATGACCAGCGCGACTAGCAGGGCTATGCCCACTAGCCAGCTCCCGCCGCCGCCGCTACCGGATTCCTTGATGATCGTGACATTGGGTTCGTCCATATCAACCTCCTGAATGGGTCAGGCAGGTATAACGCGCAGCTGCGGGATCGGTTCCCGGCAAGCCGCGGGAAGCCCGAACGGCGTCCTATGCTGCGCGGTCAAGCCACTCCGCCAGCGCGGCCAGGCATTCCCGTCCGAGCAGCATACTGCGCTCAGGCGACCAGCCTTGTTCTGGGCAAGGCAGATCGTTGTTGTCCTTGAACGGCATTTCCAGCGTCATCGCCACCGCGCCGAACCGCTCGGCCAGCTGGTTGGTCGACATGGTCAGGTTGGCCTTGCCCTTGCCCGCCATGGGATAGCCCAGCCGGGTCTGGAAATCGGCGGTACGGCGTTCGAGAATCGCCAGGTAACGGTCATACCCGGCGCCTTGCTGATCGGACCATGAGGGAATCCCGTTGAAGCCGGCGATGAACACCGCCGGGATCGCTTCATCACCGTGGACATCCATCGCCACATCGACGCCGCTCGCGTCCATCGCGGTGCGGATCGCCAGCACCTCGGGCGATTTGTCAGCGCTCGGCTCGTGCCATTCGCGGTTGAGGTTGACCCCTACCGCATTGGTCCGCAAATGCCCGCGCACCGAGCCGTCCGGGTTGGCATTGGGAACCACATGGATGCGTGCCTTTGCGCGCAGCACCCGCCCAACCGGATCGGCCGGATCGGTCAGGCAGCCAAGCGCGCCTTCCATCCACCATTCAGCCATGGTTTCGCCGGGATGCTGGCGGGCGTAGAGCCAGACCTGGGTGTCGCCCTCACCCATTTCAAGGCAATCGATCGTGCGGCCCTCAATGCTGCGGCCAAGGCAGCGGTAGGAAACACCATCGCTTGCCACTGAGTCTGCGATCAGATCCTGATGCCGTTCCCACGAATAGGGCGCGAAATAGGCAAACCATGCCAGATCGGACTGCAGCGTATAGTGGCCGGGCGTATAGCGGATCGTCAGCGTGCCGCCGTCCTCCGCCTTGTCATAGCTGGAGGCCGCGCGGCCCCAATAGTCCCGGTCTTCGGAAACGGCGGCGTTGTAATCGGGCCAGCCGCCGGGATAGGCCGAGCCTTCCAGCCCGGTTATCTTGAGCGTCAACTCCCGCCCCGCCGCGCCGCAGACGCGGAAATGGAACCATTGGAAAAAGTCGGAACTGTGATCCTTGCGGATCGCAAGACGAGCGGTGGGGCCTTTGATGGAGAGAACTTCGATGTTCCCCGAATCAAACGCGGCGTCGATCTGGATGTCGGTCATTTGACCTCGATAGTTTCGCCCGAGGTTCCGGGGAAGCCCGTAAACAAGGCTGTGGCCATTTTCGCCGCGCCAAGCTGGGTATCGGCGAGCGGCGAACTGGCCTTCACCTGATAGCTCGCCCGCCCTTCCCACAGCGCGGTGCCGCTCGCGCGGTCCTTGATGATCACGCCCAGCTCCGTCCGGACCTGCTCAGCCGGGCGGCCCGACAGGTTAAGCCCGACGCCAAGCCCGACGCCCGAGCCATAGCTGCCGGCCTGCCCGCCAACGCCGACGCTGACCGGGCTGGTGCTGCGTTCAGGCCGATAGGTCTGCCGCGCAAGGCGCAGCACCGCAACCTGGCTGCTGATGGTTCCCGCCGCAGCCTCACTATAGCCAAGCAGCGTCAGCTGGCGGGCAACGGCGGCCTGATAGCTCCTCCACTCAAGCGACTGCGGATCAAGCCCGGGGGCCGCTTCAACCGCGATTGTGCCTCTACCTAGCGCGCTGACATCGGGGAGATGAAAGCGGGTTACTTCGACTGGCCCGGTCGGGGCAACGCAAGCTCCAAGCGCCAGCAAAGCGGCCGCAGGAACTGCAAAACGAAGAAGCTGCATCGAAAATTCCTCTACCACCGAAGCAATTGATCGGCAGCATGACTCCTCAGACGCCAGACCGCAAGCATTGCCCGGGCGTTAACCCCTTTATTGGCCAACCATGCTAGCCTAAGCCACGCTATGACCATCAGACTTCCCGTCCTTGTTACTGGCGGCGCCGGCTACATCGGCAGCCACGCAGTCCTCGCGCTCACCGATGCCGGCTGGCCGGTCACCGTAATCGACAATCTGACCACCGGTTTTCGCTGGGCAGTGCCCGAAAGCGTGACCTTTTACGAAGGCGACATTGCTGATCGGGCGCTGCTGGCGCAGATCTGCGCCGAACAAGGGATCCGCGCGATCATGCACTTTGCCGGTTCGATCATCGTACCCGAATCAGTCGAAAATCCGCTCAAATATTATGAGAACAACACCGCCAAGAGCCGCAGCTTGATCGCGGCGGCAGTGGCAGCGGGCGTGCCGCATATGATCTTCAGCTCAACCGCTGCAACCTATGGCATTCCCGAAGTCTCGCCGGTGCCTGAGGACAGTCCCAAGCGCCCGATCAATCCCTATGGCACGTCCAAGCTGATGACCGAGTTGATGTTGGCCGATGTCGCTCGCGCCCATCCGCTCAACTATTGCGCGCTGCGCTATTTTAATGTCGCCGGAGCCGATCCCCGCGCGCGGACCGGGCAATCGACCGCCGGGGCAACCCATCTGATCAAGGTCGCGGTTGAAGCGGCGCTGGGCAAACGCGCTGGGGTTGATGTGTTCGGCACCGATTATGCCACGCCCGATGGCACCGGAGTGCGCGACTATATCCATGTTGCCGATCTGGCTGCCGCGCATGTGCTGGCGCTGGAGGCGTTGATTGCAGCGCCGGGTGATTCGCGGACGATGAATTGCGGTTATGGCCGGGGTTTTTCAGTGCTCGAAGTGCTTGATGCCGTGGACCGGGTAACCAACCTCAAGATCAAGCGTCGCCTTGGCCCCCGCCGCGCCGGAGATCCCGATTCGCTTATTTCGGACAATGGCCTGATCAAACGGACCCTGCCATGGGTGCCGAAATACGCCGACCTTGATGTAATCGTTGGTCATGCGCTGGCATGGGAACGCAAGCTGGGCGAGATGCTTGACTTAGCGAGGCCATCCCCGTAACGGCCCGTCTTCAAATTCAAGCGGTGAAATGCCGTCCGAGGATATCATGAAAATTCGCAACAGCCTCAAGTCGCTCAAGGACCGCCACCGGGACAACCGCGTGATCCGTCGCCGCGGGCGCACCTATGTGATCAACAAGACCAACCGCCGCTTCAAGGCGCGCCAGGGCTGATGATGCGTCGTCCCGGAGTTGATCCGGGACCGCTGGCCTCCGGGCGCACTCCATGATCGACGAGGCCCGCGATCCCCGCGTTCACGGGGAAGAAATCCACGCCGTCGTGTTCGATGTCGGCCGCGTCCTTGTGCAATGGGACTTGCGGCACCTGTTCGCCAAGCTGATCGCTGATCGGGACGAGCTGGACTGGTTCCTCTCCACCGTCGTCACCCCCGAATGGCACTTCCAGCACGACGCTGGACGCGCGCTGGCCGAAATGGTCGAAGAGCGCGCCGCGCAATATCCCGATCACGCCCACTTGATCCGCGCCTATGCGCAGCGGTTTAACGAGACGATTCCCGGCCCCGTGCCGGGCAGTCTCGAGCTGGTCGAAGCCCTCCACCAGCGCGGCGTTCCGCTGTATGCCATCACCAATTTTGGTCACGAGCTATGGGCGCGGTTTCGCCCGACCTGGTCGGTGTTTGAACGCTTTGCCGATATCGTCGTCTCGGGAACCGAGAAAATCGCCAAGCCTGATCCGGCGATCTACGCTTTGGCCTCCCGGCGATTCGGTCATCCCCCGGGTGAGATGCTGTTTATCGATGATAATGAGGCCAATGTGATCGCGGCGCAGCAATCCGGCTGGCAGGTCCATCTGTTTGTCGATGCCGCAGTGCTGGCAGCAGACCTCAAGGCGCGCCAGCTGATTTCCTGACCAAAAAAGGGCCCCCGCCTTACGGCAAGGGCCCAGTTACTAGGAGGCTGTCAAGAATGCCTGATAATTGCGTCAGGCGGCCGCGTTGCAGCGCTGGAGCTCGTCCGCGCTCAATTCGCCCCGGGGGGTGGCGAAGCTGGAGACCGGTCCGATTTTCTTGACCAGACGGGCGCAGCTGATAGCTGGCCGTGAACTTTCGGCAACCGAAGTGCAGCGATCTTCGGCGCACTTCCACAGCGTTTCATTGATGACCACCTTGCGCGGCGCAGCAAGCTTGGCGACCAGCACGGCGAGATTGCCCTGGCTTGCGCCCTGGGCATGGGCCGGGCTGGTGGTCACTCCGAAGCTGGAAATGGTGCCAACGATGGCAAGCCCGGCAGCGATCACGGTGCGTGAAATTGATTGGGCGGCGATAGTCATGTCTATTCCCCTTGGGTTTGGCACGCATCGATCGAAGGGGTCCGGAGAGGAGCTCGAATTGCGTTGCGAATCACTACCTACCATGATAGGTTTTAAGTTGCAACTAGAAACTGTGCGCCGCAGCAAAGATTTTTTTGTCGCACAACAAGCGCGCTTTGCGTTAGGTTGCAGCTGGTACAGAGGAAAACCGATGGGCAAATTGCGCGAACCGCTCGATGAGATCCAAAGCTGCGGCTTGCCGATGGCGCTGGAAGTGATGGGAGAGCGCTGGTCGTTCATGATCCTGCGCGCCGCCTTCAACGGGGTGCATCACTTTGAAGAGTTCCTCAGCGAGCTGGGGATTGCTCGCAACATCCTGTCGAATCGCCTCGCCCGGCTGGTCGAACACGGGATCATGAAGCGCGAGCCGCTGCCCGATGATCGCCGCAAGATCGAATACCGGCTGACCGAACGCGGCTTTGACCTGCTCCCCGCGATGCTCGCGCTGCGCCAGTGGGGCGAGAAGCACGGCCTGGGCGTTCCGGCTAACCCGGTGCTGTGCGATGACCGCGATGGCCAGCCGATCCAGGCCATCGCCATCCACGCCCATGACGGCCGTCTGCTGAGCTGCAAGGACCTGCATTGGCGCGATCGCTCGGAACTGGGCGACAGGGTTACTGCGTTGCCGAGAGTGGGGGCGCTTTAGTTAATTCCTCGGCGGTTGCCGCCGATAGCTCAGCGCCTCGGCGACATGGATCCGCCCGACCGTCTCCACGCCCGCCAGATCGGCGATCGTCCGGGCTACCCGCAACATCCTGGTATAGCCGCGCGCGGAGAGGCGCATCGCTTCGGCCGCCTGCAGCAGCAGCTTGCGCCCGGCCTCATCCGGGGTGCCGTGCTGTTCGAGCATGTCCCCATCGAGCTGGGCATTGGTGCGCATCTTGGTGCCGGCGAGCCGCTCGGTCTGGATCATCCGCGCGGCCGCGACCCGCGCCGCCACTTGGGCAGAGCCTTCGGACGGCGGCGGCAAGCCCAGATCGGCGGCGCTGACCGGATCGACATCGACATGCAGATCGATCCGGTCAAGCATCGGGCCGGAGACCTTGCTTTGATAATCGGCCGCACATCTGGGCGCGCGGCTGCACGCCAGCGCCGGATCGCCCAAATGCCCGCAGCGGCACGGGTTCATCGCCGCAATCAGCTGGACTCGTGCCGGGAAGGTAACATGGGCATTGGCCCGCGCCACGCTGACCTCGCCGGTCTCGAGCGGCTGGCGCAGCGAATCGAGCACCGCGCGCTGAAACTCTGGCAGCTCGTCGAGGAACAGCACCCCCAGAGGCGCCAGGCTAACCTCGCCGGGGCGCACTTTGAGCCCGCCACCCACCAATGCCGCCATCGAGGCCGAATGGTGCGGCGTGCGAAACGGCCGCACCCGGCTGATCCGCCCATCGATCAGCGATCCAGCCACCGAGGCGACCATCGAAACCTCCAGCGCCTCGCTCGGGCTCAACTCGGGCAAGATGCCGGGCAGGCAACTGGCCAGCAGCGATTTGCCCGCACCCGGCGGGCCGATCATCAGCAGATTATGGCCGCCTGCCGCAGCAATCTCCAGCGCGCGCTTGGCGGTTTCCTGGCCTTTGACCTGGGCCAGATCCGGCCCGTGCCCCGGCGGCTCGGCTTCGCCTGGCTCAGGCTGGGCCAGCACCTGGGTGCCCTTGAGGTGGTTGAGCAGGCTGATCAGATCGGGCGCGGCAAGGATCTGGATCCCGCTCGCCCAGCGCGCCTCGGCGCCCTGGCTCGCCGGGCAGATCAGGCCTTTCTCCAGCCCCGAGGCATGGATCGCGGCCAGCAGCACGCCGGGCGAGGAGATAATCCGCCCATCCAGCGCCAATTCCCCCACCGCAACATAATCGATGAGTTGTTCGGCATCGGTCACGCCCATTGCCGCCAGCAGCGCCAGCGCGATCGGCAGATCGTAATGCGAGCCTTCCTTGGGCAGATCGGCCGGCGAGAGGTTGATCGTGATCCGCTTGGGCGGAAGCGACAGCCCCATTGCGGCCAGCGCGGCGTGAACCCGCTCACGGCTTTCACCGACCGCCTTGTCGGGCAGGCCCACCACCTTGAAGTGCGGCATTCCCGGCGCGATCTGGCACTGGACCTCAACGCTGCGGGCTTCGAGCCCAAGGTATGCCACCGTCGATACCAGCGCGACCAAACTATTGCCCCCATTGCCCAAATCCAGATAGGGTGATGGCGAAGCCGCGCGCTGCTGTCGAGCGAAGACTATCACGTCATCCCCGGCTTGACCGGGGACCGCTGGCCTCATCGATGCAACTTCGGAATGATGCGGCCAGGGGTCCCCGGATCAAGCCGGGGACGACGAGTATCAGCGCGTTTGCCTTGACTCGGGCTTACGGCTTGCGTAACGGGCCGCTCTTGCAGATAGGTCGCCTAGTACAGCGACTATTTTTATTCGAATTTGAGGTTTTTCGCGATGAAGCGCACCTTCCAGCCCAGCAATCTCGTGCGTGCCCGTCGCCACGGTTTCCGTACCCGTTCGGCAACGCCCGGTGGCCGCAAGATTCTGGCC
>JANLQQ010000180.1:0-2092 GCA_031367905.1 Novosphingobium sp.
TTGCCGCCGTCAAGCAGCGACTCCGCAGGAATCCTGGCAGTTCATGGTTAATAAGCAGTAAACAGCAGGCGAACGGAACAGGCTCGGCACAGCATATAGAGTCTCGCCCACCTGCTGAGACTCGATATGTAGTGGTGTGGCGGCGCAGACTCGATTGCGAAAAAAACCTCTTCGGCACTGGGAGGGGGACCACCGCAGGTGGGTGCGTGGCACAAGCAAGTGGTCCTGACGTCGATAGTTTACAATCGCCGCACGTGCTCCCCCACCCCGCTTCGCGCAGTCGCGCTCCCCGTGCCGGGTAGGATCTAGACCAACACTAACTGTCGCACCGGCGCAAAGCTGCGGCGGTGGATCGGCGTTGGTCCGTAGATGCGCAGGGCCGTAAGATGCTCCGCCGTGCCGTAACCGGCGTTACGCTCCCACCCATAATGCGGATGATCGGCCGCATAGCCCCGCATTAGCCGATCGCGGTGTTCTTTCGCGATGATCGAGGCGGCCGAAATGCACGGCTCCAGCGCATCACCGCCGACGATCGCGCGGGCCGGCCAGATCCACGCCGGTTGGCGACCGTGCGGGGTCATATTGCCATCGATAAGCACTTCATCGGGTGTAGTTCCAAGCTGCTCGCACAGCGAACGGACTGCCAGCGTCATCGCCAGCATGGTCGCTGCGAAGATATTGATCCGGTCGATCTCATCGGCCTCGACCACGCCGATCGCCCAGTGACAACTGGCCTTTATCGCTGGTTCAAGCAGTCCACGACGCTTGGCCGAAAGCTTCTTGGAATCATCGATCCCGGTTGGTGCATCCTGCCCAAGCACAACCGCCGCGGCCACGACCGGCCCCGCGAGCGGACCCCGTCCGGCTTCATCGACCCCGATGATAAGCGGCCGATACAAGGGCTTGGCATTTTGAAAGAAGATGGGCATTCTCCCGGTCATGCTTGGATTCAGCTGGCTCATTGCCCTATCACCCGTCACCCTGCTGCTCGCAAGCTGCAGCGCCGCGCAATCTGGGGAAAGCAAGATCGCGTTGGCTGCTTTGCCTTTCACGGCAACCGAAATGGCTCGGTTTGATGAACCCTGGGCCATGGCATTTCTGCCCGGCACGCCCTACGCGCTGATTACCCAGCGGGGTGGCAAACTCAAATTGTGGCGGCAAGACGAGCAAGCGGTCGATGTGCTGGGCGTACCACCGGTCGACTATGCCGGCCAGGGCGGGCTGGGTGATGTGGCCCCGGCCCCGGATTTTGCGGCCAGCGGAACGATCTATCTAAGCTATGCTGAGGCGGGCCAGGGCAACACGCGCGGTGCGGCTGTGGCCCGGGCCAAGCTTGATCTGCAGAATCCAGTTCCCCGGCTCAGCGACCTCACGGTGATCTGGCGCCAGTTTCCCAAAGTCAGCGGAAATGGCCATTATTCGCACCGCATCACTTTTTCGCCCGATGGTAAATTCCTGTTCATCGCCTCGGGCGAGCGGCAGAAGTTTACCCCGGCGCAAGACAGTGCACAAAACCTGGGCAAGGTGATCCGCCTGCTTGCCGATGGCACTCCTGCCCCGGGGAATCCGTTCGCTGCAACAACTGGCGTGTCCGCTCAGATCTGGACGCTCGGCCACCGCAACATCCTCGGCCTCAAATTCGATGCGCAAGGGCGGCTGTGGGACCTGGAACACGGCCCGGCCGGCGGAGACGAGCTCAATCTGGTCAAGCCCGGCCAGAATTACGGCTGGCCGATAGTTTCAAACGGCGATCATTATGATGGCAAGCCCATCCCGCGTCACGCCACCCGCCCCGATTTCGTCGCTCCCGCGATCAGCTGGAATCCGGTTATCGCGCCAGGCGATTTTATCTTCTATTCGGGCGTTATGTTTCCTTCATGGCGCGGTCAGGCGATCATTGCCGCGCTCGGCAGTGGCGGGCTGGTCCGCGTCGGGATTGAGGGCGAAAAAGCGCGCGAGCTTGAGCGGATTCCCTTGGGTAACCGTATCCGTGAGATCACCGAGGCCAAGGATGGCGCGATCTGGGTGCTTGAGGATGGTGCCAATGCCCGGCTAGTGCGGCTTTCCGCCGAAAACTAGGGTTTTCCATCGA
>JANLQQ010000182.1:0-23397 GCA_031367905.1 Novosphingobium sp.
ATCGCTATTACAGCACACGCGCCGAACTGGTCGATGGCTCGGAAGCCTGGCGGGTATCAGCGTATGATCTCGAGCGCCTGGTATCGCAGCGGCTCGGTGCCTTCCTCGATGATAGCGCGGCACTTGCGGACCACCTGCGGGAGTACTTACAAACGGCACGGCACACTTCCACGATGCTCGACGATGCGGTCCGTCATGCCCAGACCTTTCGGACTGGGCGGCCTTCGGAGCGCTTGTCTCTGTTCAGCAGGCTGGTGGAACGGATCGAGCTCGGTGCTGAGCGCATCCTGATCCGCACAAGCACGGCGCGCGTGGCTGCCGTGTTCAATCTCGAAGCTGATCCGAATCTCAAGTCGAAGTGCCTCGAGCTTACATGCGCCTCGACCAAGGTATGGCACGGCCGCCAGCTGCGGCTGGTCATTCCGGGTCCTGACGCCGGTACCCAGCTGCGACACCGCGATCAGAAGCTGATCAATCTGGTTCGCGAGGCTCATGCAGCGCGGCAATTCGCAATTGCCAATCCCGACAAGACCATCTCAGGACTGGCCAAAATGACAGGTCGTTGCCGCAATCGACTCGCCAAGTACCTAGCGGTGTCGAGCCTCGCACCCGACATCGTTGCGGCCATCTTGCAGGGCCGGCAGCCGCTCGGGTTCTCCGCGACACGGCTGCTGCAAGCTGACTTGCCGCTATGCTGGCAGCAACAGCGCCTCGTTCTCGGGTTCGCCTGAGCGCTACCAAAATCCCCGTGCTG
Organism: Novosphingobium sp.; assembly: GCA_031367905.1. Taxonomy (GTDB): domain Bacteria; phylum Pseudomonadota; class Alphaproteobacteria; order Sphingomonadales; family Sphingomonadaceae; genus Novosphingobium. The sequence continues at coordinate 755 of JANLQQ010000182.1, forward strand.
TCAGGTTTTCTGCAATCGAGACCGGCGCAGAATTGTGCCGAGAAATCGGCGGATCTCTATGCGTCTCTGGAAGCAGGAGGTTTTATCCTAGCTCGAAACCCTGCGGAACTGCGCCGAAATCGACCCGTCCACCATCAGGCAGGCGGATCGGGCAGGGTAGATAGGAGTACATGGTGCGGTCGAGAAGACTCGAACTTCCACGGGCTTTCGCCCACAACGACCTCAACGTTGCGCGTCTACCAATTCCGCCACGACCGCTAAATCAACGGGGCTTGCCAAATCACCAGGATTTGTGCTGCCCCGGGGGGGTAGGAGGGCGCCCTTAGCAAAGCCCTATCAGGGCCGCAAGCGATGATCCCGATTGAGGCAGATGTCCGGCGGGATAATGACCGAATTCGATCAGCCACGCCCGCTCAGCCGGGTTTCCAGCCGATTTCGGTGACAATTTTGGCGCCGCGCGGAACATCGGTCAGCGCTTCGTTGATATCCACACTCTCACCCGGAGCCAGCACCCGCTGCGGTGGCACCAGTTCGCGCGAATAGACGATCCGGTCGCGCGTGCCACGCAACACCACCAGCACCGAAGGGACAGAGCGCTCTTCGCTTCCGACATTGGTGATCGTGCCATTGACGCTGAAATAATAGGAACCGTCGGGCAATTGCCGGCGCTCCTGCCGCTTGGCGGGGAAATCGAGCTGTAGTCCCGGCTGAACGTCAGCAAAAATCGGGCGGGAGAACGGCAGCCAGTCTGGCAGGCCGTACCAGGCTGTTGCCCCGATTGCGCCGAGTGACATGACCGCGAACAGCGCCGCGGCCATGGTCCACATCCTGGCCGGATTGCGGCGTGGACGGAACGGCGGCTCATGCGCGAAGCTGGATTGATCGTCGGAATAGCTGCTCTGCGCCGGCACACCATAGAGTGGAGGCGGGGTAAAATCCGCAGTGCGATCAAGTGCCGGCGGCGCAACCGGATCGGACGGCGGAGGCGCATCGTCAAACGCCGCAGGCTCAGGCGACGCGGTTGGTTCGGGCTCTGTCGGGGCGGGCACATCGGCAATCGGGGCAGGTTCAGGCTCCGTGACTGGTTCGGGCTCTGGCGGAGGAGGGGCAGCAGGGGCTGGCGCAGGAGGAGCCACTATCGGGGGTTCTACTGGCGCTTCAGCCGGTCTGGCTTCAAGCTGTGGGCCATCCTGGAACCAGCTGTGACGGCATTTGGCGCAGCGGACGGTGCGGCCTTCCACGCCAATCGCGCTGTCGGGGACGACGTAACGGGTCGCGCAGGCGGGGCAAGCAATGATCATGGTTAACCCGTAAAGCATGCCGGGGACGCATCCCACAAGGTGTGAAGCTTGATAGCAGAGCAGCTATACCCTTTTTTCCACATGGATTGACGGCTATAGGCATTTTGTCCGGCCGATCCTTGCGCCGCCAACCGTGGACTGACCCTGCACACATGACTAATGCCGCCGACGGGGAAATCGTTCAGTTTGATAATGTTGGCTTGCGCTATGGCACTGATCGCGAGGTGCTGAGCGATATATCCTTCACTCTGCATCCCGGCAGCTTCTATTTCCTGACCGGCGCCAGCGGGGCGGGCAAGAGCTCGTTGCTCAGGCTGCTGTATCTGGCGCAGCGCCCTTCGCGCGGGATGATCCGCTTGTTCGGGACCGACGCGATTACTCTACCGCGCGAACGTCTCCCCGGTTTCCGGCGGCGGCTGGGCGTGGTCTTCCAAGACTTCCGGCTGGTCGCGCATCTGTCTGCGTTCGACAATGTCGCGCTGCCATTGCGGGTGGCGGGGGTGGCTGAGCGCGATCTGGCCAAACCGGTTGCCGACATGCTGGAATGGGTCGGTTTGACGGAACGAATGGACGCACGCCCCGCCTCGCTTTCAGGCGGCGAGCAGCAGCGCGTGGCGATCGCCCGTGCGGTGATCGGCCGGCCCGACCTGCTGGTTGCAGACGAGCCAACCGGCAACGTTGATCCCGAAATGGCGCTCAAGCTGCTCCGGTTGTTCGAAGCGCTTAACCGCCTGGGCACAACTGTGGTCGTGGCAACCCATGATGTCCATTTGCTCCAGAAAGTGTCCGATTCGCTGATCATGCGGCTCGACAAGGGCCGCCTCTCCGATCCGACCGGGGCGCTGCGCTATCCGCCCCGGCGGCCAGCGGTGAGGAGCTGAGATGGCCGAGCAGTTTCCCGCGGGATCAAGCGGTTTTGTCGTGCGCGGCTGGCGCAAGATCGGGCGAATGATCTCTGGCGCGGACGAGAACCAGCTTGTGCCCCAGACGCGGCTGTCCGGGCCAATGCCGTGGGTGATTGCGATCATGATCGCGCTGACCGTGATCGCGGCTGCTGCAGGACTGGCCTTGCGCAACATCGCCGAGGCTGCGGCAGACGAGCTATCGGGCGGCGTGACGATCCAGATCATCGAAGCATCGCCAGAACTGCGCCAGCGCCAGGCTGAGGACGCAGCCTTCCGCCTGCGCCGAACGCCCGGGGTCTACGAGGTGCGGCTGGTGAGCCAGGAAGAGGTTAACCAGTTGATCGAGCCGTGGCTGGGAGCGCGCGGGACCGGGGAAGAGGCCGTGCCGGTTCCGGCGCTGATCGATGTGCTGCTGCGCGACCAGGTTGATGGTGAAAAACTGGGCGCGCTGCGGCGGATCGTTCGCGAAGTTGCGCCGTCGGCGCGGGTCGATGCGCAATCGAGCTGGCTCAAGCCAGTGTTCGCGGCAATCGATTCGCTGCAATGGCTGGCAATCACGCTGGTCGCGCTGCTGGGGCTGGCGACTTCGGCGGCGGTCTTGCTGGCGGTGCGCAGTGCGCTTGGCGCCAATCGCGAGACGATCGAGATCGTCCATCTGCTGGGCGGTACGGATGCCCAGGTTGCCCGGGTTTTCCAGCGCTCGACCGGATTTGATGCGGCGGGCGGCGGGGCGGTTGGCCTGGTCTTGGGGCTGGCGGTGGTGCTGTTCCTGGGGCAGCGCTTTGCGGGGCTGGGCGCGGGGCTGGTCAATGGCGGCACGCTGCATCTGATCGACTGGCTGCTGCTGGCGCTGGTCCCGGTGGCGGGCGTGATTCTGGCGATTGTCACCGCGCGACTGACAGTGATGCGCACTTTGCGGCGGATGCTTTAAGAGGGTCCCGCATGATTCGCCGGGCCGCCTCTGCTATCCTGCTCATCTGGGCATTCGGCTTCCTCTGGTTTGCCGGCGCGATGCCGCGTCCGGCGGGGGCAGAAAAGGCTGAAGCAGTGGTGGTTTTAACCGGTGGCAATGGCCGGATCAACCGCGGGCTGGAGGTGCTGCGCAGTGGCCGGGCCGAACGGCTGTTTGTTTCCGGGGTTGACCGCGAGGTGCGGCCGCATGAATTCGCGATCGAATATGGGGTCAGCGCCAAACAGATGGCGTGCTGTGTTAAATTGGGTTTTGAATCGGTCGATACCCGCTCAAACGCGATGGAAATCGCGCGCTGGGTTTCAACCGAGAAGATCAAGGCGATCCGGTTGGTCACCAACGACTGGCACATGCGCCGCGCCGTTTTCGAGCTGTCGGTCACGCTGCCCAAAGATGTGATCGTGACCGAGGATGCGGTGACCAGCCAGCCCAGTTTCCGGATCCTGTTCCTTGAGTATCACAAGTTGCTGGCCCGGCTGATTTCACGGGTGTGGGGCGGATGATTGTGGCCCCGGTGGGAGACATCCTGCGCAGCCTGGCCTTTTACATCGCCTTCTATATCGGCGGAGCCTATTTCATTGTGGCGGCGCTGGCGCTCTATGCGCTTGGTTCGCACCGCCGGTTTCGCGGAACGGTGGAAAGCTGGTCGGGCTATCATCGCTGGTGCGCCCAAAAGCTGCTGGGCATTACCGTTAGGATTGAAGGAAAAACGCCCGAAGGACCGGTGCTGGTGGCGATCAAGCATGAATCCTTTTTTGAAGCGATTGATGTCCCAACCTTGCTCGATTACCCGGTTGTCTTTGCCAAGGCAGAACTGATGCATATCCCGGTGTGGGGGCGGGTTGCCGATCGCTATGGTCTGATTGAGGTTGAACGCGAGCAGGGGGCCACCGCGCTGCGCCGGATGCTGGGCGCGGCGCGGCAACTGATCGCGGATGGCCGGCCGTTGGTGATCTTCCCCGAGGGCACCCGGATTGCCCACGGTTCGCGCGAACCACTGCAGGCCGGGTTTGCCGCGATGTACAAGCTGCTGCGCCTGCCGGTAGTGCCCGTGGCGGTCAACAGCGGCCCGCTGTACCAGCGGCGCTGGAAGCGGCGCGGCACGATCACCATGCGCTTTGGTGAGCCAATTCCGCCCGGCCTGCCGCGCGAAGAAATCGAGGCACGGGTTATAGCCGCTATCAATGCCCTCAATCCGGCGGAAACGGCGTGAGCGAGGAACCCGAAAAGCGCGGGTTGCTTGATGTGCTTGGTCCGGGTCTGGTGACTGGGGCTGCGGATGATGATCCATCAGGCATCGGCACTTACAGCCAGGTCGGGGCACAGTTTGGTTACGGCATGGCCTGGACCATGTTGTTCGGTTTTCCGCTGCTTGCCTCGATCCAGGCGATCTGCGCGCGGATTGGCGCGACGACCGGGCGCGGGATCGCGCATAATCTGCGCCGCCATTATCCTAGGCCGTTGCTGCGCAGCGTGGTGCTGCTGCTGCTGATCGCGAATATCATCAATCTGGGAGCAGACCTTGGCGCGATGGGTGCAGGCCTGGCGCTGCTGATTCCGGGACCGGTGCTGCTTTACACGATCATCTTCGGGGTGGTGAGCATCAGTCTTGAAGTGCTGATCAGCTATGATCGTTATGCCCGCATTCTCAAATGGACCACGCTTTCGTTGCTGTCTTATGTCGCGGTGCTGTTTGTCGCCGATGTGTCCTGGGGTCAGGCGATGCGCGGGATTCTGATCCCGAGCTTCACGCTCGATAAGGCTCATGCGATGGCGCTGGTCGCGATTTTCGGGACGACGATCAGCCCCTATCTGTTTTTCTGGCAGGCCAGCCAGGAGGTGGAGGAACAGCACCGCCACCACACCAAACCGCTGTGTATCGCGCCCAAGGAAGCCGGGTCCGAGCTCAAACGAATTCGCACCGATACGCTGGTTGGCATGGGCTTTTCACACTTTACAGCACTGTCAATTGTAGTTGCGACAGCCGCAACGCTCCATGCGCACGGGGTGACCGAAATCACTTCTGCCGCGCAGGCCGCCAATGCGCTGCGGCCGATTGCCGGCGATCTGGCCTTTGCGCTATTCGCGATCGGCCTGATCGGCACGGGTATGCTGGCGGTGCCGGTGCTGGCCGGATCAGCGGCCTATGCGGTCAGCGAGACCTTCGGCTGGGTCGAAGGGCTGGACCGCAAGCCGCTGGAAGCCAAAGCCTTTTACAGCGTGATCGCGCTGGCAACTTTGGGAGGCCTGGGGATCAACTTCTTCTCGATTGACCCGATGAAGGCGCTTTACTGGTCCGCCGTGGTCAACGGCTTGCTCGCCCCGCCGCTGATGGTGGTAACGATGCTGATCGCGCGCAACCCAAGGATCATGGGGCGGTTGACGATCTCGCCGCTGCTGGCTTTTGGCGGCTGGCTCTCCACCGCGGTGATGGGGCTGGTGGCGGTGATTTTTCTGGTGGTCTGAACCTAGCCAGTATGATCGCTGCGGCCGAAATCAGGCCGCGCATCGTCCTGGCCTTCCTCGATGATCGAGCGACGGATGGCACGGGTGCGGGTGAACTGTTCGAACAGCTCGTCGCCGTCGCCAACCCGGATCGCGCGCTGCAACGCGGTCAGATCCTCACTGAAACGCTGGAGCATTTCGAGCACAGCGTCCTTGTTGGACAAAAACACATCGCGCCACATCGTTGGGTCCGAAGCGGCGATCCGGGTGAAATCGCGAAAGCCCCCGGCGGAATATTTGATCACCTCGCCGCGGGTCACTTGCTCAAGATCGGAGGCGGTGCCGACGATGGTATAGGCAATCAGATGGGGCAGATGGCTGGTCACCGCCAGCACCAGATCGTGGTGGCCGGCGTCCATCAGTTCAACCTTGGCCCCGAGTGATTCCCAGAAGGTTGAAAGCTTTGAGACCTGGGCCGGATCGGCCCCCGCGGGGGGGGTAATGATGCACCAACGGTTATCGAACAGGCTGGCAAAGCCGGCATCCGGCCCGCTTCGCTCGGTTCCGGCAACGGGATGAGCGGGGATCACAAGATGGCCGGGCAGCGCCTCTTCGAGCGCGCGGGCGACCGACTGCTTGGACGAGCCGACATCGCTGATCACAACGCCCTTTGGCAGTGCCGGCGCGATCTGCGCTGCGGCCGCGCCCATCGCGCCAACCGGCACACACAGGATCACCAGTTCGGCATCGCGGACGGCTTGGGCGGCGGTTTCACAAACCTTGCCGACGAGGCCGAGTTCGCCGGCGCGGACACGGGTGGCGGGGTTCGCGTCATAGCCAGTGGTGGCGGCACCCGCCAGGCGTTCAGCCACAGCGAGGCCGATCGAGCCGCCGAGCAGGCCAAGCCCGATGATGGCGATCCGTTCGAAGCTCATTGGGCAAAACTCATCGGGCGTTCTCGGCCATCTCGCGCAAGCCTTTCGCGACTGCGTCCATTTGTTCTGTGGTGCCGATGGTAATACGCAGGCAATGCGGCAGGCCCTGTCCCGGCAGCCAGCGCACTGCAGTGCCGCGCTTCGCCAGCCCTTCGAGAGCAGCTTCGGCGCTAAGTTTGCCTTCGAACAACACCAGCACGAAGTTGGCCTCGCTCGGCAACGGGCGCAAACCATGGTTGCCCATCGCCGCCAGCGCCGCAACGAAGCGTTCCCGCTCGGTCCGGTTGTGCGCGCGCGAATGGGCAACGAAACCGTGGTCGGCCAGCGCCGCCAGCGCCATCGCCTGACCTGAATTGGTGACATTGAACGGCCCGCGAATCCGGTTCAGCGTGCCGATCAGTTCGGGTGCGCCGGTCGCCCAGCCAATCCGTTCGCCCGCCAGCCCATAGATCTTGGAAAAAGTCCGCGTGACCAGCACATTGTCATGCGCGGCGGCCAGCGCGAGGCCGCCATCTTCCAGTTCGGGCGGGAGATATTCGGCGTAAGCCTGATCAAGCACCAGCAGCACATCGGCGGGCAGCGCGGCGTGCAGCCGGGCAATCTCTCCGCCGGGGAGGTAGCTGCCGGTTGGATTGTTGGGATTGGCGAGGAACACCACGCGCGTTTGCCGGTTGACGAGCGCGAGCATGGCATCGACGTCGGTCCCGAAATCGGCATCGGGGGCCACCACTGGCGTCGCCCCGCAGCGCCGTGCAGCGATGTCGTAAACAATGAAGCCATAGCGCGCGTAAAGCACCTCATCGCCAACTCCGGCATAGGCCTGCGCTGCCAGATTAAGCAGCTCGTCGGAACCGGTGCCGCAGACGATCCGCGCCGGATCGATCCCGTGCAATGCGCCGATCGCTACGCGCAGCACGGCGCTATCCGGATCGGGATAACGATTGGGCTCAGCCGCACTAGTCCGCGCCGCCAGCGCCGCCGGGCTTGAGCCAAGCGGGTTTTCGTTGGCGGAAAGCTTGACCAGTGGCTGCCCATCTGCACCGGCAGACTTGCCGGGTACATAGGCGTGGATCGCTTCGATCCAGGGTTTGGGAGTAGGAACGTTGGGCATTGCGCGGTGCGCATAGGGTAAATGCGGCGGGGTGCAAAGCGACACTTCATCCCCCCTCCCCTGAAGAGGAGGGGCTTTTGGGCAAGTTGACACCGCAACGCATTCCCCCCAATCCGCCCCCACCATGCCCACTGCCGAACTTCTCACCACCAGTCAGCTGCTGGAACTCTCTGCTCCGCTTACCCTTGATGGCGGGCAGAGCCTTGAGGGCGCCGCGATCGCCTATGAAACCTGCGGCACGCTCAACCCCGATAAATCCAACGCAATCTTGATCTGCCATGCGTTAACCGGCGATCAATATGTCGCCTCGCCCCATCCGATCACTGGTAAGCCGGGCTGGTGGGCGCGGATGGTCGGTTCCGGCAAGCCGATCGATACCGACCGTTTCTTTGTTATCTGCGCCAATGTGCTGGGCAGTTGCATGGGCTCGACCGGTCCGGCAAGCCTTGCGGCCGACGGAAAACCTTATGGGATGCGGTTTCCGGTGATCACCATCCGCGATATGGTGCGCGGCCATGTGGCGCTGCTCGATGCGCTGGGGATTGTGCAGCTTCATGCGGTAGTCGGCGGTTCGATGGGCGGGATGCAGGCGCTGAGCCTGGCCGCCAACTTCCCGGACCGCGCCGCCGCCGCGCTGGTGATCGCCAGCACCGCGCGTCATTCGGCGCAGAATATCGCCTTCCACGAGGTTGGGCGGCAGGCGATCATGGCCGATCCCAAGTGGCAAGGCGGCGATTATTACGCCAGCGGCAAAAGCCCGGACGCGGGCCTCGCGGTGGCGCGGATGGCGGCGCATATCACCTATCTGTCGGAAGAGGGGATGCACGAAAAATTCGGCCGCCGTTTGCAGGATCGTTCGGCGAAAACCTTTGGCTTCGACGCGGATTTTCAGGTGGAGAGCTATCTGCGCCATCAGGGGCTGAGCTTTACCGACCGGTTCGATGCCAACAGCTATCTTTATATCACACGGGCGATGGATTATTTCGATCTGGCCGAGGAATGTCTTGGCAACGATGGCGGCGGGAGGCTGGCCGATGCCTTTGCCAAAACCACCGCGCGGGTCTGCCTGGTCAGCTTCGATACCGACTGGCTTTATCCCACCACCGAATCGCGCGGCATCGCTCATGCGCTTAATGCAGCGGGCGCACCGGTCAGCTTTGTCGAACTATCCGCGCCGTTCGGCCACGACAGCTTCTTGCTGGACGTGCCCGTGCTGGACCGGGTCGTCGGCGGATTTCTGAGCCAATGAGCGGCCTTCGCCCTGATCTGGCGGTTATCGCCGCCAGTGTCGCGCCGGGCGCCCGGGTGCTCGATGTCGGCTGCGGCGATGGCGCGCTGATGGCGGCTTTGCGGGATGGCAAGCAGGCTGATGCACGGGGGATGGAGCTTGATCCGCATAATGTGGCGGTGTGCGTCGCGCGCGGGCTGTCAGTGATCCAGGGCTATGCCGATGTCGATCTGTCGTTCTATCCGGATGCCTCGTTCGATTATGCGATCCTTAGCCAGACCTTGCAAACCACCAAACGGCCCGATCTGGTGCTGGACGAGCTGCTGCGGATCGGCCGCCGCGCGTTCGTCAGCTTTCCCAATTTCGCCCATTGGCGGGTGCGCCTGTCGCTGCTGTGGGGCGGGCAGATGCCGGTGACGCGGCTGCTGCCGGTGGCCTGGTATGAGACGCCCAATATCCACCATGTCACGATTGACGATTTCCGTACGCTGTTGGTTGCCAGAGGCGTGAAAGTGGAAGAGGCGTGGTTCCTCACCGGGGACCAGCGGATCAGACCGGCTGCGGCCAATTTCCGCGCAGAACATGCGGTGTTCCTGCTGTCGAGATGACCGTCATGCCGGCGAAAGCCGGGATCGCTGGCCTCATCAATCCAAGGTTGCTTCGATTAGGCCAGCGATCCCGGATCAAGTCCGGGACGACGCATCATTTACCGCAATCACCGAATCATCGCGGGCCAGTGCCCACAGGCTAAGCCCGGCTGCCTGGGCGCGTTCTACTGCCAATGAGGTTGGCAGCGATACGGTCACCAGCGTGGTCGCCCCACCGCGCGCCGCTTTCTCGACAATCTCATAGCTGCACCGCGCAGTTGAAAGGACGAACCCCGGCGTGAGAGGGCGTCCGGCGCGGGCCATCGCACCGATCAACTTGTCCATCGCATTGTGGCGGCCGACATCCTCACGCAAGCAGCCGATCGCGCCAGAGGCTGCAACCCAGGCTGCAGCGTGAGACGCGCCGGTCCGGCGGGCAAGCGGTTGCTGGCTACGCAATGCGACCAGCGCGGAAAAAATTATCGCGGGTATGATTGCTTCATGTGCAGCCACCGGAGGCAGGGCGCGGGCCACTTCGGCCAGGTTTTCGATCCCGCACAGACCGCAGCTTGATTCGGCCACACGGGTGCGCACCCGCTCGGTCAGGCGCTCGATCCCCAGTCCCGAAATCGTCGCGCGGACGATCCAGCCTTGCTCGACTTCGGCAATCGCGATGTCGGAAATGTCTGCGGCCCGGTGGATCAATCCCTCGGCTAGGGCGAAGCCGGTAGCGAAATCCTCCAGCTCGGCCGGGGTCGCCATCATTACCGCATAGGATAATCCGTTGAATTCCAGGGCCACCGGGGCTTCGGGCACCCATTCGCGCATGGTGGCGCGGTGGGTGCCCTTGGCCAGATATTCAATCGGTATCGACGTCACTTGCGCGGCGTTATGCGGGCATACGGTGCAGCGCGCAGAGCTTGTTGCCATCGGGATCGCGCAGATAGGCAAGATACAGGCTGCCCATGCCGCCGGTCCGCACGCCTGGTGCATCCTCGATTGCCGTGCCGCCCGCCGCGACGCCCGCCGCGTGCCAGGCATCGGCCTGGGCCGGGCCGTCCATCGCGAAACCGATTGTGCAACCGTTGCCGCCGGTCGCCGGATTGCCATCGATCGGCGGGGTCACCAAAAAGACACCACCGTTGTGCATATAGATCAGGCGGCCCTTGTCATCCTGGATGCCAGGCTTGCCGCCGATCGCGGAGAAGGTCGCATCGTAGAACTGCTTTGAACGGGCGATGTCATTGCTACCCACCATATTGTGACTATACACGGCTTTCCTCCTGAGTCAGTTGCGAACCGCTACTTGCTAGCGCCCTGGCGGCGCACGTCAATTGTTCTGGTTTGGGCTAGCTGAGGTTCATCAGCCTATCCTATAGCGATGCCATGTTGAAACGCTTTACCGCTCTCGCCCTCAGTTTTGCCGCGCCATTGGTCGCGCAAGATCTCACCTTACCGCTCCCCGCGATGAATTTGAACCAGCAGACCAGTCTGCGCTGCTCCGCCGCATTTGCCATGGTCGCAGCGGGTCAGGCCAAGGGGGAGGCAGATTCGCTCGCTTTCCCCGCACTGGGCCAGCGGGGCCGTGAGTATTTCGTGCGTAGCGCGGCGCAGATCATGGATGAAACTGGCGCCACCCGCGCGCAGCTTCAGGCGCTGATGCTGCGCGAGGCAACTGCGATCCGGCAAGCGGGGCCAAAATCGCTCTCCGGGTTGATGCCTCCGTGCCTGTCGCTGCTGGATAGCGCAGTGCCGCAAGCCGCTCGTCCGGCGCAGTAGCGCCTTCATCGGGCATGCCGCAGCAACGCCAATTCCCATTCAGCCGCGCGAAAGCGGGGCAGGCCTAATCCACCCTTCGCCCGAATCAGCGGGCGGGAGTTGCTGGTGATGCTTGTTCGCGTTGCAGTTGTTGGTGCGGTACTGGTTGCCGCTGCGGTCTCATCGGTTCCGGCGTTGGCCCGCGAGGCAAATGATCGACCGATGGCTGAGACGCTGGCCAATCCACGGACCCAGCAGGCAATGGCTGGCGCTATGGCAGCCATGACCGAAGCCATGCTCGACCTGAAAATTGGCCCGATGGCCAAGGCGCTGGAAGGAATGGGCGGCGATGCGGATGATCGCAGGCCGGCTCGGCACATTGATCGCAACGCGACACTGGGTGATCTGGCCGGCCCGGAAGCACGCCGGATGCCCCGCGAAGTGGCGCGCAAGATGCCGCAGATGATGGGCGCGATGGCCGGGATGGCTGGCGCCATGCAAGCCATGCTGCCCCAGCTTGAAGCAATGGGCGCGAAGATGAAGGATGCGATGGGCGAACCTGATGGCGCTGCCGATGGCGATTACCGCGATGAGCCGCCCGCCGGCGAAGCCAGCGAAGAATGATATTCGTCGCCAGTTTGTAACAATTGATCCCCAGTCACGTTGAGCATTCTGCAAGATCGTGGCGGTAGGCTCCGCCATGCCGATGCAGTATGATCGGGGAACCATGGCGCGCGATGATCTTCAAATTGATAGCATGTCTTCGGACGAGCGCTATTTCAACCGTGAGTTGAGCTGGCTGCAATTCAACCGCCGCGTTCTGGCCGAAGCAGAAAATCCAGCGCATCCGCTGCTTGAGCGGCTGCGCTTTCTGGCGATCTCGGGCAACAATCTGGATGAGTTTTTCATGGTCCGGGTGGCAGGACTGCGCGGCCAGCAATTGCGCCGGATCGAAGACCGTTCGCTCGATGGGCTAACCCCGGGCCAAGCGCTTGAAGTGATTGGCCGGCACACTGCCGACTTGATGGCCGACCAGCAGGCGCTGTGGCGCACCTTGCGCGCCGCGCTGGCGGACAAGGGTGTGGTCGTATGCGCTACCGGGCAGATCCCGCCTGCAGCGCAGCCAGCGCTTGACCGTTTTTTTGCCGAGCAGCTGTTCCCGATTCTGACCCCGCAAGCGCTCGATCCGGCGCACCCTTTTCCTTTCATTCCCAACCTGGGCCTCAGCCTGCTGTTCGATTTGCGCCGCAGCGACACGGGCGAGCAGGTTCGCGAACTGATCATGCTTCCGGCCACCATGCCGCGCTTTTTTGAGCTGCTCGGAGGGGGTTTCGTGGCAATGGAAACGGTCTTGCGCCACTTCGCGGCCCGGATCTTCCCGGATTTCACCATTGTCGGCTCCGCCGCCTTCCGGGTGATCCGCGATAGCGATATCGAAATCTCCGAGGAGGCCGAAGACCTCGTCCGCTATTTCCGCAGCGCGATCCTGCGCCGCCGCCGTGGCCGGGTGATCCGGATCGAAACCGAGCACGATGTGCTGCCCGATCTTGCCGCCGTCATTTCAGCCGCGCTGGGCGGACAAGCCCTGACCTTCAGCGATGTCGATGGATTTCTCGGTCTGTCTGATCTGGCTCAGCTGGTCGAAAGCGATCGGCCGAAGCTCAAGTTCGCGCCCTATACGCCGCGCTTCCCCGAACGGATCCGCGAGCATGATGGCGATTGCTTTGCCGCGATCCGCCAAAAGGACATTGTGGTCCACCATCCCTATGAGGCCTTCGACGTTGTCCTGGCCTTCCTGCGCCAGGCCGCCGAAGACCCCGATGTGCTGGCGATCAAGCAGACGCTGTACCGCGCGGGCAAGCAGGACGCCGTGATCCGCGCGCTGTGCGACGCAGCGGAAGCTGGCAAATCGGTAACCGCCGTGGTCGAGCTTAAGGCCCGGTTCGATGAAGAGCAGAACCTTAAATGGGCTGCCCAGCTGGAGCGCGCCGGAGTGCAGGTGGTCTATGGCTTCATCGAATTGAAGACCCATGCCAAGATCAGCCTGATCGTGCGCCGCGAAAGCCAGGGTAAAGGCAGGGGCCAGGTGACCCGCAGCTATTGCCACTTCGGCACTGGAAATTACCATCCGCAGACTGCGCGAACCTATACGGATCTCAGCTTTTTTACCGCAGACCCTGCGTTGTGCGAGGATGCGGCAGCGGTGTTCAACTATCTGACCGGTTATCTCAAGCCCCGGCTCAATCAGTTGACGATCAGTCCGCATGACTTGCGCGACCGGTTGTTCGAACTGATTGATTGCGAAGCCGCAGCGGCCAGAATCGGCGCGCCGAGCGGCATCTGGGCCAAGATGAATTCGCTGTCTGATCGCAAAGTGATCGACCGGCTGTATGAAGCCAGCACGGCCGGCGTGCCGATCACGCTAGTCGTGCGCGGCGTTTGCTGCTTGCGGCCCGGCGTGATCGGCCTGTCAGAAAACATCACGGTCAAATCGATCATTGGCCGCTTTCTGGAACACAGCCGGGTCTGGGCGTTCGCCAATGGCGCAGCCTTGCCCAGCGGCCGGGCCAAGGTGTTCCTCTCATCGGCGGACTGGATGACCCGCAATTTCGATCGCCGGGTTGAATTCGCCCTGCCGATCACCAACCCCACGGTCCACGATCAGGTGCTCGATCAGGTGATGGTCGCCAACCTCAAGGACACTGCGCGCAGCTGGCTGTTACAGCCCGATGGCAGCTATCTGCGGGCCAATGAACAAGGAGCAGACGATCAGGGCGGCGGGTTTGATTGCCACGAGTACTTTATGCACAACCCATCCCTGTCGGGACGGGGCGCGGCTTTGGGTGAAGCTGGCGCAGTGCCGCGATTGTTCCTAGAACCGCACGGGTGAAAGCTGCATCTCGCCACGCAATTGTTGATATTGGCTCAAACTCGATCCGGCTGGTCGTGTTCGGTGGTCCGCCGCGCGCGCCGGTGGTGCTGTTCAACGAAAAGCTGATGGCTGGCCTTGGCCGTGGCGTTGTCACCAATGGCCGGCTCGATCCAGACAACACCGCGCTGGCGCTTGCTGGCCTGGCCCGCTTTGCCGCAATGCTTCGGCTGATGCAGCCGCTGCCAGTGCGCGTGGTCGCGACAGCGGCGGTGCGCGAGGCGGCCGATGGCAAAAAGTTTCTGGCTGCGGTTCGCGCGCTTGGTTTGGCTGCCGAATTGCTCAGCGGCGAGGAAGAGGCCGTTGCCGCAGGGTACGGCGTGATCTCGGCGCTGCCCGATGCCGCTGGGCTGGTTGCCGATATGGGCGGGGGCAGTCTGGAACTGGTCCGTGTGGCGGGCGGTGAGGTACATGAACGGACTTCGCTGCCGCTTGGCGCACTGCGCGTCGCCAGCATCCGTGCCACCGGCACCGGGCGGCTGCGCAAATTTGTCCGCGCCAAGCTGGCCGAGCTGGACTGGATCGGCGCAGCTCGGGACAGGCCGCTTTATCTGGTTGGCGGGGCGTGGCGCACACTGGCGCGGGTCCATATGCAGCAAACCGGCTGGCCGCTGCCGGTGCTGGGCAATTATGCCTTTCCCGCCGCCGATGTGCGTGATTTGAAGGATGTGGTCCGGGCAATGGGCACGGCGCAGCTGGCCGCAATCCGCGGGGTGAAGTTGGCCCGGGCGCTGCAGCTTGATGATGCCGCTGCATTGTTGGCGGCGCTAGTGAGCGAAGCCGGATCCAGTCAGGTCGTCATCTCATCGTTCGGTCTGCGCGAAGGATTGCTGTTCCAGTCGCTTGATCCGGCGACCCGCCAGCTCGATCCCCTGATTGAAGGGGTACGCCACACGGTCGAGGGTCAGTTGCAGGTGCCCGGCTATTCCGAAGCGCTGCTTCGCTGGGGCGATGCGATTTTTCCCGCAGAAGGCTCAGCCAGGCGGCTGCGCCATGCGGCCTGCCTGCTGCTTGGCACCGGCTGGGCTTCCAGTCCTGATTTTCGCGCGCTGGAAGGCGAGGAACTGGCGCTTCATGGCAACTGGGTTGGGGTGGATGGACCGGCTCGGGCGGAAATGGCCATGGCGCTGCATGTTGCGCTGGGTGGCAATCCTGATGCTCCTCCTGCCATCCTCGCTCGGCTGACCAGCGCCGAGCGGCTGTCGCACGCGCGCTGCTGGGGGCTGGCGATGCACCTTGCCCAGCGGCTGAGTGGCGGGTCGCCCGCTGCGCTGGAAGCGCTGCCGCTGTCCCTGGCCAGCGACGGCGCGGTTGTGCTGGGGGTGCCGCGCAATGTTGCTGGTCTGGTGGACGGTGCCGCCGAACGCCGCCTCGCGCGGCTTGCCCTCTCGCTCGGCCGTGTGGCGCGGATCGAAAGCCTGCCCGATGCGGCTTATGCACCGGAAAATCAGACCGCCTAAGGTGGACGGGACGCGCCAGCTTGGGCATTAGACCACTGATATGTGGCAGCTCTACCAATTTCCGTTGTGCCCGTTCAGCCGCAAAGTGCGCCTCCTGCTCAGCGAGAAGGGCGTCGGCTATGAATTATTGCGCGAGAACCCGTGGGAAGGGCGCGACGAATTCCTTAATCTGAACCCGGCCGGGCGCACCCCGGTGCTTCACGATCCGGTCAAGGCGATGACCCTGGTCGATAGCCGGGCGATCTGCGAATATTTCGAGGAAACGGTCGACAAGAACCCGATGATCAATGGCACTGCCGCCAACCGCGCTGAGATCCGCCGGCTGGTGGCCCTGTTTGACGAGAATTTCTTCGGCGATGTAACCGGGCCGCTACTGCACGAGCGGATGAAAAAACGGCTGGTGATGCGTCAGTCGCCCGATTCACGGTCCTTGCGCGAAGCGATGAAGCTGGCGCATGAGCATCTTTACTACATCGATTATCTGATCGATCACCGCCCGTGGCTGGCCGGCGCGACAATGAGCCTCGCCGATCTTGCTGCTGCTGCGCAGATCTCGGTCGCGGATTATCTGGGCGGGATTGACTGGTCGAGCCACGAGCAGGCGCGCGGCTGGTATTCGGTGTTCAAAAGCCGCCCTAGCTTCCGCCCGCTGCTGTCCGAGCGGATGGAAGTGATTCAGCCGCCCAGCCATTATGCCGATGTGAACGCCTGACCTCGTCGTCCCCGGCTTGACCGGGGACCGCTGGCCTCATCGATGCGAGGACGGAATGATGAGGCCAGCGATCCCGGGTCAGGCCCGGGATGACGCTTTGGCCTTGCTGCCAAACCGCCCGTGCTTGCGGTACCGCACCATCCAGCGGGTCAGGAATAGCTCCAGCGGACGGGCAGTTATCCCCAGCGCTTTCAGCCCCGGCAGCTTGCCCGAGGCGGTGTTGCCAGCCTTGAGCAGCAGCCACTGGTCAGTGCTGAGCGGTGCGCCGGGAAGCCAGCCGGTCGCAAACGCAAAGCCGCCAGAAGCAAAATCAGGCAGCGGCACAAACAGTCGTTCACGCCCCTGCGCCGCTGCGATCCTGCGGTTGAGATCAAGCATGGAGATCGCCTCGGGCCCGGCAATCTCATAGGTCTTGCCGCCGTGGTTGGCCGGGTCGGCCAGTGCGTTGGCCGCAGCGCCTGCGGCATCGTCAACCAACAGCGGCTGGAACTTGGCGTGGGGGCCGAACACCGGCAGCACCGGCAGCGCCGCGATCAATCCGGCGAACATGTTGATGAACTTGTCGTCCGGGCCAAACAGCACCGAGGGACGCAGGATGGTTGCCGTGGGGAAGGCGGCCAGCACTGCAGCCTCGCCCGCCGCTTTGGTCTGCGCATAAGCGGTGGGCGAGGCCGGATCGGCCCCGAGCGCGGAGATATGCACAAAGGCAGCGGCCCCCGCCGTTTTGGCCGCGGCGGCGATCCGTCCGGCGCCGGTGCCCTGGACTGCATCAAGATTGCCTGCAAAGGCGCCGACCAAATTGACCACCGCGTCTGCCCCGGCGAGGGCCTGACTCACGCTGGCAGGATCGGTTATGTCGCAGCGCACGAACTGCACCTGACCCAGATTACCGAGCGGCTTGAGCTGGAAAGCGCGTTCCGGATGGCGACTGGCGATCCGCAGCCGGCTGCCGCGTGAGAGCAGCTCTTGTGCCAGATGTGCACCAAAAAAGCCGCTACCGCCCAGCAGCACGATCAACTTGCCGCGCAATTTATCATCGCCACTTGCGCTCGCCATCACTGAAACCCTGCTCTGAAAGATGGAATGGATCGAATGACCCTTGGCGATCATCCATGCCACAGCCGCGCGCGCCGACGCAACCGGAGATAACGGAGGATTCGCCAATAATCCGCCAATCCAGTCGGCCAGGCCGGGGCGTAAGTGTGGCTCTTACGCTACGGAATCGGTATTATCTAACCGTTCGCTTAAAACCGGTTGTAAAGCATAGCAGACGGTGTTCTATTCAGGAATGAAATCATCCAAAAATGGGATGGGTCAAACTAGGAGAGAAGTCTGATGAGGGGCAAACTTACCCTGCTCGCAAGCGTTTGCGCTGGAGCAATTGCATTCCCGGCTTTCGCACAAACAGCTGAAGGCACTGCGGCAGTTGATGAAGACACGATCATCGTGACCGCGCAGCGTACTGCGGAACGGCTGCAGGACGTGCCGATCGCGGTCAGCGCCTTTTCTGGCGAAGCGCTTGAGCGGCAGCAGATCAAGAATACCAGCGATCTGCAGCTGACCCTGCCGAACGTCACCTTCACCAAGACCAACTTCACCTCATCCAGCTTTACGATCCGCGGGATTGGCGATCTGTGCGTCGGGGTCACCTGCGACAGCGCCACCGCGATCCACATGAACGACGCGCCGCTGTTCGGCACGCGCCTGTTCGAAGGTGAGTTCTACGACCTTGCCCAGATCGAAGTCCTGCGCGGACCGCAGGGCACCCTGTTCGGCAAGAACGCCACTTCGGGCGTGGTCAACATCCGCACTGCGCGTCCTGACCTCACCGGGTTCGGCGCTTCGGCTGAAGTCGAATATGGCAACTACAACAGCGTCAAGGTCAAGGGCATGATCAATGCCCCGATCGGCGAGACGATTGGCGTGCGCCTGGCCGGCTTCTACTTGAACCGCGATGGCTATACCAAGAACCTGTTTGACAACAGCCGGATCGATGATCGCGACATGTTCGGCCTGCGCGGCTCGCTGCGCTTTGAGCCAGGCTCGTCGACCACGATCGATCTGAGCGCGCAGTATTTCCATGAACGGGATAGCCGGATGCGCAACCAGAAGCAGCTGTGCCAGCGCGATCCAACCGGGGTGATGGGGTGCTTGAATACCCGCCGCGATTACGCCACCACCAACGGCAACTCGACTCTGGCCACGATCTTTGCCTCGCAGGAATTCTTTCGGATTCAGGGTCTGCCGGCCGGACAGGGACCAGGGGTTCCCAATTTTTCGATCGGCAGCCTCTATGGGCCTGATTCCTTTGCGGGTGTCGTCAACCCGGCCGATCCGCGCGTAGTCAATACAGCCTATACGCCAACCTATTTCACCCAGGAATGGATCATCCAGGGCAAGCTTGAGCAAGACCTCGGCAGTGGCCTCAGCCTCAAGCTGCAAGGCAATTATCAGGACGTGAGGCTCGATTCCACGCAGGATTACAACAATGCGATCCAGAACCGCTCGCAGATGGCGGGCGGGCTGACCGCGTTACAGAATGCGTCGGATGGTCTGTACGGCCCGGGTCTGCAGGCCTATCTGCGCCCGATCGCCCAGGCGCTGATCCCCAACGGGCCAAACGGCGTGCTGTGCACTTCGGCTCCCGATACCACGGGCATGGGTGTCTTTGGCGGTAACAAAGTTTGCTCCAACAGCCCGCTCGCCTTTGACCGTTCAGTCCAGAATCAGACCAGCTGGACCGGAGAAGCCATTCTCTCGTCCAAGTGGGACGGTCCGTTCAACATCCTCGTCGGCGGGATCTATGGCAAATTCCATCTCACCGAGAACAGCTATTACGTTGATGCATTCGGGCTGGATTACGCGGCCGGTGTGCTGGGTGCCTTCACTGCGCTGGGCTACAAAAACCCTGCTACGGGGATCCCTGCTCCGATCCCGCTGACGTCTGCCACTTCTTCGTATTTCCTGGCGACGCCTTATTATCGGAACAATTCCGACGATCTGAGGATCACCACCTATGGTATCTTCGGTGAGGCTTACTACGAGTTCAACGACAAGTTGAAGCTGACGCTAGGTGTGCGTTACAACAATGACAGAAAGAACATTAAGGCCCGCACGACGCTGTTCAGCTTCCTGGCTCCAACCGGCGGAACCGATGCCTTCACCTCGCCCTTCTTCGGTGTTTATGACGCTGATCCGGGAATTGTCGGGAACCAGCCATTCGCGATCCGTGACAAGAAGTTCAGCGCATGGACTGGCCGTGCGGTGCTGGATTATAAAATCTCCGACGACAATCTGCTCTATGTGTCTTATTCACGCGGTTACAAATCTGGCGGCATCAATCCGCCGCTCTCGATTGGAACCAACGTTCCGGAGAGTTTCCTGCCTGAATATGTCAATGCATTTGAAATTGGCTCGAAAAATCAGATCGGCAAACTTCAGCTGAATCTGACCGGGTTCTACTACAAGTACAAGGATCTCCAGCTGTCGCGTATTGTTAACCGGACTTCGGTCAACGATAATGTCAGCGCCAACATCTATGGTCTTGAAGCTGAAGCGGTGTTCCGTCCGACCCGCGAGCTGTCGTTGAATATCAACGCAAGTTACCTCCACACTTCGGTGTCGGAAGACAAGCTGCTGTCCAACTCGCGTGATTTCGGTGCAGGCCGTGCTGATGCGGTGATCATCAAGGATATCACCAATGCTGCCAACTGCGCGGTTGGATCCAACACTTCGGGCAATACGGCAGGCGTGAACGGCTTCGTCAACTTCGTGAATGGCGCAATCAATGCCGGTATTGTGGATCCGCTTTATACTGGCTCCACCTTGGCTGGTGGTGGGACCGTCGGGCATTTCAGTCAGTATCTGGTGAGCCCGGGTGCTGGATTGCAAAATACCACTTCGTTCGGTGCCAATAGCGGCCTCGCCTCGACGGGTGCGTTCAGCATATGCTCGGTCTTGCAGAAATACGCTGCAGCGGCGGGTGCGCTGTTCGATCCTGCCGGTATTTCCGTCTTCCTTTCGGGTATCCCAACCAATATCAAGGGCAACAAGCTGCCGGGCGCTCCGGACTACAAGCTGTCGGCCGGCGTGCAATATGCCGCACCGATCGGTGATCTAACCCTGACTCCGCGGGTTGACGTGGCCTATACCGGCAAGACCACCGGCAATATTTTCAACGGTCCGGTCAACGCGATTGCCGCGTTCACCCAGGTCAATGCCCAGATCCAGCTCGAAGGGCCGGACCGCAAGTGGTTCGTCCGGGCGTTTGTCCAGAATGTGTTCGACAAGGATTCGATCACCGGCCTTTACGTCACCGATCAGTCATCGGGTAACTTCACCAATATCTTCACCCTCGAACCACGCCGCTTTGGCCTGGCCGCAGGGATCAAGTTCTAAGCCACCTTGGTTTGAACGAGCTGGGGGGCTCCGGACGAAAGTTCGGGGCCCTTTTGCTTGCGGCGATTTGGACTTGTGCGGATTGGTGCATGGCCTGCCGCCCGGCCGATTGACATGGGCCGGACAAGCTCGGAGAATACAGTTTACAAAGGATGCAGCGGCGTGATCGCACCGAACAGGCAAGCTTTCGGACAGACGGATTGGCACCTGCGGCTTGCCAGGCTGACTTATGCCTGCGCTCAGGCCGATCGTGCCGGCGCTGCCGAGCTGCTGCGCGCCGCACGGCGTCTGCTGCGCGATCCGCCTGCTGATTGGCGCGAAACAATCGATTTGAATCTGGACGAGCCCGACTTTGAAGCCTTGCTGGGTGCTGGCGGAGAAGATGCTGCTGCTCTCGCGCTGCTTCAGGGCTGGGCTGGCTTCATGCTGTCGCACGGCCCGGGCGGCCGCTACATGGCCACGGTGCTGGTCGAAGGGCGGGCCGACGAAACCACCGTTGAGGGGGCGAGCGTCGCGCTGGCGCTGATTGGTGCAGTGGCAGCGGCGCTATCGGGGAATGAACTAGCCGCTGATTCAGTGCCGCGCGATGAAACGGTTAGCCCGCACGCGAAACAGGCGGAAAATCGGGATCGCAGTCTTCGCCTGAATTGATGGGAGCCTTAACTGATTGGCCGGAAACGGTCAGGCAGGAATTGCCCCAGCCGGGAACGGAACGGTGGCTGGGGTAATCTGTTAGAGGGCTGCTAATCGGGCACTCTTCCTTCCAGGACTTATCAGCGCGTTGACTGCGCAAAACCGGTTTAGGCAGTTTATGGCTAGAATCGTTCTGTAATTACTTGAATTGCTTACCTAATCCCCCTCCAAGGGGAGGGGCTAAGCGGCTCGATATAAAGCGGAAGAACTCTAGCCGACGACCGCTGCCTCGATTGCGATCCGGATTGCTTCGGAGGTATGGTTTGCGCCCATCTTGGTCAGCATATTGGCGCGGTGAATTTCGACCGTGCGCGGGCTGATTTCAAGCCGTTCACCGATCAGGCGATTGGACAAGCCATCGGCGACCCCGGCCAGCACTTCACGCTCACGCCGGGTAAGTTTGCGGACCCGGCTGCGCGCCATGGCTTCACGCAACCGCAAGCTGCCGAGTGAGCCGGCGCTTTCTTCGGCAACAATCAAGGCTTGCCGCACCTCGCTATTTCCGAACGGCCAGGACAGATAGTCAATCGCGCCATCAAGCACGGCTTTGACCACTTGGCCGGTTTCCGGAGCGGCGGCGAAGGCGACCAGCGGCAGCCATTTGCCGATCTCAGTCATGTGTTGGTGCAAGGCGGCAACGATGATGCCATCGTCGTGCACCAGAATCACCCCGTCACGCGGCCAGCGGCGGGTAATCTCGCTCAGGTCCTCAAACGGTTCGACGTGGATCGGGGTCTCAGCCAGGCAATGCGAAATTGCGGCACGGCGGCGGAAGTCGCTATCGATCAGGACCAGATTGCTGCGTGTCATCATGGGATTAACCTTAATCAGAAATGCCTAGGTGTTAAGCCTAAGTTGCGTCCATTATCGCCGGTAATTCCCTCCAAAACCGATGAGATATAAGTTAATTAAATGAACTTAAGTTTTATGTGATTTTACTTAAAATGTCATATATTTTTAAGTAACATATTTGATATGGATATATATCGTGAGGCGGTGTTACGGTGCACGTCTTACGGTCTTATGGTGACACGGTCTTACGGTGAGTCTTACGGTGACACGTGCAATAGCCCCTTTACTATTTCACAAGCGACAATATATTGATTTCTTTACAGCCTTGGAAGGGTGTCGTGAGTTTAGGGGTTATTGCACCTGTCACCGTAACTCCTGTGTCACCGTAACTCCTGTGTCACCGTAACTCCCCATATATG
>JANLQQ010000191.1:0-3874 GCA_031367905.1 Novosphingobium sp.
TTGCCCCGAGCGAGTGCTGCCGGGCCGGATCCTCGAGGAGCTGACCAACAATGATCGCTCGATCGGCGGGATCACCCCGCGCTGCGCCCGCAAGGCGCTGGCGTTCTACAAGCGGTTCGTGCGCGGAACCTGCATCACCACCGATGCCCGCAGCGCCGAAATGACCAAGCTGGTCGAAAACGCCTACCGCGACGTCAACATCGCCTTTGCCAACGAACTGTCGATTGTCGCGGACACGATGGGCCTTGATGTGTGGGAGGTGATCCGCCTCGCCAACCGTCATCCGCGGGTCAATATCCTGTCCCCCGGCCCCGGTGTTGGCGGCCATTGCATCGCGGTCGACCCATGGTTCATCGTCCACGGCGCACCCGATGATACCCCGCTGATCCGCACCGCGCGGGGCGTCAACGATGGCAAGATCCGCCACGTGATCGCCCGCGCTGAGGCGTTGATCGAGGCCAATCCGGGCACCAAAGTCGCCTGCCTCGGTCTGGCGTTCAAAGCCAATATCGACGATTTCCGCGAGAGCCCGGCCCGGCTGGTCGCGGCCACGCTGGCCCGCAAATTCGGCGCCCGGATCAACGTGGTCGAGCCCTATGCCGCCACGCTGCCCCGCGAATTCGATGGCACCGAGGCCACCCTGATCGACATCGATGAGGCGCTGGAAACCTGCGACATCCTGATCGTGCTGGTCGATCACGACATCTTCCGCGTGGTCCCGCTGGCCGAACGGGTGACCAAGCTGGTCTATGACACCCGCGGCATCTGGCTCGACCAGCCCAAACACCCCGTCCGCGCGGCAGAGGCGCTGCGGCTGGCGAGCTGACGTCCTCACATCCCTTGCGTAATAAACACCCGGTAATCGCCGCCCTGGAAGCGGTCCTTGCGGGCTTCCTGATAGGCGGGCGAATTATACCAGGCGCGGGCTTCGCCCATCGTGGGAAATTCGATGATCACTGATCCGATCGTCTCGGGCCCTTCCAGCGTTTCGATCGCGCCATAATATGCCAGCGGCTTGCCGGCGTGCCCGGCCAGCGATCCGCCGGCCTTGCCGGCGTAAGTCTGCATCGCGGCGGCATTATGCTCGCGTTCCTTGGTGAAGACGATGTAGGCGGCCATTGGGAAATTCCTCTCGGTGTGGTGCGGGCGCGATGGTGGCAGATCGGCAGGGCGGGCGGCAAGACCTGTTTTTACTTGCCCCGGCAGCGCCCGGGCGCATGATGGGCAAAACAGGAGAGAGACATGCAGGACCTTGATGGCAAAGTGGCCTTCGTTACCGGCGCGGCATCGGGCATTGGCCTGGGCATCGCCACCGCGCTGGCCCAGGCGGGCGTCAAGGTGATGCTGTGCGATATTGAGGCGGCCGCGCTGGAAAAAGCCGTCGCTGGACTGCGCGCCACCAATGCCGATGTCGCGGGGGTCATGGCCGATGTCTCGCTCAAACCCGAGCTTCAGGCCGCAGCCGATGCCACCCTCGCCCGGTTCGGCAAGGTCCATATTGTGGTCAATAACGCCGGCGTTGGCGGCGGCGGCGATTACGGGACATGGACCGATGCCAGCTGGGATTGGACCATCGGGGTCAATCTGATGTCGGTGGTCTGGGGCTTTGAAATTTTCGGGCCGCTGATCGAGGCCCACGGCGAGGGCGGGCAGATCGTTTCCACCGCCTCGATCGCGGGCCTGGCTGGCGGGGTCAACCCATCCTACAACGTCACCAAATATGGCGTGGTCGCGCTGTCCGAAGGGCTGCGGCCGACTCTGGCGCTGCGCGGGATCGGCGTTTCGGTGCTGTGCCCCGGTTTCATCCGCACCGCGATCATGGATTCAAACCGCAATCTGCCTTCCAGGTTTGGCGCGATCGAGGAAATGAACGAGGGCGAGACCGCCGGCGAATTCGCCCAGATCGCCCGTGAGGCGATCGCCCACGGGATCGACCCGCTGTATGTCGGCGAACTGGTCCGCGAAGGGATCGAGGGTGACTGGGCCTATATTCTGACTGACACCGAGTTCGAGCCGCAAGTGGATGAACGGTTTGCCAATATCAAGGCCGGGTTTGACCGGATCCGGGCGCGCGTTCCAGCGCATTGAAGCTTGGTGAGCAGGGCAATCGCAACACCAGCGCCGCCGCACCGGGGTTTCCCGAAGCGGCGGCGCGGCATTGCAGGGTGTAAGCGGTGTTGTTATCCGCCGACTACCTGATGCTTGAGCTGTGACATCTCGTCATGGCCCGCCTGAACCGAGGCCCATGCATCGGTCACCGCATCAAGCGCGCGTGCATCGAGATCGGTGTTGTCCATCGCGGTTTCGAACTTTTCCTTGAGGTAATCCTCGCCGCGCTCGATCTCGGCGATGATTGTCGCGTCATCGCGGCTCGATACCGCCTCGCGCAGCGTCTGCATCCCGCGGTGGACCGAACCCATCATCGAGCCGTCATCCTCCGGATTGCCACCGGCTTGCGCGACTGCGGCCTGCAGATGCGTGATCGCCTGCTGGCGTTCCTGCGCACGGGCGCTGAACATCTCGGCAAAGCGCGGATTCTCAACATCGCCAGCGGACTTTTCATAGCCCTCGGCGCTGTCGATCAGCGTGGCGATCAGCGTGTTGAGCGTGGTGGTCGTCTCAGTATGCTCGGTCATGACAGTCTATTCCTTCTTCGCTAGAGGGTAACTGTCATCAAAACGCGCCCGCCCGCGAACAGGTTCCGCAGCCAACCCGGCACGCGGCACGGCTCGTCGCAGCGGGGACGGGCGAGGTGGGCGGGATGAAGATTGCGTGTCCCCCCGGGCC
This sequence comes from Novosphingobium sp., assembly GCA_031367905.1. GTDB lineage: Bacteria > Pseudomonadota > Alphaproteobacteria > Sphingomonadales > Sphingomonadaceae > Novosphingobium. The sequence continues at coordinate 2,788 of JANLQQ010000191.1, forward strand.
AAGCCGAACACCTTCGCGTCGCGGCGTCTTGGCGTGAGAAACGTCTTGCGGGGGTGCCCAAACCTGAGCGTCGCCGGCAAGAGCGCGGCAAGGGTGACACTGGGTTACACGGTGTAACCCAAGTGTAACTCTGATTTCCCGTGCAACTTCAGAACCTTGGTTCAGTTGGGTGACAGGTGTCACCCCGCTGTAACTCACTCTTTATCACCTTATTTCAGTGTCTTAACCGCACAAGGTGACACATTGCCCGGTTCTGCGCCGGGGTCTCCCCCCGCGCAGGTGCAAAAGCGGCTCAACAAAGTCAAAGAACCCCCGCGTGATAACAGAGGCGCCCGGTGTAGGAAAACCGCCCGCGCAAGGCCGCACATCCCGCATAAATCCTCCCCGCCGCGTTCGGGGTCTGTCGCCCCGTTCGCTGCGGCTCACCACAGCCACCAGCCCAGCAAGCCGCCCAGCCCCAACACCTGCAGCACCGCGATGCTGAACAAGTGGGAGTTGAACGGCTGCTTGCGGGTCTTGTGGCGGAACGCAGAGCGCCCGGCATAGGCGCCGATGGTGCCCCCCAGCAGCGCGAGCCACAGCAACATCGATTCCGATAGTCTCCAAGCCCCCGCCTCAGCCTTGGCCTTGTCGATCCCGAAAGCGGCAAAGGCGGCAAAGTTCACCGCGATCAGCGCGGTGACGAGATTGGCGGGGGTGAGCAGGGGATGCATGGCGGGGAGGTTAGCGGGGATCTGTCGCTATTGGGTAAAGGGGCGGCTGTTGGGGTAGCGGGAGTCTGGCCCCGACCGGGGACATGCTATTGCGTGTCCCCGAACAACGCCGCGATGTGGCGCAAGGCGGATGAAGTTTGGAGGTCAAGTAACGTGTCACCGTAACTCAGGTTATACTTTTTATGAAATCAATCAGTTCATTGTCACATTCAGATAATTTCAAAACCCGACAAGCTGCCATTGCATTAAGTGATGTCCCGTACCGCTTATTTATTATCTCCGATGAAGCTGAAAACACCGCCTTCCCTGAAACTAGGTCCATATCTCTCAAGCCACTATTTTTTCGGGATGCGATATAAATCTTTGCCCTGCGC
>JANLQQ010000008.1:0-2709 GCA_031367905.1 Novosphingobium sp.
GTGGAGGCAGGCCGCGCCTGGCATGTGCGGCAGCCGCTGGATGCAGAGGCGATGCACCGCGCCGCGCAGACTTTGGTCGGCACACATGATTTCACCACCTTCCGGTCGGTCCACTGCCAATCGAAAAGTCCGCTGAAATCGCTCGACCAACTTGACGTGCAGCGGGTAGGTAGTGATTTAATACTGGTCGAAACGGCAGCGCGCAGCTACCTCCATCATCAGGTGCGTTCGATGGTCGGCTGTCTGGTGCTGGTTGGCATCGGGCGCTGGCCGGAAAGCCAGATCACTGAAGCCTTGGCCGCAAGAGACCGCACCGCTTTGGGGCTGAACGCTCCGCCTCACGGATTATATTTCACCGGTGCCAAATACCCGGATATTATTGGAGATTGAACGATGACCACCACTGGCAAACAGCTGCTCACCATGCTCGAAGCTGATGGCACGCTGACCGTTGAACTGGTCGATCAGACCTTCGCCGATCCTACTGGTGCGCAGGTGCTGGTGAAAATTGAGGCAACTCCGATCAATCCCTCGGACCTTGGCCTGCTGTTCGCCTCGGCCGATACCGAGAATGCGCAATATGCACCCGGCAAGGTCGTCGCGAAAATGCCCGAAGCGGCGACCCGTGCGATGAAGGCCCGCCACGGGATGAAGATGCCCGCAGGCAACGAGGCCGCTGGCACCGTGATTGCGGCGGGTGAGGATCCGGCGGCGCAAGCGCTGATCGGCAGCCGTATCGCCTGCGTTCCCGGCACTGCCTATGCGCAATATGCCTATGCCGATGCGCGGATGTGCCTGCCGCTGGCCGATGGGGTGAGCGCCGAACAAGGTGCCTCGTCGTTCGTCAATCCGATGACCGCGCTGGGTTTTGTCGAGACGATGAAGCTGGAAGGCTTCACCGGGATCGTCCATGCCGCTGCTGCCTCGAACCTGGGGCAGATGCTGGTCAAGATCTGCTTGGAAGACGGGATTCCGCTGGTCAATCTCGTCCGCAGTGTCGATCAGGTGAAGCTGCTCAAGGACATGGGCGCGACCCATGTACTCAACACCGCCGATCCCGATTTCATGAAGCAGCTGATTGATGCGATCGCCGAAACCAAGGCGATGCTGGCCTTCGATCCGATCGGCGGCGGCACGCTGGCCGGGCAGATCCTCACCGCGATGGAAGCCGCTGCCAGCCGCGGCGCAGCGTTCAGCCGCTATGGCTCGTCAGAGGCCAAGAAGGTCTATATCTACGGCGCGCTGGACCTTTCACCCACGATCCTTAACCGCGCTTTTGGCCTGACCTGGGATCTGGCCGGCTGGCTGCTCACCCCGTTCATGGTCAAGGCGGGACCCGAAATCGTCGGCCGTATGCGCGCGCGGGTGGCAAAGGATCTGACGACGACGTTCGCCAGTCACTACAAGGCGGAAGTTTCGCTGGAGGAAATGCTGACCAAGGCTGCCGTCAGCGAATATAACGCCCGGCGGACCAATGAGAAGTATCTGGTAATCCCGACCGGGTGTGGCGTAAAGTTCCTCCCCATTTTCGCGTCAGCGCAAATGGGGAGGTGGCAGTGCGAAGCACTGACGGAGGGGTTTCGGTGCTAGCCCAGATACCCCTCCACCACCCTGCGGGCGGTCCCCCTCCCCATTTGCACTTCGTGAAAATAGGGAGGATATTTCGATTAAACCTTCCCCACCACGCTCTCAGGCAAATCCGTGCCGAACACGCGCTGGTAGTATTCCGCCACCAGCATCCGCTCGGTCTCATCGCATTTGTTGAGGAACGAGAGGCGGAACGAGAAGCCTGGATCCTTGAAGATCGCGGTGTTCTGCGCCCAGGTTATCACGGTGCGCGGGCTCATCACGGTGGAGATATCGCCGTTGATGAAGCCCTGACGGGTGAGGTCTGCAACCTTGACCATGTTGCTGATCACTTTCTCATCAATCCCTTCGGACTTGGCGAGAACGATCCGGCATTCGACTTCGGCGGCGAGATAATTGAGCCCGACGACGATGTTCCAGCGGTCCATCTGGCCCTGATTGATCGCCTGCGTACCGTGATAGAGCCCGGACGTATCGCCAAGACCCACCGTGTTGGCGGTCGCGAACAGTCGGAACCACGGGTTCGGGCGAATCACCCGGTTCTGGTCGAGCAAAGTGAGCTTGCCTTCGGTTTCCAGCACGCGCTGAATCACGAACATGACATCCGGTCGCCCGGCGTCATACTCGTCGAACACCAGCGCGGTCGGCGTCTGGATTGCCCAAGGCAGCAGCCCTTCGCGGAACTCGGTCACCTGCAAGCCATCGCGCAGCACGATCGCATCGCGGCCGATCAGATCGATCCGGCTGATATGCGCATCCAGGTTGATCCGGATGCACGGCCAGTTGAGCCGCGCGGCGACCTGCTCGATATGGGTCGATTTGCCGGTGCCGTGATAGCCCTGCACCATCACCCGGCGGTTGAAGGCAAACCCGGCCAGGATCGCCAGCGTCGTGTCCGGATCGAACACATAGCTGGCATCGTGATCGGGCACGCGCTCATCCGCCTCGGAAAAGGCGGGAACCTGCATGTCGATATCGATCCCGAAGTGCTCACGCACATCGAGCATACGGTCTGGCGCGTCCAGGATCGTGGTGGCGCGGCTATCGGGCTGGATATTGGGAATGTCTGTCATTGCGCCCAACCGCCTATACGGGGCTGCGCCGCGCTGCAATAAGGTTTAG
>JANLQQ010000018.1:0-3346 GCA_031367905.1 Novosphingobium sp.
CCCGAGCAAAGCCAGTAATCCCGACAAAGCTTGACTTTCGCCCCCCACCCCGCCAATGGCCCGCCTTCGCAATTGACCCTGCACTCCGGTGAAGCAGCGGTCGCATCTCGTAGTTTGGCGGGATGGTGCGGTTCCGGAAGCGAAGATCGGGCAGTTTCAGCCCGGCATCACACGGCAAGTGGGCGTTAGCCTGCGGGCAGCAAATTGAAGGACCAACGCATGTCGAAGCGTAAAGCATCGAAGTATAAACTCGATCGCCGAATGGGCGAAAATATCTGGGGCCGCCCCAAGAGCGCGGTCAACCGCCGCGCCTATGGCCCCGGTCAGCACGGCCAGCGCCGCAAGAGCAAGGTCTCTGATTTCGGCGTCCAGCTGCGCGCCAAGCAGAAGCTGCGCGGCTATTACGGCGATGTCACCGAAAAGCAGTTCAAGCGTACTTACGCCGAAGCTGCCCGCCTGAAGGGCGATACCGGCCAGAACCTGATCGGTCTGCTCGAGCAGCGCCTGGATATGGTGGTTTACCGCGCCAAGTTCGCGCCGACGATCTTCTCGGCCCGCCAGATCGTTTCGCATTGCCACATCCAGGTCAACGGCGTGACCTGCAACATCGCCAGCCGCCGCGTGCGCCCCGGCGACATCGTCAGCCTGGGTACCAAGGCCAAGGAAATGGCGCTGATCATCGAAGCGCAAGGCCTGGCCGAACGCGAAATCCCCGATTACGTTTCGCCCGACGGCACCGACAAGATCACCTTCGTCCGCGTCCCCACGCTGGATGAAGTGCCTTACCCAGTGAAAATGGAACCAAACCTGGTGGTCGAGTTCTACTCGCGCTGATCTGGTAACAAGTTACGGAATACGAAAGGGCGGTCCGCAAGGGTCGCCCTTTTTTGTTTCAGCGCCCCAGATAATCCCGCCGAAACTCAGCTGCGAACGCCGCGAACCGCCCTGCCCCGATCGCCTCCCGCATCGCCGTCATCAGCTGCTGGTAGAACGTCAGATTATGCTCGGTCAGCAGCATCGCGCCGAGGATTTCGCCGGATTTGGTCAGGTGATGGAGATAGGCGCGGCTGTAATTACGGCAGCCGTCGCACGGGCAGCGTTCGTCCAGCGGGGCGAGGTCTTCGGCGTGTTTGGCGTTGCGCAGGTTGAGCGCCCCCGCCCAGGTGAAGGCCTGGCCGTTGCGGCCTGAGCGGCTTGGCAGGACGCAATCGAACATATCGACGCCCCGCTCGACCGCGCCGACCAGATCATCGGGCTTGCCCACTCCCATCAGGTAACGGGGGCGATCTTCGGGGAGCTGGCCGGGGGCGTAATCGAGGACGCTGAACATCGCCTCCTGCCCCTCACCCACCGCCAGCCCGCCGATCGCATAGCCATCGAAGCCGATCTCGCGCAGGGCATCGGCGCTTTCCCGGCGCAAATCCTCGTGCAGCGCGCCTTGCTGGATTCCGAACAGCGCCGCGCCTGCTGCATGCTCGCCGCCGCTGTCGAACCCATCGCGGCTGCGCTTTGCCCAGCGCATGCTCATCTCCATCGAGGCGGCGATCACATTGCGCCCCGCATCGGCGCGGGGGCATTCGTCGAACGCCATGACAATATCGCTGCCCAACAGCCGCTGGATTTCCATCGAGCGTTCCGGGGTGAGCAAATGTTTCGAGCCATCGAGGTGGCTGGCGAAGGTTACGCCATCTTCAGTAATCTTGCGCAGCTCGCTCAGGCTCATCACCTGATAGCCGCCGCTGTCGGTCAGGATCGGGCGCGCCCAGTGCATGAATTTATGGAGACCCCCCAGCCGCGCGACCCGCTCAGCACCGGGGCGCAGCATCAAATGATAGGTATTGCCCAGGATGATATCCGCACCCGTCGCGCGCACACTCTCAGGCTTCATCGCCTTGACCGTGGCGGCAGTGCCAACCGGCATGAAGGCGGGTGTGCGAATCTCGCCGCGGCGCATTTGGATGGCACCGGTGCGGGCCTTGCCGTCAGTGGCAGAGATGGTGAAGGCAAAGCGAGTGGCCATGCCGATGCGCCTAGTCGCTGATTTCGAGTAATGCCAGCAGCGCTTAAACCATTTCCTAGCATCGCCGTGTTAGTAGTCTGCCCCTAGGCGATAATCGGAATCAGCTACAGTGGCGAATTCAAGCACAAGGCAAAGCAGTTTTGACGCGCTGCGTGGCATCGCCATTCTGGGCGTGGTCGGCTTTCACACAGCCGCCTTCACTCCAACCACTATCGCCTTTATCGATTCCGTGTTCGGTGTGGGCAAGCTGGGCGTTCAGCTGTTCTTTTTCATCAGCGCGCTAACGATGTGCCACATGTGGGAGCAACGTGCGGGTGAAAGCCACCGCACCGCCAAATTCTATATCCGGCGCTTCATGCGGATTGCGCCGCTATTCTGGCTGGCTGCCGTGTTCTACATCGCCGCCAATGGGATGGGACCGTCGTTCTGGGCGCATGACGGCATGACGGGCATCGATGTTGGCCTTACCATGCTGTTTCTGCATGGTTTCTGGCCCCATGCTATCAGCAATGTTGTTCCCGGCGGTTGGTCGATAGCTGTCGAAATGACGTTTTATATGCTGTTCCCGCTGGTGATTGGCGTGATCGGCAACAGCCGGCGGATCTACCTCGCTCTGGCTGGTGCGATTTTCCTGCTCTATCATTTCTGGTGGCAGAATTTGCTGGGAGCCATGCTGGCGACCGGCGCTTTTGGCAGTGACCCGGAACTCGCCGACAATTTTCTCTACTTCAATTTCCTAAGCCAGTGTCCGATCTTCCTGATCGGATGCTATCTGCACTTTGCCATCAAGGACGGCTTCGGCCGGGGTGAAGTGATTGCCGCAGTAGTGATTGCGCTTGCTGGCGCTTCTATCGGACTCACACTGCTGACCGTTTCGGCGGGTCTGTCGGCATTGGTTTATCTGGGGGTGACACGCGGTATGCGGTCCAGCTTGCTTGAAACATTCGGACAGAATTCTTATGCTCTCTATCTCGTTCATTTCATCGTCGTGCAGATAGTCAGCAATGTCCTGCCCGCCCAAACGGGACTGCCAGCCTTGCTGATCCGCTTCATCGCAGTCGCTATTATTAGCTTCGCCTTGGCGCGGTTGATTCATAGCACCATCGAACGCAGAGTGGCACCACTGACAAAATGGCTGGTCGCCCGGCTTGATCACAAGGATCGCCAAGCCACCGCCGCCTGATTGCCGCCCTAGGGCAGTAACAGACTCGCGTCGCCATAGCTGTAAAACCGGTATTCGCTTTCAATCGCATGGGCATAGGCGGCTTGCATTCGTTCCAGCCCGACCAATGCCGAAACCAGCATGAACAGGGTCGAGCGCGGCAG
>JANLQQ010000109.1:0-5277 GCA_031367905.1 Novosphingobium sp.
CGCTCCACCCGATCGAGCGAACCCAGCGCGGCCTTGAGCTGGGCAATCAGCATCAGCCCGCAGGCGCGCGCAGCGGCGTAACCTTCCTCAAGACTGACATCCTCGCCAAGGCGTCCGCGCACCAGCCTGCCTTCGACAAACGGCAGCTGACCCGAAACATGAGCCAGTCCGCCCGCGATGACTACCGGGACATAGGCCGCCACCGGAGCAGCAGCTTCGGGCAGCGTCAGGCCCAGTTCGGCCAGCTTTGCGGTGATTTCGGCGTCAGTCATTGTTCTCTCCGTTCAATCGCTCCAGCAGCCAGGGCAAGGCGGTGTCCCAATCGTCGATCCGCGCATGGGCATGGCCCAGCTGGTGCGCGCAGGCGATGTATGGGGCGAGTAGCGGCTCACCGCACAAATGCAGCCGGGTGACATGGGGCGCAACCTCGGCCACCGAGCCATGGTGCTGCGGCAGATCGTCAATAAAGATCGCGTGGGCCGGCTGATACTCATCCAGGATCGCCTGCAGCGCCGGGCCTTTTGGACCCTGATTGGTAAACACCCGCGCCTCAATCCCGACATCGCGGAGCTGCTGCGCGCGGGTCAGTTGGCGGTGATCCCCCAGATTGGTCAGGATCACCACATCGGCATGTTCGCCCAGCCGCTTGATCCCCTCCACCGCACCGGCAATCGGCTGCTGGCGGTGCATTTCGGTATCGAAGAACAGATTGAGCAAGCGCCATATTTCCGGCCCCTCGACCAGTTCGCCCGTAGCTTGCTGGGTCAGCGCCCGGCTGAAATCGCTGCCTTCCATCGCAAAGCGGATGTCATGTACCTCGCCCAGCCAATCGCGGAACGGGGCGACCATGTGCAGGATCACCTCGTCGCAATCGCTGATGATCAGGGGCTTGCTCAAGAATTCAGCCTTTCACGTGCGGCGACCAGCGCCTGAGGTTCGACACCCAATGCCTCGGCCGCGCCAACCAGATCGGGCTCATGAGCGCAAAGAAATTCGAGCACCGCGCCCAAAACCATGGGATCATTCAGCCCGGACCGCAGCGCATCGGGGGTTAGTCCGGTCAGCGAAAGCAACCGTTCGGCGCGGCTTTCGCTGCCCAGCACCCACCCCAGCGCGCCCAGCGCCAGCGCGGCCGGATCAGCGGCGGGGGATGGGGGCCCACGGTGAATTGTCAGTCTCTCTTCCAGCGCATAGAGGATGTGTCCAACCCAGATGGTGCACAGGCGGGCGAATGGCAAAGCGAATCCTCGTTGTCGAGGACAACGATCTTAATCGGAAGTTGTTCTGCGATGTTTTGCGCAGCCAGGGCTATGCGGTGGAGCCGGTGGCCGATGGGCTGGAGGCGCTTGACCGGGCGCGGCAGTTCGTCCCCAATCTGAGCATCATGGATATCCAGATGCCTAATGTTTCGGGGCTTGAGCTGATCGAAGCCGCCAAGGCCGATGCCATGCTCCGGGCGATTCCGGTGCTGGCCGTCACTGCCTATGCCGGCAAGGGCGACGAGGAGCGGATCCGCGACGCCGGGGCAGAAGGCTATCTGGCCAAACCGGTTTCGATCGGGCCGTTCATGGCGGCAGTGCGCGCGCTGGTGGAGAAGTCCACGGCTTGACATTCTTGGCCGCCCGCCGCTTTTGCGCCGCAATTCTTGGCCAAAGGGCCGCAATTCAGTTCAGGAGCACAGACATATGGACCGCGCCGCCACCTCGACACAAATCGCCGCGCTGATCGAACCGTTCAACAAGAAAGGCGTGGCGATCAGCGATGCGACCTCTTTCGCCGGCGATCTGGAGTTCGACAGCCTGACGGTGATGGATTTTGTCGCCGAGATCGAAGACAGTTTCGACATCATCATCAGCATGAACCTTCAGGCCGAGATCGAGAGCTTTGGTCAGCTGGTCGATGCCGTGGTCAAGCTGCAGGGACCGGCCGCAAATGACTGATCTGTTTTCCAAATTCGATCCGCTGATCGAACAGCGCCGCGCGCTATTGTCAACCGGGCTGACTGATCCGTTCAATCTGGTGATGGAGCGGGTGGTCTCGCCCACCGTGGCGATCTGCAACGGCCGCGAAACGATCCTGCTTGGCACCTACAATTACATGGGCATGACTTTCGATCCCGATGTTATCGCAGCGGGCAAGCAGGCGCTGGATGATTTCGGCGCTGGCACCACCGGCAGCCGGGTCCTAAACGGAACCTATTCCGGACACCGGGCGTGCGAAGAAGCGCTCAGAGAATTCTACGCCATGGATCATGCCATGGTCTTCTCAACCGGCTATCAGGCCAATCTCGGGATCATCAGCACGATTGCCGGCAAGGGCGATTACATCATCCTCGATATCGATAGCCATGCTTCGATCTGGGATGGCTGCAAGCTGGGCGATGCCGAGGTGGTGCCGTTCAAGCACAATGATATCGCGGCGATGGAAAAGCGGCTCAAGCGAGTGCCCGAAGGCGCGGGCAAGTTGGTGATCCTCGAAGGAGTCTATTCGATGCTGGGCGATATCGCCCCGCTGCGGGAAATGATCCGCGTCGCCAAGGACAACGGCGCGATGGTGCTGGTCGATGAGGCGCATTCGATGGGCTTCATCGGCCCCAACGGGCGCGGCGTGGCGGAAGACCAAGGCGTGCTGGACGATGTCGACTTCGTGATCGGCACATTTTCCAAAAGCGTCGGCACGGTCGGCGGCTTCTGTGTTTCCAACCACCCCAAGTTCGAAATTCTGCGGCTGGTCTGCCGCCCCTATGTGTTCACCGCCAGCTTGCCCCCCAGCGTGGTCGCCACCGCCGCCACCTCGATCCGCAAGCTGATGCACGGTTCCAACAAGCGGGCGCATCTGTGGGAGAACTCCAAGACGCTCCATGCCGGGCTCAAGGCCAAGGGCTTCCAGCTCGGCACGGAGACCCCGCAAAGCGCGATCATCGCGGTGATCATGCCCGATCTGCAACGCGGTGCTGCAATGTGGGAGGCGCTGCTGAATGAGGGACTTTATGTGAACCTGGCCCGCCCGCCGGCAACGCCTGCCAATATGACGCTGCTGCGCTGCTCGCTCTGCGCCGAGCATTCGGCTGACCAAGTGCAGATCATTCTCGGCATGTTCGAACGCGCCGGCAAGGCTATCGGGATCATCTGAGGAAAGCTGGTGGCCGATCCGCCCCGATTTGCCAAGCAAGTCTGCCTATGTCAGATTATGCAGGGGGGAGATCATATGACCTATCGGACCACTCTGCTTGCTGCCGCGCTGGCGCTGGCTTGCGCCAATCCAGCCGCCGCCAAACAGGATGCCGCGCCAAAGCCGCCCGGGGCCGAAACCAGCCATGTGTCCGAAACCGCAGTCCACGGCGATACCCATTCGCACGCCGACACCATGGTTCCCAAGCAGGCGATGCTGCTGCCCGGTTATGGCAATGGCGGTTTTGCGATAACCACTGCGGTTCCGCTGGCGCAGGCGTATTTTTCAAACGGGATGGAGCTGGGCCCGGCCTTTGCCCATAACGCCGCGATTGCCGCGATGAAGGAAGCGGTACGGCTGGATCCGGCCTGCGCCATGTGCCTGTGGGGCCAGAGCCTGGTGCAAGGTCCGACGATCAATTACGGCAAGGACGCCGCCGAGCGCACGCCGCTGTATATTCAGGCTCAGCAAGCGCGCAAAATGGCCAAAAAAGACGGCAGCCCGCGCGAACAGGCGCTGACCAAGGCGCTGGTGCTGCGCTATCGCCCGGGCAAGGATGTCGGCAAGCATGACCGCGCCTATGCCAAGGCGATGCGCGGGCTGGTGGAGGATTACCCGCTGGACAACAGCATTGCGATCCTGGCGGCTGATGCGGCGATGGTCGCTGCCCGGTCCGATGCCGAGGTTGGCCTCGCCATACCGCTGATCGAAACGGTGCTGGCCCGCGCCCCCGATGATACGCCCGCGATCCATTTCTATATCCATGCCAGCGAAATCGTCGGCAAGTCCGCGCAGGCAGAGCCCTTTGCCGATCGGCTGGCGGGATTGGCGCCGAGTGCCAGTCATCTGGTCCATATGCCATCGCATATTTTCTATTGGGTCGGGCGCTATCAGGATGCGGCCAGCACCAATCTGCGCGCGGTGGAACTGGGGATCGCCAATGCCCGGCGGCTTGGGCTTGATGGGCCAGACGGCGTTTGGGGGCTGCCGTATCACGCCCATAATGTGATCTTTGGCCTGGGCGGCGCACTGATGGCGGGCGATGCCAAGACCGGGCTGATCTTGGCGCGGCCACTGGTCGAGCGCTCTACCACGCGCGAAGCGGCCGAGCCGGTGTCTCAATTGCTCGCGGCGGCGGGCTATTACGCGCTGGCCCGGTTCGATGATCCGGCCACCGTCCTCGCTCTGACCGAGCCGAAGCTACCCTACCTCAAGGCCGCCTGGCATTATGCCCGCGGCGAAGTACTGGCCGGGCGCGGTGATGTTGCCGGGATCGAGGCAGAGCTGGCCGCCATCCCGGTCACGCTGGCCGCGCCGCAGCTTGCCGCCAAACCGCGCCGGAAAGCCAAGGACGAAGAGGAAGTGTCACCGGCACCCGAACAGATGCTGGGGATCACCCGCGCGGTGCTGCAAGGGCGCGTGGCAATGCTGCAGGGCCGCCCGGCCGATGCGGCAAAGGCGTTTACCGCCGGTGCCGAGATTGAGGAGACGAAGGATTTCGGCCAGTTCTCCGATCCGCCTGCCTTCTGGTATCCGGTTCGCCGTGATGTGGCGGTGGCCTTGCTGGCGGCGGGCGATGCCGCTGGCGCGCAGCGCGAACTCGTGGCCTCGCTCAAGCTGCGGCCCAAGGATCCAACCGCATTGTTCCTGATGCGCGAAGTTGAAGCAGCGCTGAAGCCGAAGAGTTAGAGTCTGGCTGCGGCGAGCGGCTGGTTGACCACCTCACACTTGGCATTCGCTTCATTGCCACCGCCCAGCATGGTCGCAGCGATGAAGCCGCCGACTACCAGTACGACAAACCCCACCGTCACCAGGCCCAGATACTTGTCGATGAACGCCTTGATCGGTGCTCCGAACAGGCGGAACAGCACGCCGACAATCAGGAAGCTGATACTGCGGCTGATGATGCTGGCGCCGATGAAGGTCAGCAGCGGCATCGAAATGAACCCGGCGGTGATCGTCAGCAGTTTGAACGGGATCGGGGTGGCGCCCTTGATCATGATGATCTCGGCCCCGTATTCGCGCAAATAACAGGCCGCCTTGGGGAAGCTTTCGGTCAGGCCCAGCAGGCTCAGCAACTGCGTGCCGACCGTATCGAACAGCAGA
>JANLQQ010000139.1:0-6830 GCA_031367905.1 Novosphingobium sp.
GCCCCCGCGAAGGCGGGGGTCTCGTTAGGCAGGGCGGCACCTCGAGAGGCCCGAGGTCCCCGCCTTCGCGGGGACTCAATCAGCAAGAATACGGAAGCGGTATTCGAGCAGGATGGCGCGGGTGTTGGCGGGGCGCTGTTCGGCGCGGGCGCGCAGGAACTGGGCCGAAACGATCTGAAAGCCGGTTTGGGCGGGTGGTAGCGCCGCAATCCGCGCCTCGATGGCGCTGACCAAGGCTCCGGCGGCATCGCTGCGATCACCACGGCAATGGAGCTCCAGCGCGACGCGCACTTCCCGGCCAAGCCGGTCCTTGCAGCTCCAGTCGACGCTGGCGCTGGCGGCCACCGCCAGCCAGGGCAGGCTGGTTCGCGAAGGGGTTTCCTCGACGATCGCGTTGAGCTGGGCGGCAAGGGCTGGATCGGCGGTAAGCCAGGCCAGCAGCGCGGCACGTGTTTGCACTTCCATGCAGCCAATCCTTTCGTGAACAGCGGCCAGAGCAGCGCCGCGCGGCGCCAGCGGCGAGCCGGGCCGATTGCGCTGCGTTCGGCCCGGAATTGGGCATTGGCCTGAGCGATCCGTTCGGCGGCCATGGTCAGCCGGGCGGCCAGTCGATCGAAGCCTGAGACGGAGGCAATCATGCCAGTCTCAATCGGCGCCAGGGCCGCCACAGCGCGGCAACTGCCGCAGGCGGGGATCCGCCGCTGCCATCATCCTCGCGCATCCGGTACTGATAGGCGGCAAAGCGCAGGATGCCGTGGCGCAATGCGTCGGGCAGGCTGGACCAGTCGCTCGCGAGGCCAGCGGTGAAGCGCACCGCGATGCGGTCCGCCGCGCCGGGGTTCATCACCCGCACTCGTCCGCCGCCATCAGCGTCAAGTTCGATCGCGTAATTGGTGGTGGGCAGGGTAAAGCGCGCGCCGTCGGCGGGCACGCCCTGCAGTGCGGTGATGGACTGGACCGGCCAGGTGGCCAGCTGTTGCCATTCTGTGTTGGCGGGGAGCAGCTCCTCGCAAGCCTGCATCAGCGGCATCGTTGAGGTGAAGTCCTCGCACATTTCCAGGCCTGTACGAAGCAGGGCGCCAAGCGCTGCATCGTCTGCGGCGGTGGTAATGCCGAGCCATTCCTTCAGCTCGGCCAGCGCTGCAGGCGCTAGACTTGCCGGCGTGACGATTGCCCGCTTCATGGCGGCCTCCATTGTTATTTCAGGGAAAATATGCGCCCGTGCCGAAGGGGGATACGGCACGGGCGCGGAGGTCTGGGCGGGGAGCGCCAGACCTCTAGGATCAGGCTCTTAGAGCGAGATCTTGAGCAGCTTGATCGCGTCACTATCCAGCACCTGTCCGCCGATCCGCTTGGTCGCGTAGAAGTTGACGTAGGGCTTGTTGGTGAACGGATCGCGCAGGATCCTTGTGTCCTTGCGCTCGGCGATCAGATAGCCGGCTTTGAAATTGCCGAACGCGATCGGGAACACCCCGGCGGCGATATCGGGCATGTCTTCGGCCTCGATCACCGGATAGCCCAGCAGGCGGGCCGGCTGGCCATCAAGGATCCCGGGCTGCCAGATGAACGAGCCATCGGCCGCCTTGAACTTGCGGACCTGGGCCAGCGTGGCCGAGTTCATCACGAAGTTGGCACCCTGGCGGTGACCGGCTTTGAGCGAATGGACCAGATCGATCAGCTTCAGTTCGGGGGTCGCATCGAAGGCGGTGGCGTTGGCACTGACCACAAACTGGAGCGTACCGAACGGGCGGGTGTTGTCATTGATGAGGCTGGTCGCCGCGCCAAGGAAGCCCTTGGGCTGGTTGGTGCCGGTGCCATTGATGAAAGCGGCGCCTTCGGCCCGGGCAAATTCCATCGCGATCTCGTTGGCCAGCCACTCTTCCAGATTGAACGCTGTGTCATCCAGCATCGCCTGGGTGGCTGATGGGTTGGCGTATAGCTCGCCCATCGGCGGCACGATTTCAGCAAACTTCGGCGTGGCCGTTTCGGGTCGTGCCGCAGCTTCGCTGACCCAGCCAGACGCAGCACCACCGGTCGAGATGAGCTTGCGATAGCCCGCAGTGCCGGTCTGCACCACCTGGGCGATGCTGCGGATCGGGCTGATCTTTTTGAGCTGGGCCGCGATCATCGCATCGATTTCGCGCGGGACGGCATAGCCGCCATCGGCAAGGATCAGACCCGTGACCGATTTCAGCTCGGTTTCGCGGCCATTTCGCAAGTAGCCGTTGACGAAGCCTTTGAGCTCGAGGCTTGGAACGGCAGAGCCGCCTAGAGCGGGGCGGGCAGCGGCGCGGCTGACCTTTTCGAGGCGCGATTTCACTTCATCGACGTCCGAACGCAGCGCGCCAAGCGCCTGCTCGGCCGCGTCCTGACGCGCGACAAGATCGAACGAGGCGTCAAGCGGCTCGACAGGCATGTCATTTTCCATGGGGCATTCTACCTTTCACAAAAAGGCCGCTCCAAACGGCGGCCGGGCAAAGTTTTGGGGTGAGCTTGACTTCAGGCGAGGAGGTGAACCCGCGCGCCGTGCTGCATCGGGTGGGTGACCAGACTGATCTCGAACAGATCGACCGCCTGCAGCTCGCGCCCGGCCGCATCGCGGGTGAAGCTGCGGGCGCGGAAGCCGAAACTGAGGCCGGTCACGCTGCCGCGTTTCAGCGCGGCGGCGGCGCCGCCATCGGGGTTGTCGATGCTGGCGACGACGCGCAGCCCGCGCTGGTCTTCGGCCACCGCCTCGATCCAGCCGATCCGCTGGTCGGGGCGGTGCTGCCAGTAGAGCGGCAAAGGTTCGCGTCTGTCTGTCAGCGTTTGGGCAAAGGCGCCGGGGCGGATGGTGTCACGCCCGGCGTCGCGGAGGCCGAACAGGGCGGCATAGCCGGCAAACCGCAACGTCATTTCAGCAAACCAGCCGCGCCGAGGCGAAAAGCGATGCCGACCAGCAGCAGCGCCAGCGCGCCGCGCACGACCCAGGCGATCGCCGCCTGCCAGGCGCTGGCCTTGGCATCGCGCCAAGCCTGCAGCAGCTCGCGCAGTTCCGCAAAATCTTCCTGAGCCTGCTTGTCGTTCAGGCCGACGCGGGTGAGCACGCGCTCCGCGCCCACTTCCGAGGCTTCTTCGACAATCGCGCGGAGCGTCACGAGATCGCCGCCCTCATTTGCGGCCTGGGCGATCAGCCGGGCGAGCATATCTTCACGGTTCATGATTTGTTCTCCGAAACATCCGGGGCCAACCCCAGCATGGCGCGTTTCTCGGCATCGGAGAGGAAGGCGGCGGCGGAAACCTGGCTCCACAGCCGCTCGCGGTCTTCGGCCAGCGCGGGGATCCGATCGAGATCGATCACAAGGCGCGCATCCGGGAACCAGGTCACCAGCCCCTCGGCCAGCGCCGCCAGCAACTTGTTCGCCAGCGGCAGCAGCGTCAGCCGCCACAGCGCGCGATTGGCCTCGCGGTAATTGGCATAAGTCGCGTCCCCGGGCAGGCCGAGCAGCATCGGCGGCACCCCGAAGGCGAGCGCGACATCACGCGCTGCCGCCGCTTTCAGAGTGGCGAAATCCATGTCGGCGGGCGACAGGCTGAGCGACTGCCATTTGAGCCCGCCCTCCAGCAGCATCGGCCGCCCGGCATTGGCATCGCCTGAAAAGGCCCGGGCCAGCTCGGCCTTGAGCCGGTCAAACTGGTCCGCCGTAAGCCCTGCAGAATCGCCGGTATCATAGACCAGTGCGCCCGAAGGCCGCGCGGCGTTTTCCAGCAGATTGCGGTTCCAGTTGCTGGCGGCATTGTGGATCGCGACCGCCTGATCGGCGGCGGCCAGGCAGCCTGCGCCATAGTGATCGTCGCTCGGGTGGAAGCCCTTGATGTGGATCAGATTTGGGGATGCGTCCTCGTCGAGCACCGGGATGGTCAGCACCCGCTCGCCTACCCGGTAGGCATAGGCGGATGGCCAGCCATCGTCTCCGGCAATCACGCTGACCCGTTCGGGCCGCAGCGCAAACAGCTCGACCGGGCGTCCGGCAGCGTCCTTCATCACCTGGACATAGCCATTGCCGTGGAGCAGCAGCTGGCAGGCGAGCGTCTCGAGCAAGGACTGCCCGGCACTGGTCGCGCTGACCAGTGCTGCAAGGCCTGCATCGGTGGGTAGCAGGGCCGCACCTCCGATCCCCTCGCCGACTAGCCGGACCGCGCGCTGGGCGACCGGATTATCCAGATAGGCCCGCTTGACGCTGTGCGAATATTCAAACGGCGCCCGCGCTCCGGCGCTATCCGAGAACACCCATGGCGAAGTGAAATTGCGGGCGAGCGGAACCCGCGCGCTGCTGCCCTTGAAGGCAGCGGCAAGGCTTTCGAGGAAGGACATGGACGGCCTTTCGGTTGGTTTAGAGGTTCAATCGATCAATCTCCCTGCAGCCACACCCTCGGCTGGCTCCGGCGTTTGAGCAGCAGTTCAGTCATCGCCCAGACAGCTGCATCGGCGCGATCGGGCGAGCGGCCAGGGCCGACATAGGCACCGCCCGCAAGCAATCCGCACAGCTCGTCCTCTAGCGCGGGAAACATCCCGGCATGGCGCACCCGGCCTGCCTCATAGAGCGCTGCCACTGGTTCTGCCCGGGCGACTTTGCCCTTGCTGGCGTGGACCAAGGTCAGCGGCAGGGCGAAATCGGCGGCGCGCAGCACGCTTTCGACCATTGCCCCGCCCTGATTGGCCTCCGCCACCACCCGATCGGCATGCCAGGCGCGCGACGCGGCAGCCACCGCGCGGGCCCAGCGTTCGGGCGAGGCCTTTTCGACCGAGGCATCGGCCAGCACCCGCGCAATTCCATCGACACCCAGGGCAACGACGACGATCCCGCAGGCGTCGCCCTGGGCGGAGGCCGGCGGGTCGACACCGATCACGGTGCGCGCCGCCGGAGCCGAGGCTGCGCCTTCGCGGCAACCTTCGATCAGGGCGCGGGTCCACAGCGCGCCTTCGGCCTCTTCGATAAGTTCGCCGTCAAGTTCCTGACGGCCGAGCAGTGATTTGCCGAATTCGCGGCGGATCTCACGCAGGAAACGTTTGGGCAGATGGGCTGCATTGTCTCTGGTCCGGCCGCGGGTCATCACTACCCCGGCGTCACCCTTGGCATCAGCCAGTCGGCGGATCAGCGGGACGGATCGCGGTGTAGTGGTGGCGACAATCCGCCCGCCTTCACCCAGCCGCATGCCCATCAGCAGATTGTCCCAGGCCCGGATGGCCTGATCGGAGGAGTTGTCCCACTTGCCCAGCTCGTCGCACCAGGCATGGCTGTGCTGCGGACCGCGCAGCGATTCAGGCTCGCCGGCTGAATAGACCGTCGCCTGCGCCCCGTTCGGCCAGCTCAGCCGCCGCAGCGACGGCTCGAATTTTGGCCGCCGACCGGGCGGCGATATGGCGATCAACCCGCTTTGCCCTTCGATCATCACGCTGCGCACTTCGCTTAAGGTCGCGCCGACCAAGGCAATTCGTGCGGCGGGGTCATGGCCAGCAATTTCGCGGACCCATTCCGCCCCCGCCCGGGTTTTGCCAAATCCGCGCCCGGCCATGATCAGCCAGGTCGACCAATCACATTCCGGAGCCAGCTGGGCGCGCCCCGCCCACAGCCGCCAGTGATAGCGTAGCTCGTCGCGTTCGCTTTCGTTGAGCTTCTTGAGTTCGGCCCGCCGCTTTGGCTCTTCCAGCCCGAGCAGATGCTCGAGCCGTTCATTCCGGTTCTTCATCGGCATACAATTCTGCAGCGGCCTTGGCCCGTTCGCGCATCTGATCAAGCTTGGCATCGATCGAGGCCAGAACGTCATCGGCGCTCTCATTGTCACGCATGGCTTTCTCGCGCGCGACACTCTCTTTGTGGGCAGAGAGCAGTCGCAGCGCGATCGCATATTCAAACTTGGTTCCCGCGCCCTCCTTGCTTTCGCCATTGCGGAGCCGGTGGAGGATCTCCATTTCAAGATTGTCATAGCCTTCGCACAGCGAGCGTTGCCAGCTCCGGGCAAATTCCGGTTCACCCCGGCGTGAGGCATAGACCTGGCTGGTGGTGATATGGGCCCATTCGGCCGACGCAGTGACATTCGACGTTTCCGCCAATTTTTCGAGGAACACCTCGCGCCAGCGGGTGTTGTTGCGCGGCTTGGGCCGTGCCACGTGGGCCCGGCCCCGCCTGATTGGCTTGGTCATGGTGGTGGTTTCCCTTGACGAGTGTTTTGGCGATCGCGGTTCGGGACTGGTTCGAGGCCAATCCGAATCGGCCTGTCGCGATGTTCCGTATTTGTGCCATAATAGCGTGACGATGTCAAGATTAAAGAACCAAATAGGTTATCTTGGGTCGTCCCCGGTTCGACCGGGGACCGCTGGCCTCGTCGATGCGAAGTCGGAATGATGAGGCCAGCGATCCCCGCGTTCGCGGGGATGACGCGGTGCAAGCCGGGGCTGACGCGGGGGGATCACACCCCTGCTTGCCGCCGCGTCACTGCCCGGATAAGCAGCGCCAACGCTTCGGGGAGCCAAACACCAATGCTGCGCCGCCTCTACGACTGGACCTTGGCCAAGGCTGCCCATCCTCATGCCGAAGGGTGGCTGGCGCTGTTCGCCTTTGTCGAGGCGAGCTTCTTCCCGATCCCACCGCATCCGCTGCTCGGGCTGATGTGCCTGGCCGAACCGAAGCGCGCGATCCGCTTTGCCGCGATTGCGACGATTGCCTCGGTGCTGGGCGGATTGCTGGGCTATGCCATCGGGCACCTGTTGTTCGATACGGTCGGTGCGCAGCTGCTCGCCCTGCTGGGCCTGACCGAAAGCTTCCCCAAGGCGGCCTGTTATTTGCGCG
>JANLQQ010000078.1:0-26445 GCA_031367905.1 Novosphingobium sp.
CTTTGCCCAAGGCGCTCGAAGGATGAGCGAGCGCTCCAACATCCGCGATGTCGCTGCCCTAGCCGGAGTGGCGGTGAAAACCGTCAGCCGGGTGCTCAACGATCATCCCTATGTCAGTACCGCCACCAAGGCGCGGGTCGAGGAGGCGGTGCGCGCGCTCGATTTCAAACCGAGCATCGCCGCGCGGATCCTCTCGGGCGCCAAATCCAATCAGATCGCGCTGATCTACGACAATCACAGCCCCTATTACATGCACCAGATCCAGATGGGCTGCTGGGAGCGGTGCCATGCGGAGGGGATTCGCCTGCTCGCCCAGCCGGTCGATGTTGCCGATCCGCGCGTTGGCGATCAGATTCGCGGGCTGGTGTCCGAAACCCATGTCGATGGGATCATCCTGTCCTCCCCCGTTACCGATTGCGATCCGGTGCTGCGCGCCTTGGAGGCGATGGACGTGCCGTTCGTCAGGATTTCTCCCGGCACCAATCACGCGCTGACCAGTTCGGTGTTCATGGACGATGCGCAGGCCGCCGATGACATGACCACCCATATGATCAACCTGGGCCACCGCCGGATCGGCTTTATCAAGGGCCATCCCAATCATATGGCGTCGGACGACCGGCTGTTCGGTTATCGCCGCGGGCTGGACCGGGCGGGCATCGCTTATGAGCCGCAGCTGGTGGCTGACGGCGAGTTCGATTTTGACAGCGGCACCCGCGCGGCCACCTATTTCCTGGATATGGCTGATCCGCCCACCGCGATCTTCGCTGCCAACGACGATATGGCGGCAGGTGTGCTGGCGGTCGCGCATGACCGGGGGATTGACCTGCCCGGTCAGCTTTCAGTGGGTGGGTTTGATGATACCACGCTGGCCCGTACGGTCTGGCCGCCGCTCACGACTATTCACCAGCCGATGCAGGAACTGGCCCGAACCGCCACCGATCTGCTGATCGCCGGCGGCGATCTGACCCATCGGCGCTTGCCCCATGTTCTTATCGAGCGCGCTTCTGTCGCTCCGCCAATCAGGAAACCAGTATGAGCCTTCTGCCCTTGCCGCCCGCCACTCGCCTGCTTGGCTCTAGCGGGGTTGCCGTATCCGCGATGGCCTGGGGGATGTGGCGTCTGGCCGAAAATGGACGCAGTGCCAAGGAGGCCGCCCGGCTGGTCCATGCCGCGCTCGATGCTGGGATTACCCTGCTCGATACCGCTGATATCTATGGCTTTAACGGCACTGACGGATTCGGTGATGCCGAAGCCCTGCTGGGTACAGTGCTGGCGGCTGAACCTGCGTTGCGCAGCCGGATGGTATTGGCGAGCAAAGGCGGGATTTTGCCTCCGTTGCCGTATGATCAGAGCGCGGCCTATCTGGCGGAGGCGATTGATGCCTCGCTGCGGCGGCTCCAGGTTGAACGGATTGATCTGTGGCAAATCCACCGCCCGGATATTCTCGTCCATCCGCAGGAAGTTGCCCGGGCGCTGGATGATGCCATCGCGGCCGGCAAGATCGCCATGCTGGGGGTATCCAACTTCACCTGCCCGCAAATCGCGGCGCTCAATCATTTTCTGAATCACAAACTGGTTGCAACCCAGCCCGAAATCAATCCGCTGCGGATCACCTGCTTTGAAAATGGCGAGCTGGATCAGGCGATGATGCTGGGCCTGACCCCGCTGGCCTGGTCGCCGCTGGGCGGTGGACAGCTGCTCAACCCTGAAAGCCTGCGTGACAAGGCGGTAGCGGCGGCGCTGGACTTGGTTGCGGGCGCGCAAGGCGTCTCACGCTCGGTCGCTGCCTATAGCTGGCTAATGGCCCATCCGGCCGGGATCATCCCGATCATCGGCTCGCAGCAGGCGGAGCGGATCGTCGAAGCAACGCAGGCGCTCACCATGCGCTGGAGCCGAGAAGATTGGTATTCGGTGCTGGTCGCCGCCAGAGGAGAGCCACTGCCATGACGCAACAATGCGAAATTTCCTGGTTCTCGGCCCTGTGCGACGATGATTACGAATTCCTCGGCGTGCCCGATCCGCAGCTTCAGTCCAGCTGGG
The DNA here is from genome assembly GCA_031367905.1 of Novosphingobium sp. Taxonomy (GTDB): domain Bacteria; phylum Pseudomonadota; class Alphaproteobacteria; order Sphingomonadales; family Sphingomonadaceae; genus Novosphingobium. The sequence continues at coordinate 2,041 of JANLQQ010000078.1, forward strand.
AGCATTGCCGCAATATCGTGCTCCAGGCTGAAAAGGGCGGGTTTGACAATATCCTGCTGCCGTCGGGTTACAGCCTCGGTCTTGATACGACGGTGTTTGCCGCAGCGATGGCGCCGCTGATCCGGCGGATCAAGCTGCTGTGGGCAACCCGGATCGGTGAGGATTGGCCGCCGCAGCTGGCGCGGCGGATCGCCACGCTGGACCGGATTTTAGGACCAGACGCCAGCGGCACCGGCGGGCGGCTCAACGTCAATATCATCTCGTCTGACATGCCGGGCGAAACACTGGCTTCGGCCCCGCGCTATGCCCGCGCGACCGAGGTGATCAAGATCCTCAAGACATTGCTCAATGGCAAGTCGTTGGATCATCAGGGGGAATTCTACAACCTCAAGCTCGATCCGCCGCGAATCACGACCCTGTCGGGCAAGGCCCCCGCGTTCTACTTTGGCGGCCTTAGCCACGAAGCGCGCGAATGCGCCGCTGAAGGCTGCGATGTCTATCTGATGTGGCCCGATACGATGGACAAGGTCCGCGAGACGGTGGCGGATATGACCGCGCGCGCCGCCCGCTATGGCCGCACGCTCAAGTTCGGCTACCGCGCCCATGTGATCGTGCGCGAAACCGAAGCTGAGGCGCGCGCCTATGCCGATCGGCTGCTGTCCAAGCTGGATGATGAGGCCGGCCGCGCAATCCGTGAGAAGTCACTCGATGCGCAGAACTTCGGAGTGCAGCGCCAGGCCGAGCTGCGCGGTGCGGCGGGTGGCGACGGTTTTGTCGAAGATAATCTGTGGACCGGAGTTGGCCGGGCGCGTTCGGGTTGCGGCGCGGCGATTGTCGGCGATCCCGATCAGGTGCTGGCCAAGCTGCAGGCCTATCAGGCCGAAGGGATCGAAGCATTCATCCTGTCCGGCTATCCCCACGCCGCCGAAGCGGACCTGTTCTCGCGCCATGTGCTGCCCAACATCCAGCATGGACCGCTCGAGTTCCGGCTCCCAGAACGTCAGTGACTTCCTTCGGCGATATAGATAGGAACAGCGCATAAGACGAAAAACACGGAGGCAGGTTTGGCCAAGGCGCGGGGATATCTGGAACAGATCGAGGCCTCTGAAAGCGGGCCGCAGATTGCCGCCCTGTTTGATTTCGATGGCACGATAATTGCCGGATATTCAGCCACAGCGCTGCTTCAGGAAAAGCTCAAACGCCGTGAAATGGGCCTTGAAGAGATCATCGAAACCGCCAATGTGATGAGCCAGTATACCATGGGCAGCATCGGCTTTTCGGGGCTGATGACCGGTGCGGCAAAGTTCATGAAAGGCGTGAGCGAAGAGAGCTTTCGCGAATTTGGCGAAGAGCTTTACGTCAAACATATCGCCCGCAAGGTCTATCCCGAAACCCGCGAGATCATTCGTGCGCATCAGGCCAAAGGCCATACGGTGGCAATTGTCTCATCAGCCACAATTTACCAGATTGAACCCACCGCGCGCGATCTTGATATCGAGCATATTTTGTGTTCGCAGTATGAGGTGGTCAACGGCGAGTTCACGGGCAATATCATCCGCCCACTGTGCTTTGGCGAAGGCAAGGTGCTGGCCGCTGAGAAGCTGGCGGCAGAAACCGGGGCGGACCTTGGCAAAAGCTATTTCTATTCCGATAGCAGCGATGATCTGCAATTGCTTGAGCGGGTTGGCATCCCGCGCGTTCTCAACCCCAACGGCAAGTTGCGGACCATTGCCAAAGAGCGTGGTTGGCCGATTGAGGATTTTATCAGCCGCGGCACGCCCAAAGCGATGGATTACGCGCGGACGATCTCTGCCACCACTTCGCTGATCGGAGCTTTCTGGGCGGGCCTGCCGATCTGGGCGCTGACCGGATCAAAGCGCGAGGCAACCAATTTTTCCACTGGGCTGTTCGGCGATTTCGCAGCGGCAATGGTCGGCATGGAATTGGACGTTTACGGCGAGAAGAACCTGTGGGCGGCCCGCCCCTGCATTTTCATTTTCAATCACCAGTCCAAAGCCGATGTAGTGATCATGGCCAAGCTGATCCGCAAGGATATGGGCGGGGTAGGCAAGCAGGAAATCAAGAAGATCCCGGTGCTGGGCAGGCTGATGGAATGGGCCGGGACCGTATTCATCGACCGCAAGGACGGCGCCAGCGCGATCAAGGCGATGGAGCCGCTGGTTGATGCGATCCGCAAGGACGGCAAGTCGATTGTGATCGCACCGGAAGGCACGCGCACCCTCTCGCCCCGGCTCGCCCCGTTCAAAAAGGGCGCGTTCCACCTGGCGATGCAGGCGGGAGTGCCAATTGTCCCGGTGGTCATTCACAATGCCGGTGATGTGGCACCCAAGAACGAATTTGTGATGCGCGCGGCGACAGTCAGGGTTGATGTGCTGCCGCCAATCGATACCAGTGGCTGGAAGATCAGGACGATCAATCGCCACGTCACTGAAGTGCGCAACATGTTCCTCAAATGCCTGGGGCAACCCGAAGAGCCGGTCAAAGCTTCGGTCGAAGAAGAGGCGGGTGATTTCGCTCCGGAAGCCCAGCCCGAACCCAAAGCCCAGCCCGAACCCAAAGCAAAGCCCAAACCCAAAGCACCGGCAAAACCCAAAGCACCGGCAAAACCCCGTTCTGGCGGCAAGTCAGCCGGAAAGCGTGGCGGGTAGCGCGCGGTGAGGGCGGCCGCCGCAGAATGGACCGGGGATCCGCTGCACCACACCGGCAGAAAGCTGTTTATCATCGACGCGCGCAACCGGGTCGAGCGGCACCATCTGCTCGATTGGCTGCATGGGACTTGGGGAACCGTCACCGATAGCGAATGGATCGCGCTTGATCTGTCTGATGAAACCGCGCCGCTCAAGCTTGATCGGCTGGCCGCCAGGCTTGTTGCTTCGGATGATTGCCTGGTTATCCCGGTTCGGGTGGCTTGGCGGATTCCCCGCTTCGATCAAGAGCGCACGCTGCGGTTGCGTGATCTGGTGTTTGGCGATCCCCGGATGCCTGGCAGCCTGCGGGCCTGGCTGATCCTGCTGCGCGATCGGCGCCGGGCGCAATGCCTGCTGGGCGAACCGGCAAGTGTCGCCACGTTGCGGGCCCGGTTTGCCGAAGATATTGGCATGGCGGATGCCGATCCGGCCACCGGTTTTGCGGCTTTCGTGGCGCGGCAGGCGACGTTGACACTTGAAGTGCAAGAACGCGGAGTGCGCGGCACCCGCTATAAGGTGCCGCGCTTTGTGGCCGATAGCCTTGCCGCCAGCCCGCGCTTTCGTGCCGCGCTGGCCGCGCTGGCCAGCGACCAGGGGCGCAGACCCAGCGAGCTGCTACCCGAAGCCCGCCGCTATATGAAGGAGCTGATCTCCACCCCCAGCGCCATGTTCCTCGATCTGCGCGCCCGGCTTGAACGCTTCATGATGACGCAGGGCTATGACAAGGGCTTTCTTTATGATCCGGCCGAGCTGGAAAACCTGCGCAAGCTGATCCGCACCCGCCCGACAGTGCTGTTGTTCACCCACAAGACCTATCTCGACGGGGTGACACCCAACGCGCTGTTCTATGACAATGACATGACAATGCTGCACAGCTTTGGCGGGATCAATCTGGACTTTTTCGGGATCGGTACGCTGTTCCGCCGCTCGGGCATGATTTTCATCCGGCGCAGTTTTTCGGACACACCGGTCTACAAGGTCGTGTTGCGCCAATATATCGCCTATTTGCTCGAAAAGCGGTTTCCGATGTCGTGGGCGCTGGAAGGAACCCGCTCGCGGCTCGGCAAGCTGATGCCACCCAGATACGGCATCCTCAAATATGTCCTCGATGCGGCCTATGATGGCGGGATCGAGAATGTGCAGATCGTGCCGTTCGTGACCAGCTTCGATCTGATCCGCGATGTCGAGGAATATGCCGCCGAGCAGGCTGGCCGGACCAAGCAGGCTGAATCGCTTGGCTGGTTTATCGGGTATCTGAAAAGCCTGCGCGAGCCGATGGGCCGGGTCCGGATCGATCTGGGTACGCCCGTAGTGGTAGCCCGCGCGCCCGACCCCGATGACAGACTGGCGCTTGCCCGGATTGCCTTCGATGCTTCGGTCAGCGCCAACCGGGTGACCCCGCTGACTGTAACCTCGGTGATGTGCCTGATCCTGCTTGGCACCGCGCCGCGTGGGGCGACCGCAGAAGAGCTGGCCCGGGTTACCCGCTTCCTGGTCCAATGGGCAAAAGCACGCGGCATCCGCCTGTCCGAAGAGCTAGAATCGCTCGACCGCGACGCCTTGCGCGCCCGGGCCGATACGCTGGTCAATTCCGGCCTGATCCTGCGCGATGATGCGGGCAGCGCCACGGTCTATACAATCCTGCCCGGAAAACACGCGATGGCGAGCTATTACCGCAACACCATCATCCATCATTTTCTGGACAAGACGATCATCGAACTGGCGCTGTTCAAGGTGCAGGAAGAGCCGGATGAAGACACGAGCGAGCAGTTCTGGGCCGAAACCGTCCGGCTTCGCAGCCTGTTCAAGTTCGAGTTCTTTTACAGCCCCCGCGATCAGTTCCGCAAAGAGCTGGAAGCAGAGCTTGATCGCAGCGATGGCCAGTGGCCGGCGCGGCTGCGGCAGGGCCATGACGGCGTAAAAGCGCTGATCCGCCGGTTCCAGCCGCTGCTCGGCCACGCCGCGCTGCTGCCCTTCGTGGAGGCCTATATCGTGGTGCTGGAACAGCTGGTGCGGCTGGCCCCCGGCGAGGTGTTGAGCCAGGCTGAATGTGTCGAACAGGGGTTGATCGAGGGGCGCCAGGCCTATCTGCTGCGCCGGATCAGCAGTCAGGCCTCGATCGGCAAGATCCTGTTCGAAAACGGCTACAAGCTGGCAGAGAATATGGGTCTGGCTGGTGAAACGGATGAAGTGATCATGGCCGCCCGTCGCGCGCTGCTGGCCGAATTTCGCGCGCTGGCCCGGCGGATGGAGCGGATGCGGATCGGGGTTCTGGAGGAAGCGGAGCGGACTTTGGAATTGGAAGCACGGAGATGAGCCAGCAGCTGAGCGCGCAAGACGCGCAATTCCTGTATATCCAGAACGGCAACACGCTGACCCATGTTATGGCGATCAATATCTGCGATCCCGCAACTGCGCCGGGCGGCCAGGTGCGTTTCAAGGATATCGTCAGCCACATTGCCAGCCGGATTGACACCTCGCCAGTGTTCAAGCGCAAGCTCTACCGTTTGCCGCTCGATCTGGACCATCCCTATTGGGTGGAAGACCGCGAGTTTGAGCTCGAAGCCCATGTTTCCCATGCCCGGTTGCCCGAACCGGGGGATTGGCGGCAGTTCTGCATCCAGGTGGCGCGTCATTTCAGCCGTCCGATGGATATGAGCCGGCCGCTGTGGGACATCTATATATTGGAAGGGCTGGACCGGATTTCCGGCATGGCCCCCGGCAGCTATGCCATGCTCACCCGGATCCACCATGCGGCGATCGATGGCGCTTCGGCGGCTCATATGTTTGTTGCGCTAAGCGATAGCGATGCCATGGGCACCCCGGCGATTCCGCTTGGCCCGGGCAGGGCCGAGCTGGGCAGTGCGCCCACTCCGGTTCAGGTTATGGCCCGGGCGATCCAGTCCAATCTGACCTCGCCGGTCAAGTTCATGAATACACTTATGAAGCTGTCCCCGGCGCTGGTCTCGGCGGCGAGCAAGAGTATGCGCGCACAAAAGGGCGCGCGCTCCGGCGTCCCGGACACGCGCTTCAATGCACCGATTTCCACGCACCGGGTGTTCGATGCGACCGAGTTTGCGCTGGCCGATCTCTCGCGAATCCGCAGCCTGGTAGATGGCTCAACAATCAATGATGTGGTGCTGGCGATCTGTTCCGGCGCGCTGCGGGCTTATCTGCTCCACCACGGTGAACTGCCCGAGGAAACGCTGATCGCGGTTGCCCCGATCAATCTGCGCAGCAAGAAAAGCGATGCGCAGGTGCCGGGCAATAAAATCTCGGCGATGTCGGTCGAGCTGGCCACCCATCTGGCCGACCCGGCCGAGCGGCTGGCGGCGATCCGGCGCTACACGATCGCTGCCAAGGCCGCAAAAGCCGGGATCTCGGCGCGGGTCATGACTGACCTTACCCAGCATATCCCCGGTGCAACCATGGCCGGAGTGGCGCGGATTATCACCAGTCCGCGCTTTGCCCCGCGGCAGGCCAATGTGTTTATTTCAAACGTACCGGGCCCGCAGCAGCCGCTCTACATCAACGGCGCCAAGATCACCCACCAATATGGCCTGGCACCGCTGGCCAACAACATGGGGCTGTTCATCGCAACCCCGAGCTACGCCGGGCGGATCAGTTTCTGCATCACTTCGGAGAGGAACATCTTGCCCGACGTTGCTTTCTTCCGTGAATGTATCGATGCCTCGTTCCGCGAACTGCTGGCTGCCAAGCCCCATCCATCCAACAAAGCCGCGCAGGTTGACGCTACGGCTTCCGTGCCCCGCAAAAAAGCGACGATAAAACCCCGCAAAGCTGTCGCAAAATCGGGAAAAACCAGACAAACTCCGCCGCCGACGGAGAGGAAGAGCTGAATTTCCCTCCCCGGACCAGTTTGAAGTGAGCGCATCGCATGATGGAAAGCCCGAGTTTGAAATCCGAGACCACCCTCGCCAAGGCCACAACCTATCGGCAATGGGCCGATGCGGCGGGCGATCTGGATCGCCGGTCGGGCAAGGCGCGCTGGCGTGAAACCGATGCCAGCGAGCATTTCGATTATCGCTCGATCCGCCGCCGCCTGGAACGGCTGATCGAACTCAGCTCTGCGGGTGACAGCAAGGGGCTGCTGTATACGCTGAACGAGGGCATTCACGGCAATATGGACGGGATGGCCAATGACCATCTCTGGCGCGAAACCCGGTTCGGGACCAAGCAGCTGATCCATGATTACGTCGATGCTGTAGCCGATGCCCTCAACCATCTCGCCAGCGCCGAGGTTGATGATATTCCGTTTGAGGAAAAGCGCGATTTCTTCCGCCGCGCCCAGCATTGCTATGGCTGTTCCGCCCTGCTGATGAGCGGATCGGGCGCGTTCCTGTTTTTCCATGCCGGGGTCGTCAAGGCCTTGTGGGCTGAAGGACTGCTGCCCTCGATAATTTCAGGATCGAGCGGCGGCTCGGTAATCGGCGCGCTGGTCTGCACGCGGCCTGACGACGAGCTGGGCCCGTTCTTCGATCCAGCGCTGCTGGTCCGGGAGTATGAGAATGAGGAAGGCCAGACGATCTTCAACCCGCTGGGGCCAGCCAAGCGGATGAGCCAGGTTCAGATCAAAGAACGGCTGGCTGAAATCATCCCCGACCTGACCTTTCAGGAAGCGTTCGAAGTTACCGGGCGGCACCTGAATATCTCGGTGGCGCCGGCCGAAAAGCACCAGACCGGGCGGCTTTTGAATGCCATAACCTCGCCCAATGTGTTTATTCGTGAGGCCGTGCTGGCCTCTTGCGCGGTGCCGGGGATCTATGATCCGGTCGCGCTGATGGCGCGCAACCACGAAGGGCGGCGGGTGCCTTATCTGCCGGGGCGCAAGTGGGTCGATGGCTCGGTCACCCATGACTTGCCGTCAAAGCGGTTGTCGCGGCTTTACGGGGTCAACCACCACATTGTCAGTCAAGCCAATCCGCTGATCTCGCCGTTTGCCAGCGATGTGACCCAGCTGGCCACGCCGTTTGCAGCGATCCGCCGGGCGTCGGTTTCAACCGTCAAGGCCTGGCTTAACGCCAATATGCAGCTGTGGGACAAGCCGTTATCGTTGTTCCCCCAGCTGCACACCCTGGCCCGGATGTCGATGTCGGTGATCAATCAGGATTATTCGGGTGACATCAATATCATCCGCCCAGTCATGCTCTGGTCGCCGGCCAAGATGCTGAGCAATCTCTCGCTTGATGAAGTCACCGAACTGGTGGAGCTGGGCGAACGGGCCACCTGGCCCAAGGTCGAGATGGTTCGTGTCCAGACCCGGATCAGCCAGACACTGGAGCGGATCCTGGCCGAATATGAGCATGCCGATGCGGAATTTTCGGTTCGTGCGATGAAAAAGAAACTGGCATGACCGCGCATCGACTGGATCTTCCTGCTGGCTCTGCCGGAGCAGGCGCAACCCTCCACTGGTACCGCTGGCTACCTCAGAGCGAGCCGCGCGGCATTGTGCTGCTGGTTCACGGCTATGCCGAACATCTCGGCCGCTATGACCACGTCGCTGCTACGCTGACTGCCGCGGGTTTTGGCGTTTATGCGCTGGATCACTGGGGGCACGGCAAATCAGACGGGACAGCGGGCTTCGTTCCGGCTTTCTCAGCCTATACCGACGGTGTCGAAGTCCTGCTGCGTGAGGTTGAGGAAGCCCAGCCCGGCGTTCCCTTGTTCCTGATCGGCCATTCGATGGGCGGGCTGATCGCCGCGCTCCACCTGATCACGCACCAAGCGCACTATGCCGGCGCGATCTTGTCCGGCCCGGCGATCATGGCGGCGCAGGAACCATCGCGCTTCATGATCTGGATCAGCCGCCAGCTATCCCGCCTCGCGCCGCGGATGGGTGTGCTTCAGCTTGATCCGGGCGGGGTCAGCCGCGATCCGGCAGTGGTCGCCGCATACCTTGCCGATCCGTTGGTCTATAGCGGCAAGATGGGTGCCCGGCTGGCCAAGGAAATGTTTGAGGGGATGGCCGCGGCGCGGGCCGGGGCCGGGGCAATCACTTTACCGGTGCTGCTGCTGCACGGCCAGGAGGACAGGCTTACCGCGCCGCAGGGATCGGAATATCTCCACGCCCATGTTGCCAGTCTCGACAATACGCTCAGGCTTTATCCGGGCCTTTACCACGAGATTTTCAACGAGCCGGAACAGCGCGAAGTGCTGGGCGATGTGACCAGCTGGCTCGAAGCCCATCTTCCCCAAGGATCGACCCCATGAAACTTCTGCTATGGATCGTGCTGGCGCTGCTGGCGGCCGGGATCTTCACCTATCTGTTGTTCCCGCGGGTGCTGTTCAATCAGGCGCGGGGTGCCTTGCGGCGCAAGGGCGGTATGGCACTGAAGTCGGTCCAGATTGACGGCATCGTCTGGCCTTACCTTGAGGGCGGCAATCCCGCGGGCAAAGCGGTGGTGCTGGTCCATGGTTTTGGCGGAGACAAAGACAATTGGTCATTCTACGCCCCGTATCTGACTGGCGAATATCGCCTGATCTGTCCCGATCTGCCCGGCTTTGGTGAGAATGCGCGCAGCCTTGATATCGATCATGCAGTCGCTACCCAAGCGGTTCGGCTGCGCGATTTCCTCGATGCGCTGGGGATCGATAAATGCCACCTCGGCGGTAACTCGATGGGCGGCTATATCGCGTTGCACTTCGCGCTGGAGTTCCCGGACCGGCTTCGCTCGCTCACCTTGTTCAACAATGCCGGGGTGATCGGCCCGGATGAGAGCGAGCTGCAAAAGATCGTCGAGGCAGACGGGGATACCAGCCCGCTGGTGCCGCGCACTCTGGCCGAGATGGACCGGCTGATGGGCTTTGTCGTCCACAAGCCGCGCTATATCCCGGCGCAATTCAAGAAGCTGATGCTTGCCGATAACAAACCGCATCAGGCCTTGCTCGACAGCATTTTTGAGCAAATGATCGATGATATTCAAAGCCGCCCGCTCAATGATCGGCTCGGCGATGTCACCACACCGACCCAGATCATCTGGGGCCGCCACGATCAGCTGGTCGATGTCAGCTGCGCCACCGTCCAGCATGCCGGGATCAAAGGTAGCGAACTGGTGATCTTCGAAGACGTTGGCCATGTGCCGATGATCGAGGCTCCGGCCACAACGGCGCAGCACCATCTGGCGTTTCTTGCCAAACACTGAAAATCGCGTCAGTTTCGCCTCCGCCAGGTGCCCTTGCCGGAAGCTGCCATGGAAGTTCTGATGAGTCTCGCAAACGAGAATGGCATCTCACCGGATGCCTGCATCGTCCCAGTCGCTCAGGCTGACAGGCCGCTTTCGAACAGGTCCTTGGCAATATCAGTCCATTGCTGGGTACCACGTGCATTCGCCGGTCAAGCAGGGTTGCCCGGGGTGGATCATTAGTACCTCCAAATTCCAAAAAATGCCGGTTCGGTAATTCCCCGTTTATTGAATTCAGGGAGGTTCTAGAGTGAGCGAATAACTGCTTCGCGCCCAATGCTGGTTATCCGACTGCTTTTCCAAAGATCCCGCAAGCGGACGTTCGTTTCATCGCATGGGTTCTGACTGGAATAACTTACAGTGGGGACATTGCTGACGAGAAACAGTTACGGCTTTCATGTCACCCTCTCCAAATTCAGGAGGCGAGCGCAGCGTAGGTCATTGTTCGAATTTCACGGCGGATCGGATAGGGCGATTCTACCTTGCTCAACCAGCTGCATAAGCGCGATTGAGGTTACAGCCTTCGTCATCGACGCGATCCGGGAAATAGCATCTTTCTCGACTCCCGAACTCCACAAATGGGCAATTTTGTCGCCGCGCCCGATCAGCAATACGGCGGGGCAACTTGCCCGTGCCGAGATATTTGGACTGGATATTGGCGTTGATCCGTTCCAACCGGTCGGGAAGAAAGCCAAGTTCGCGGGGATCGGGATAGGTCATGCAGGTTGCGCCCCAGCAGCAATGGCCTCGGCCTTGGCGAACAGCGCCGGATCGATGGTCAGGCCGGACGCGATGGCATTCTCGCTCACCTGCTCGGGCCGGCTGGCCCCGATGATCGCGCTCGCCACATTGGGTTCGCGCAGTACCCATGCGAGCGCGAACTGGGCCAATGAGCAACCTGCCTCAGCGGCCAGAGGTTTGATGGCTTCAACGGCGTCAAGCAAGGGTGGCGTCAGCCAGCGGCTCATAAATCCGCCCATTTCTTCGCTTGCCGCGCGGCTGTCGGCGGGGGGCGGGGTGCTGGGGCTATATTTTCCGGTCAACAGGCCCTGCGCCAGCGGTGACCAAACGATTTGCGATATGCCGTTCGCCGCGCAGAGCGGGATCACTTCTTTTTCTGGTCGCCGCCACAGTAAAGAATATTGCGGCTGGCTGGACACAAATTTTACACTGCCAGGCACGGCCAGGCTGTCGCGGATTTGCCCTGGCGACCATTCGGAAAAGCCGATGGCGCGCACCTTGCCTGTGCGGACAATCTCCGAAAGCGCGTCCATCGTCTCATCAAGCGGCGTATCGGGATCATAGCGGTGGCATTGATAAAGATCGATATAGTCGGTTTGCAGCCGGGTAAGCGAGGCATCGATCTGTTTGAATATCTGCGCCCGCGACAGGCCTTTGTCGATGTCAGACATCGGAAAGAAAACTTTGGTCGCCATCACATAGGAGTCGCGCGGGCGGTGTTTGAGGGCTTCGCCCAACACCGTTTCGGCGGCACCACGACCATAAACATTGGATGTATCGATGAAATTTATGCCCACTTCAAACGCCCGGTCCAGACAGGCCCGCGCTTTGTCGGCTTGCACGCCCACGCCGTAAGTTAACCAGCTCCCCAAAGAGAGTTCGGACACCATGATGCCGCTATCACCAAGTTCGCGCATTTTCATCGATTATACCGCCGTTTGACCGGTGAGCTGACGCGTCACTGGGTGGGAAGAGGAGAGGCCGCCGTCGACCGCGATTGCTTGGCCATTCACATAGCTTGCCTGATCAGAGGCCAAGAACAGCGCGACATTGGCGAGCTCCGACGGTTGGGCGGCGCGACGCAGCGGGTTCAAACGCCCGATCCTTTCGGTGACGCCCTTTGCCGTCGCATAGTCGAATGTCGGCTTGGTCATGCCAGTTTCGGTCAGGCCGGGGCAGATGGCGTTGCAGCGTACGCCGGTTGCCGAAAGTTGCTGTGCTGTTACTTTGGCGAGATTGATGACTCCGGCCTTTGAGGCTGAATAGGCGGGCCCGCCCGCGCCTGACCGGATGCCGGCAACGCTTGCCGTCATAATGATTGATCCGCCTTTGCCGCCATCGACCATGGCCTTGCCCGCATGCTTGACCATCAGCCAGGGGCCGATCAGGTTGACGCGCAGGATTTCTGCCCATTCCTGGGGCGTCAGATCAAATATGCCCGCTATACCGCCTGAAATGCCAGCATTGGCAAAAGCAATGTCGAGGCCGCCAAATTCGGAATCAGCAGCTGCCACGAGCTTTTCGACATCGCTTTCAAGCCCAGCGTCGATCTGGTGTGCGATTGCCGACCCGCCAGCGTTGCGCACCATTTTCGCCGTTTCATGCACGGCTTCGGTTTTATCACCCAAAACCAGTCTTGCACCTTCTGTCGCGAACAGCAGTGCGCTTGCGCGGCCGATGCCCGAACCCGCGCCTGTTATAATGGCCACCTTGCCGCGCAATTGCCCTGTCATGTTATCGGTCCTCAATCCGAAGAGACGCCGCCATCGATGACGATGGTCTGGCCTGTAGTTAATACTCCCGCCCGCGATGCCAGAAACAGAGCAGCCCAGGCAATTTCTTCGGGCTCACCGATCCGGTACAGTGCGGTGCGTCAAATCGGTCCCGCGTTCACTCATACATAATTAGCTGTTAGTCTTGCAGCCTCCTTGCGAACGCCAGCGCTTTTGACGTGAAACGCCGTTCCAAGGCGCCTTTGTAGAACGTATTGCATCGCAGGGCAGCGACTTCGGTTGCCAAGACAAAGACATAGAGCGATTTCCATCGATTTATTCCAGCCCCCCCCAGCAATTTCCGCCAATATCCGACCTGGTCGAAATCGGGCTTCAGTTTACACAATTGCTGGCACGTACGCTAATCGCGTTTCGTATCCAATAACTGGCATTCTGCGATCGGCCCAGAAGCAGACAGGGAGCGAGAAGCACCGCCCGCGCTTCACGTAGGCGGATCTGACCCTAACAATAAGCCTGAAACCAGACACGGATTGAGACGAATTGCTGCGAACGCCAGTGAACGCGCTGAGACAGAATATGACTGTAATTCAATGGTTCTTGGTTAGCTATGAATCATCAAGGACAAGGCCGCTGGCGGAGACGGAGAGATTCGAACTCTCGGTACCGAGTTATCAGTACGACGGTTTAGCAAACCGTTGGTTTCAGCCACTCACCCACGTCTCCGGCTCACTGCGGCGAGGGCGGGCTATAGCGAGGGGTTGCGAGGGCGGCAAGGGGGCGCAAGGGCGAAATCGTCTAACCATGCGCCAACTCGCTTGGCCGTAAATCCGACTCGGCTCATCGCCGGTTCATTGCCGCCGTGCGAGCCATCGATTCAGATAAGCATTGGGTGAAATGCGCAGGCCCGCAAAGAAGGCGATAGCGGCGCGATCCGGGATGGACAAATGATGATGCAGATCAGCACGAAAATGCGCCGCCAGTTGCTTGCTCTGCGAGGGCTGGTGTTTGCTCTGCGAGGGCTGGCGCTTGGCCTGATGGGCGCGCTGGCGATTGCGGGTGCGGCGCCTGTCATGGCGCAGGTCCAGCAAGTCGATCCGGATCAGGCGATCGACGCCGATCTGGTAAAACCGAACGCCGGGGCAACTGCGCCCGCCGCAATGCCTTCGCCTTCGGTCGGGGTCGACCCCGCACCGGTCGCCACCGCCAACGACCCCACCTCCCAGGCTGCAACCCAAGCCGCCACCGGGCCAAATCAGGGCGCGACCTACAAGGAAGATGACCTGATCGGCGCGGCCGAAGGCGTGTTCGGCAAGGGCGCCAAGGGCATGGCGGATGTGATCAAGGACCTGCTCAAGAAACAGGGCGAACCCAACGCCTATATCGTCGGCCGCGAAGGCGGCGCCGCGCTCGTCGTCGGACTGCGCTATGGCTCGGGAACGCTGTTCCACAAGGTCGAGGGCCAGCGCCCGGTTTACTGGACCGGGCCGTCGGTCGGGTTCGACGCCGGGGCCAATGCCGGCAACACTTTCGTGCTGGTCTACAACCTCTACAACAGCGCCGATCTCTACAAGCGCTTCCCGGCGGGCGAGGGCCAGGCCTATCTGATCGGCGGCTTCAACGTCAGTTACATGCGCCGCGGCGATATCGTGCTGATCCCGATCCGGGTTGGGGCAGGCCTCAGGCTCGGCATCAATGCGGGCTATATGAAGTTCTCGGCCAAGCAGAAATGGCTGCCGTTCTGAGCGCTTAACCCGCCGGAGTACCTCACCCCGCCGGATTGAGCGCCTTAAGTTCGGTTTCCACGGCGGTCAGCCGCTCATCGGTGATCAAGCCGTTTGAATAGGGCTGCAGGGCTTTCAGGCTGAAGGCCTTGAAGGTCTCATAGGCAGGATGGGTCAGCAATCCGGGCAGCTGTTTGTCGAGCACCGCCTTGCCTGCAGGCGCGGCAGCAATCTCGGCAATCGGTGTGTCGATGTTCAGGCTGGCAGCGGTTGCCGCACCAGCAGCGGGCCCAGCCTGAGGCTCAGCCTTGGCATCGGCGTGAGCGGAAACGGGGGCAAGCAGGGCAAGGCAAAAAACAAACGCGCGCATGAAACTTCCTCGTGGTTATCAGGTTTGCCGTCCCATAACGGCTTGGCCGGATTTTCCCAAGCGGGATTGCGAGGGCGGTGTGATCAAACAGACTTTGGGGGATTTACGGAATTTACGGTGACACGTGCAATAACCCCTAAACTCCATCGCTTCTCTCCCGGCTACAGCACGGTAATCCCGAATGCTCGCAGCGCCACGCTGGCCCTGGCGAAGATGGCTTTGCGGCCGATGCCAAGTTGCGGGTGAGGGGCGCGATGGTCGATCTGATCCGCCGGACCGTGCCGCTTTCGCGCGGAGCGACCGAGCGGAGGCGCAACCTGCGCGAGAAGGAAACTACTTTACGCGGCAGGTTGGGCCGCGATCCGAGAGAGCTATTCGGACAGCAACATCGCCTTTGCCGATACGCGGCCAGACAGTCTGGAATTGCTCGCGGTCGAGGAAATGCGCGAAAGCCTGGCTGCGGCCATCGCCGCACTGCCCCAGCGGCTGCAACTGGTAGTCCAGCTCTATTTCCTTGAAGAGCTCAACCCTTCCGAAATCGCCGCAGCGCTGCAAGTCAGCGTGCCGCGGGTTCACCAGCTCAAGGCGCAGGCACTCGGCAAGCTGCGCGAGGCGCTGGCTGGCCTTGCGGAAATTATCTGACGGGGCTTGACCCGCTGGCTCTGCTCCGGCTCTTGAGCGGAATGGTAGATAGCGGAATTGGAAATGAGAAGCCTGTGCAGCTGAACCACGTGCCAGACAATACTCCGGTGATCATCGGGGTCGGGCAAGTATCAGAACGGGTGGGCGAGGCGGGCTATCTGGAACGCTCGCCGATGGATCTGGCGGGCGCAGCTTTGGCCGAGGCGCTGGCCGATGCCCGCGCTGCCGAGCCGCTGGGGCCTGCACTCGATACGCTGGCCGCGATCCGCCAATTCGAGATTTCGGGCACCCGCTATGGCGCGCCATTCGGTCATGCGGATAATCCGCCGCGCGCCATTGCCAAGCGGGTGGGGGCTGATCCCGCTCGCGCGATCCTGGAGATCGTTGGCGGGCAGGGACCACAACGGCTGGTCGGGGAACTCGCCACTGAAATTGCGGCAGGTCGATCGAAGCTGGCGGCAATTGCCGGGTCGGAAGCGATTTCGACCGTGCGCGATCTCGTCGGGCGCGGAGAATCACGGGATTGGGCTGAGTCGCTTGCAGGCGAGATAGAGGATCGCGGCTATGGCCATGACGGGGTCTATGATCTCACCGCTTTGCGCCACGGAGTCGGCGCACCGATCGCAGGCTATGCGATTGCAGAGAACGCCCGGCGTGAGCGGCTGGGCATGGCGCTGGCCGATTACCGGCGGTCGATTGGACAGCTGTTTGCGCCGTTCACTGCCATCGCTGCCGGCAATCGACATTCCGCCGCCCCGACCAAGCGTAGCGCGGAGGAGCTGGCGACACTGACGGAGCGCAACCGGCTGGTTGCCGAGCCTTATGGCCGGTTGGTGGTTTCGCGTGATCAGGTCAATCAGGGCGCAGCGATCGTGATCGCCAGCGCGGGTGAAGCGCGGCGGCTGGGGGTCCCGGAGGAGCGCTGGGTGCATATTCACGCCGTTGCCGATTGTGCCGAGCCGTCGTTGCTGACCCGCAGCAATCTGGAGCGCAGCCCGGCCTCTACTGCGGCTATTTCTGCGGCGCTCGATCTGGCCGGCACGAATTGGGCCGCACTTGCCCATATCGATCTCTATTCCTGCTTTGCGATCCCAGTGTTCAATGTGCTTGACGCGTTCGGCCTTGATCCGGCCGATCTGCGCGGCTTCACACTGACGGGGGGATTGCCGTTCTTCGGTGGCGCGGGAAATAATTACTCGGCCCATGCAATTGCCGAGGCCGTCGCCCGCTGCCGCACCGCGCCGGGCTCGCGCGCGTTTGTCGGCGCCAATGGCGGGGTGATGAGCAAATATGCGGCTGGAGTTTACTCAACTGACCCGGCCGATTGGACGACGAGCCGCTGGCGCAAACTGGGGACTCTGCCCGCCCAATATGGCTATGCCAACGAGTTTACCGGTGAAGCCGTGATCGACAGTTTCACGATCCAGCCCGGCAAGGGCGGTGAAACCGGCACGATCGTTGCGCGCTGCGGCCACATTCGGATCTGCGCCAACAGCACCAATCCAGCCGCTCTTGCCAGTCTGCGTAGCAAACGCGCAGTGGGCCGAAAGGTGCGGGTTGAATATGCTGGTGAGGGGGTGAACCAGTTCTGGCTGGTTTAGCTGCGCGCCAGCTCTACCAGTGTATCTGGACCCAGAACCTGCGGCAATTGCTGAGCGCCGCCGCCGCCTGCCGGGTACCACATATAAAGCGGTACCCCGGCGACCCCTTGCGCTGAAAGATAGCGGGTGATCGCCGGATCGCGGCGCGTCCAGTCGCCCTTCAGGACGATCACACCTACTTTGGCAAAGGCATCGCGGGTCGCCGCGCGCTCGATCGCGACGCCTTCATTGACTTTGCAGGTCAGGCACCAGTCGGCGGTGAAGTAAACGAATACTGGCTTGCCCGAGGCGCGCGCGGCGGCCAGCGCGGCTTCGCTGAACGGCTTGGCGGCAAGCATGCCTTGGGCTTCGGCAGAGGGTGCGCTAACCGTGCGAGGGAGCAAGAATACTCCGATCAAAGCGATTACGGCCAGCCCCGCCAGCACCGGTTGGCGCATGGCAAGGCCCAGCCGCTGTCCGCGCCCGGTGCGCCGCAACACCACCAGCAACACCAGCGCCAGTCCGGCGCAAGCCAGTGCAAAACTCCATCCGCCGAGCCTGCTGGTCAGCCACACCAGAGCCAGCGCGGTCAGTCCCATCGGCAGTGCCATCCAGCGGCGGAAACGCTCCATCCACGCCCCGGGCTTTGGCAGGATGCGGCGCAACGCGGGGATGAACGCCAGCGCAAGGAACGGCAGGGCCAGTCCAAGGCCCAGAGCAGCGAACAACGCCATGGCCTGCGCGAGGGGCAGCAACAGCGCCGCGCCCATCGCGGCAGCCATGAACGGGCCGGTGCAGGGGGTGGCGACAAACGCAGCGAGCAGCCCGGTGGCGAAGGCGCCCTTGCGCGAGCCGTCCTGGGCAAAGCCTGGCACGGCGAATTCAAACACTCCGAGCAGATTGGCGGTGATCGCCACTGTCAACAGCAGCAGGGCTGCCACCACCAGCGGCTCCTGCAACTGGAAGGCCCAGCCCACTTCCTGCCCCGCTGCGCGCAAGGCCAGCAGCAATGCGCCCAGCAACAGACAGGCAAGCATGACGCCTGCGGTGTAAGCGATCCCCTCAGCCCGGGCGTGAGCCTCGCTTTCGCCGGCACGGGCGAGACTTAGCGCCTTGAGGCTGAGGATCGGGAAGACGCAGGGCATGATGTTGAGCAGCAACCCGCCCACCAGCGCCGCGATCAACAGCGCGGGCAGACTGAGCGGAAGCGTGCTTTGCGCGGCCAATGGCTTGCCGCCGCTGGGTACCATGCCGGGGCTGGCGGCGATACTCACCCCGTCGCCAGAGCGATTGAGCCGCAAAACCGCCGAAAAGCGCACCGGGTCGATCGCATTGTATTGGGCGCGGGCCAGCTCGATGATCAGCAGATCACCCTTGCGGCTGAACCGCTGGGGTGCGGCGTAATCGACCACCCGGTCATCGGCGGCAAACAGATGCGGTGCTTCCAGCCGGACACTGGCTGGAAGCGGGATGCCAAGCCGGATTGCCTTGGCTTCCAGCGAAAACTGCGCCGCACTTCCCAACGGTGCAGGCAGTGCCGCCCGCCAGCGATCGAATCGCGGATCGCGCAAGCCGGGCGAACCAACCTTGACGCTTGCTGCAAGTTCGCCGCTTTCCGGCACGCAGATCTTGTCGGTGCAGGCCAGCCATTGCGCCGTGACCCGCACGGGCAACACCATGCCAGACCGCGCATTGGTGGGGACGGAAAACGGCACCAGCACTGCATATTCATGCTCGTAAACATGGTTCATCAGGCCAGCGATCGACAGCGTTTCAGGCACCGGATAGGCCGGTGTTCCCGCGCTTGCCCCGGCGGGCAATGCCCACTTCAGCGTCATCCCAAGCCCGGCGTCGCCTGGATTGGACCAATAACCATGCCAACTCTGCTCGGGCCGCATGCGGATTGCCAGCGTCACCGTCTGGCCCGGTTCGGCATCCGATTCGGCGCTCAGTTCGGCAGCAATGTGGTTCGGCGCAGCCAATGCCGGCGCAGCGATCAACAGGGCAAAAAACTGCAGCAGCATTGCGATTATCCGGCGGTTGCAATGCATGCGTAACAAACTCCCGATAGGCCACGCGGAGGCCTTGCACTTGGCCCGCGCTGCCGCCATTTGGGCTCTGCAATCTTTATGCCGATAATTCAAGGAAGCCGAATGCGCCGTCTTGCCGCTCCCCTCACTTTTCTGGCAGCCGTCTCACTTGCCGGATGCGCGGCCAGCCCAGCGAGACCGGCGCGCGCCACCGCAACCGCGCCCGCTCCGGTCGGGCCGCCACGCCTCCTGGTCGCGATCTCGGTCGATCAGTTTTCCGCCGATTTGTTCGCGCAGTATCGCCAGCATTACACCGGCGGGTTCACCCGGTTGCTGAGCGGAGCAGTTTTTCCTTCCGGCTATCAGTCCCATGCGGCGACCGAGACCTGCCCCGGCCATGCTACCTTACTCACCGGCACGCATCCTGCCCGCAACGGGATCATCGCCAACAACTGGTTCGATCCGGGCATTGCCCGGGCGGACAAGCGGGTTTACTGTTCTGAAGACATCACTGATCCCGCTAGCACCTCACGCGATCCGGTGGTCACCGCCAACTTCCTCAAAGTGCCGACGCTGGGTGATCGGATCAAGGCTGCCACTCCAGCCAGCCGAAACGTTGCCGTCTCAGCCAAAGACCGCGCTGTGATGATGATGGGTGGGCACAATATCGACGCCGCATACTGGTGGAAGGGTACTGGCTTTGTAACGCTCAAGGGCCGCATACTCTCGCCTGCCGCCGCCGCCCAGAACACTGCGGTAGCAGCGCTGCTCAAAAGCGGTGCGCCGGCCTTTACCCCGCCCGCCTGGTGCGCCCCGCGTAACCGCGCGACAATGATCGGCAAGGCCAGTGTCGGCACCGGCCGCTTCGCGCTGGAGCCGGGTAAACCCGATGCCTATCGCATTTCGCCGCGGATGGACCGGGCGACGGTTGAGCTGGCCAATCGGCTGATCGATGAGCTCAATCTGGGCAAGGGCCCGGCGATCGATGTGCTCTCGGTCAGCCTCTCGGCCACGGATTATATCGGCCATGCGCTGGGCAATGAAGGCGTGGAAATGTGCATCCAGATGGACCAGCTGGATAAATCGCTGGGGCTGCTGTTCGCCCGGCTCGATGCGCGCGGGATTGATTATGCAGTGGTGCTTTCGGCCGATCACGGCGGGCTTGATACGCCCGAGCGATCGGGTGAACAGGCGCTGCCCCGCGCGGTTCGCGCTGACAAGGCGCTGACCCCGGGTGAGTTGGCCAAGGCGATCACCGCGCGAACCGGGATCAAGGCAGAAGGGCCGCTGCTTTATGGCGACGGACCGGCTGGCGATTTTTACTTCAGCCATAGCCTGACCCCGGCGCAAAAGGCGCAAGGCGTGGCTGCGCTGGTGGCGTTGACCAAAGCGCATCCGCAAGTGGCGGCCGTGTTCACCGCCGATGAGCTGAGCAAGACCCCGCTGCCCACCGGCTCGCCGCAGGACTGGTCGCTGAAGGACCGCGCCCGCGCCTCGTTCGATCCGCAGCGTTCGGGCGATGTCGTGGTGTTGCTTGACCGGGCGATCACTCCGATCCCGGAACCGCTGCCCGGCATGTATATCGCAACCCATGGCAGCGCGTGGGATTATGACCGCCGCGTGCCGATGCTGTTCTGGCGGCGCGGGGTTGCCGGCTTAGAACAACCTGCCCCGGTCGAGACGGTCGACATCGCCCCAACGCTGGCGGCAATCATCGGCCTGTCGGTGCCGGACGGTTCATTCGATGGGCGCTGCCTTGATATCGATGGCAGTGCTGGCAACAGCTGCGAGGCGATCAAGTGACGGACAAGCGAGATCTGATAATCCTGGGCGGGGGTCTGGTCGGCATGACGCTGGCGCTGACGGCGGCGCGGCAGGGGATCACCAGCCATGTGGTCGACAAGGCCGATCCGGCAGACTTGACCGCAGAAGGGGCGGATGGCCGGGCTTCGGCGATTTCCACGGCGAGCTGGCACCTGTTCACCAATATTGGTCTGGCAGAGCGGCTCGAGCCCTTGGGCTGCCCGATTGATGCGATAGCGGTGACTGACGGGATGAAGCCGGGCCGGATCGATTTCAAACCGGAACCGCACGAAGGCTCGCTCGGCAGGATGTTCGCCAATCGCGACATCCGCCTGGCCCTGTTTGAAGCTGCTGCAGCAGAGCCGGCTATTGCCTGGCACAGCTGCGTCGAAGCGGTAGAACGCGAGCGTGGCCCGCATGGCGTGAAGGTCACGCTGTCGAATGGCGAAGTGCTTGAAGCAAGCTTGCTGGTTGGTGCTGAAGGTCGCCAGTCGCCCACCAGGAAAGACGCCGGGTTGCCGGTGGCGAGCTGGAGTTATCACCACAGTGCGATTGTCGCCGGGCTTTGTCACGAGCAGCCGCATGGCAATGTCGCTTGGGAAATCTTCTACCCGGCCGGCCCGTTTGCATTGCTGCCGTTGCTCGATAGCGCTGATGGACGGCACCGCAGTGCGCTTGTCTGGACTGTCGCAGAGCGCGACGCCAGGGGGGCTATGGCCCTGTCGGATACGGCGTTCATTGGCGAAGTCCATAAGCGGATGGGCGATATTTTCGGATCCCTGGAACTTTCCGCGCCGCGCCTGTCCTATCCGCTGGGCTTCCACCACGCTGGACGGATCGTCGAGGACCGCCTGGCGCTGGTGGGCGATGCGGCGCATGGGATCCATCCGATCGCTGGGCAAGGGCTCAACCTGGGCCTGCGCGATGTTGGCGCGCTGGTCGAAGTGATTGCCGATGGGATGCGGCTGGGGCTGGAGCCGGGGGACGCGCAAATCCTCGCCCGTTATGAGCGCTGGCGCAGTCTCGATATCTTTACGGTCTCGGCAATGACCGACGGGATTACCCGCCTGTTCGGTATCCCGGGTCGCTTGCCCAGCGCAATCCGCCGGTTGGGGATGGGCGCAATCCAGCGCATGCCGACCCTGAAGCGCTTCTTCATGGATGAAGCGCGCGGAGTTGCGGGTAATATGCCTTCTTTATTAAAGGGTTAGCGGACTGGAGTCGGTGTTTTAAGCGGCTCGGCCAGCGGGCTAGGCTGTTCGATTTTATGGCCGCTGCTGTCATTTAGCTTGCGTGGTTCGAGGATTGCCGTGGTCTCGATCAGGTCAAGCGCGCGGGCCGCGCTGGCATAGCGGCGCGCGGCGCTGATCCAGCCGGATGCGGCGGTAGCCCCGGGCAGGTGCTCAACTTCGGCGAGAGCTGGTTCGACCTGGCCCATGCGCAACAGCAGCTTGGCCCGCTCCAGCCGCTCGGTCGGCAGGCTGGCGGTTCCGCTATCGCGGCGGACCATGAAGAGTTCGGAAATCTGACGCTTTATCAGGCTCCAACCGCTCTCATCCTCGGGCATATTGGTCAATTTTTCGCCTAGCACATCGAGCTGTCCGGCCAGCTGGTCGAGAGTAACTGGTTGCTTGGCGGCAGCGATCACCAGATCCACGGCATTGGGCTGGGCGTCGGCAAAGCGCAGCTTCAGCTGTTCTTCCAGATAGCCAAGCGGTGCGCCGCGTTCAATCGCGCGGCGAGCGGCAAAGGCGATCAGCAACCCCTCGGCCCGCGCCGCATTACCGGAAGCCGCTTCGGCTTGAAGATCGAGCCGGGCGAGCCGCTGTTCCAGCGCGGCCAGGCGCTGATCGAATCCAGTGGTCGCAGCTTCAATTGCCGGTGGCAATGCGGCTGGGCTGGGCGAAGTTGCCGTCCCGGAGAGGGGGTCGGCGAGCGGCTGATTGGCACTTTCCTGCGTCTCGGCCCTTAAAAAACCGGGCGCGAAGCGGACTTTCCCTTCGTACGCAAGCCAACCGAGCAGAGCGCCGCCGATGAGCAGCATGAGCAGGATAACCCCAACAATCGAACGGCCCCGACCGCTGCGGGTGGGCTTGGGTTGAGTGCGGTTAAATAGTTCGTCGGGCATGCGTAGGGTTCGTCCGGTCATTCGTCAGGAAGCGGCGGTTTGGCACAATCGTTCTGCCAAGGCCAGCAAGGCGTGATCACTGGGTTCGGCCGCAGTGCCGATCCTGCGCCAACCAGGCCCCGCTGCCTGGGTCACCCTCGGGCCAATCACAACTAGCGTGATCTGGCTGCGATCAAGGCCAAGCCGCTCACATTCCGCCGCAAAATGGCGCACCGCTGCGGCCGAATGGAGCATCACTACGGCAGGAGCGGCTAGCATTTTCGCCAGTGCTGCGGACATCGGCAGGGCCCGGCTGGCATAGACTATCCGCTGGGTCAGGGTGATTCCGGGCGGCGGCTCAAGCGCGACATGATCTTCCCCGGCAAGGCGGAGCAGGCGGGGGTGAACCGCCCGGTCGAGGACTTCCTGCAACCCCCCGGTGCCGCTTGCAGCAATAATCAGCCCGGCGTCCCGCGCGGCCGCTGCGGTTGCCTCGCCCACCACATAGGCGGGTTTTCCGGCATATTGAACAAGGCACTTGCCGCCGTGGCGCAGGGCGTTGGCACTGCCGATCAGCAGCGCATCAAAGTCCTCAGCAGCAGCAGGGTCCCAGCCTTTCGAGGTTATGCTAAATAACGCAAACCCCAGCGCTTCCAGTCCCATTTGGCGCGCTGCGGCGATAGTCGCGCTGCATCCGGGTTCGGGGCGGATCACAATCAGCGGCGTCATGACGGACCGGAAAAATGCGCCGTAATCGCTGGGACCGCGCGGGCCAGGAGCTGCGTGGCGAGCCGCGCCGGACCTGCCAAATCGCCAGCGGCAAAGCTTGCTTCGCCATCCACCCGCTCTGCCCCGTCGGGGCTGAACAGCGCGGCCTGCATCGTCAATGCATCGCCATTGCAACGGGTCAGCACCGCGATTGGACTGTGGCAATTCCCGCCCAGCGCAGCGAGCAGCGCCCGTTCGGCGATTACCGCAGTTCGGCTGGGGGCATGATCGATCGCGGCAAGGAATTCGCCGGTAGCAAAATCAGCGGTCCGGCATTCCACCGCGATGGCGCCTTGGCCAGGTGCTGGCAGCCATTCATCGGCGGCAAGCGGATGGCCGGTGCCATGCTCGCCCAGCCGGTTGAGTCCGGCCGCCGCCAGCAGGGTCGCGTCGACCTCGCCTGCCGCCAGCTTGGCTAGCCTGGTCGCGACATTGCCGCGGAACAGCACTACTGTGCAATCTGGGCGCGCGTGGAGCAATTGCGCGGCGCGGCGCGGCGCGCTGGTGCCGACCCGGGCGGCTTGCGGCAGTGCCGCGATCGAGGCCGCGCCGATCAGCACATCGCGGACGTCTTCGCGCGGGAGGATCGCGGCGATAGTGATTCCGGCCGGGCGGATCGTCTCGACATCCTTGGCCGAATGGACCGCAAAATCGATTTCCCCAGCCAGCAGCCAGGCATCGAGTTCCTTGGTCCACAGCGCCTTGCCGCCGATTTCGGCCAGCGGACGATCCTGGATCTTGTCACCACTGGCGGTAACCGGGACCAGCATGATATCGGCTTCGCCCCAGCCATGCGCCGCGATCAGCCGCGCGCGGCATTCCTCGGCCTGGGCCATGGCGAGCGGCGAGCGGCGGGTGCCAAGGCGCATGGGTTTGGGCAGAACAAAGGGCATCGCAGCTTGTGCTAGTGCGCAATCTCGATAAGGGAAAGTCGGGATGGGGATTGTCCTCGGAATTGAATCGTCTTGTGACGAAACCGCCGCCGCTCTGGTGACGGATA
>JANLQQ010000157.1:0-3407 GCA_031367905.1 Novosphingobium sp.
CGGGGTCGATCCCGTTTTCGATTGCCTTGTCGCTCGCCTCTCGGCGGCTGCCGTCGGCGGTCAGCGCATTGCGCGAAACATCAGTGCGGACCGAGCCGGGGATGATGACATGGACCTTGAGTCCAAGCTGCGCGACTTCGGCCCGCAACGCATCTGCATAACCGATCAGCCCGAACTTGGCCGCGCTGTAGGCGGTGCGCAGCGGCACACCGACCTTGCCGGCGACACTTGAAATCATCACCAACCGCCCGCTCCCGCGCTTGGCCATGCGCGGCAGGATCGCCTGGGTCAGCGCAATCGGCGCGAGCAGATCGACGCCGATGATCCGCTCATAGACGGCGAAGCCGGTATCGATCGCGAGCGAGCGCTGCGAAATTCCGGCGTTGTTGACCAGCATGTCGATCCCGCCAGAGCCCGCAAACGCCCAGTCCCAAGCGCGTTCAACGGCAGGAGCAATCGCGGCCATGTCGGTTGTCTCGAACGGCAGCACCAGACTGTCACCGCACTCCGCCGCGACAGTCTCCAGCGCTTCGACATTACGGCCCGACAGCACCAGCCGCGCGCCTTGTCTGGCCAGCGCGCGGGCTAGCGCTGCCCCAATTCCCGATGAGGCACCAGTGATCCACGCGGTTTGACCGGAAAAGTTCATGTATTACTCCTATTCGCCTGGCGCTTTAGCCTTCACCGCAAGTGCATGAACTCGCCGACCAGGAATATCGTCCAATGCGCGGTTGATCATCCGCTGCCGCTCCAGCCGCGACACCCCGGCAAAGACGGCACTTTCGATCTCAATGCTGAAATGCGATTCCCCGCTGCCATCATCGCCGCTGTGGCCGTGGTGGCGGGCACTGTCGTTGATCACGGCAAGGCGGCTGGGCGCGAAGGCGGCGCGAAGAATCTGTTCGATTTCGTCTGCAATGGATAATGTCATAGCTTCACTTCTACTCGATCTGCCGCCATGTGGAAGTGGTGAGACACGATCGATTTCATGGCCGGATGGCGGGCACTGAGCGCCAGTGCGAAGCGCCCGGCTGCAATGAGACGGGCGAATTCCGCGCGCCGGGTGGGCGCGGCTCCAGCTTCGACGGGCCGGGCGATTATCGCTGGTTCTGCCTAGATCATGTCCGCGAATTCAACGCGGGCTATGACTGGTTCGAGGGGATGAGCAGCGAGGAAATCCTTGCCGCGCAATCACCGATCCACGGCTGGGCCCGACAAACGCGAGCCTTTAGTCCGACAGCTAGAATTGACGGAGCGCCGCGCTGGGCCGATTTTGACGATCCGCTGGAAGCTATCAGTGCCCGCGCCCGGAAGCGCAAGCCTGCCGAGCGCAGCGATGGCTGCGCGGTCAGCCCTGACGAACGCCGCGCGCTGGAACTGCTCGGCCTCCAACTTGACGCCTCTCGCAACGATCTGCGCGCACGCTATTCCCAGCTGGTCCGCAAATACCACCCCGATCGCAATGGCGGGGATCGCACGCATGAGGGACGCTTGCAGCAAGTGGTCGAGGCTTATCAGTTGCTGCGGCGCACAGCTCCCTTCGCCTAACCCTCGCACCTATCCTCTTAACCCACGCAGAGCGCCTTGAGCTGGTCGGCGCAGACGCCCCAGCCTTGCTCGAAGCCCATTTCCTTGTGGTGAGCCATTGATTCGGCGCTCCAGTGCCGCGCGCAAGCAGTATAGCGGGTGCCGTCTGCTTCCGCCTCGATCGCCCATATCCCGATCATGAACGGACCGTCCGGCATCAGATCTGGCTTGATCGCGTCGGTAAAGGCGAATCGCTTGCCCTCATCCCACGCGAGCATGAAGCCGTCATGCGGGTTCACTTCGCCGTCCGGGCCATACATCACGATCCGCGAGAGACCGCCGGGCTGATGGTCCAGCCGCTCCACTTTGGCGCGCCACGGTTTGGGGCACCACCATTCGCCCATCCGCTCGGTCATAACCTCCCATACTTTGGTGGGAGACGCGGCAATCAGGCGGGTGACGGACAGTTCATACATGTCAGTTTACCTTGCTGGCCAGATCGACGACGGGGCTGAATCCTCCAAAAATCATGCGTTTGGCATCGAATGGCATGGGGTTCGTTTCCTGATCTATGCGCGGATCCTTGAAGTCGGGGGCCATCATCCTGGCCATACCGGCATCGCGGGTTGCCTTGTCGGGCCATTCGATCCAGCTGAACACCACGCTCTCATCGGCAGTGGCCTGCACCGCCCGACGGAAATCAGTGAGCTTGCCATCGGGCACATCATCGCCCCAGCATTCCAGCACCCGGATTGCGCCCATCTCAATAAACATGCTGTCGGCAGTGGCGGCATGATCGATGAACTTCTGCTTGTTTGCGGTTGGCACCGCGATCACGAATCCGTCGATGTAACTCATCGCATTACCTCCGAAATTTAGCGCCAAGCTGACAAAAATCAGCCCGGTATTATCTTCTTTTCAAGCGCCGCCACGGCCTGCCAGGCGGCACGCGCCTTGACCCGCTCATACCAGGCGGCAGTAGCCGGGTGGGTGGCTGCGTCAGGCTCCAGCCCAACATAGCCCATGCTCCGCAAAACGGCAGCGACAGCGATATCGCCGATGCTGAATTCGTTACCGGCCAGCCAGCCGTGGGCCGGGGCCTGACTTTCGAGATAGGCAAGGATCGGGACAAGTTCTGCCAGGCCCGCTTCGGCCGCCACCTCGTCGCCCGGCAGACCCATCAGCTTGGGTCCGACGAAGCGGTTGAATACCACCTTGCCACCGGCTGCAGTCATAATCGTATCGGCAAATTCCTCGAACCAGATTGCCTTACCGCGCGCGGCTGGGTCAGCCGGGAAGATTGACACTTCGGGATGCTTGGCATCGATATAGGCTACGATCGCGGTTGAATCGCACAAGGTATAATCGCCATCCTGCAGTGCCGGGATCTTGCGAAACGGGCTGGCCGCGAGAAATTCGGGCAAAGGCGTCCGCGGATCACTCAGCACCATCTCCACCTTGACGCTCTTTTCGGCGGCGACCAGGTGAACTTTGCGAACATAGGGTGAGATCGGAAAGCCAAAAATCTTCATAATTCTCTCTCGATGAGTCGCAAATTGCACCTTAATGCTTATTGCAGCGCGGCGCAGCCCCGTATAGGCGGTTGAGTGCAATGACAGACATTCCCAATATCCAGCCCGATAGCCGCGCCACCACAATCCTGGACGCGCCAGACCGTATGCTAGATGTGCGTGAGCATTTCGGGATCGATATCGACATGCAGGTTCCCGCCTTTTCCGAGGCGGATGAGCGCGTGCCCGATCACGATTCCAGCTATGTGTTCGATCCGGACACGACGCTGGCGATCCTGGCCGGGTTTGCCTTCAACCGCCGGGTGATGGTGCAGGGCTATCACGGCACCGGCAAATCGACCCATATCG
>JANLQQ010000171.1:0-7691 GCA_031367905.1 Novosphingobium sp.
CAAGGCGTTTAACCTGCGCCACGGGCAATCCATCGGCGACGAGGTGCTGGTGGTCTTTGCCGAACTGGTCCGCACCCTGATGCGATCCGAAGATATCATCTCGCGCATCGGCGGGGAAAGGCTGGGGGTGCTGCTGCCTGGCGCCTCTCCTGCCGAAGCCGAGGCGATCTGCCAGCGGATCGTTGGCACTTTGGCGGAGATCAGCGAATCGGTTGGCAGCCAGGGGATCCCGATCACCGCCAGTGCGGGGGTGGCGCGGATCGGGCGCTCGCTTGATGACACGATCGGCCGGGCCGAACTGGCGCTGACCTTCGCAAAGGGCAGCGGCCGCAGCCGGCTCGCGGTGGATAATCGGTCACGCTGGCCATGGACCGACACACAGCGCAGGGCGCGGCTGGGGTAGTGCGTCATTGGCGCCGCACCAGTCCAAAAGACTCTACGCCACCGCCGCCTCCACCACCTCGTCCCCCGCTGCTTCCAGCAGCTTCTTCTCCACCGCCTTCAAGCGGCTCACTGCATCGACCTTTTCGCCCAGCACATCGGTGACGTAGAAATTATCGACTGCGCGTTCGCCGTAAGTGGCGATGTGGGCGGAGTGGACGATCAGGCGGGCTTCGAACAGCGCGCGGGCGAGGCGGTTGAGCAGCGCGGGGCGATCGCGGGCGTTGACTTCGATCACGGTGAAGCGGTTTGAAGCGGCATTGTCGAACTCGACCCGGGGGCGGACTTCGAAGGCATCGGCGCGCGGGCGAGCGAGCGGGCGGGCGTCGAGCCGGGGGACCAGTTTGACCCGACCCGCCAGCGCATCGGCGATCGCGGTCTTGATCCGGGCGAGCTGGCCAGCTTCCATGAAGGGGCGCCCAAGCGGATCCTGCACCAGGAAATTGTCGACCGCGACGCCGCTCCGTGTGGTGTGGATCCGCGCGTCGATGATGTTGCCGCCAGCCAGATGGATCCCGCCGGCAATGCGGTAGAACAGCCCCGGGTGATCGGCGGCGATAACGGTGACCAGCGTCGCGCCCCTGGCGGCGTAATATTCGGTGTGGACGTCGAGCGCCGCACCCTTGGCCCGATCGAGCTGGGTCAGGTTCATCGCGATGATGTCATCGGGCTCGGCAATCCAGTAGGCATCGCCGAGCTGCAGGCCGACGCCGGCGACCAACCTGCCGTGCTTGCCGAGCCGCTGTGCGACTACGGCCTTCTTGGCGGCGATCCGCTCGCTCCGGCCATGTTGTTTGTGGCCCAGCCGCAGGCGCTCTTCGGCGGCGTCGTGGAGTTCCTGGAGCAGCTGGCGCTTCCACCCGTTCCACACGCCGGGGCCCACCGCGCGGATATCGACAATGGTCAAGAGCGACAGGGTGCGCAGCCGCTCAACCGATTGCACCACGGCAACGAAATCGGTGATCGTCTTCCAGTCGGCCAGATCGCGTTTGAAAGCGGTGGCGCTCATCAGCAGATGGGTGCCAACGAGCCAGCTGGTCAGTGCGGTTTCTTCCTCGCTCATGCCGAGCCTCGGGCACAGCTTCAGCGCCACTTCTGCGCCGAGCACCGAATGATCACCGCGCCGTCCCTTGGCGATATCGTGGAGCAGCACAGCGACATACAGCGCGCGGCGGTGGGTGATTTTCTGGACCAGTGCGGTGGCCAGCGGATGATCGACCTTCATCTCGCCCTTCTCGATCCGGGCGAGCAGGCCGATGGCGCGGATAGTGTGTTCGTCCACCGTATAATGGTGGTACATATCAAACTGCATCTGCGCGTTGACCCGGCCGAAATCGGGAATAAACCGCCCAAACACCCCGGCCTCGTTAAGCCAGCGCAGCACGGTTTCGGGATCGTGGCGGCTGGTCAACAGATCGAGGAACAGCGCATTGGCGCGCGGATCGCCGCGCAAGGCATCGATGGCCCGGGCATCGCGCGCGGCCAGCCGCATCGCCTCGGGATGGATCTCGAGCCCATTGGCATCGGCCAGCACGAAGATCTCGAGCAGGCGGACCGGGTCCTGCGCAAACCAGTCGTCCGAAGGAACCCCGATCTTGCCGCCGAATACCCGATAGCCCTTGAGATTGCGGGGCTTGGCCCGGAAACCGGCGAGCAGCCCGCGCGGCTGTTTCTTGGCGAATTGCTCATCCAGCTGGGCCAGGAACAGCCCGGTCAGATGGCCGACGCTTTTGGCCTGGAGGAAGAAATACTGCATGAACCGTTCGACAGCGCTTTTGCCCGGGCGGTCGGAGAACTGCATCCGCGCGGCTATTTCGCGCTGGACGTCGAAGGTCAGCCGGTCTTCGGCGCGGCCGGTGATGGTGTGGAGGTGGCAGCGCACCGCCCAGAAAAAGTTTTCGGCGCGGCGGAATGATTTATACTCGTTGGCGCTGAGCAAGCCCACTGCAACCAGCTCGGAAGGATCGCGCACCTTGTGGATGTATTTGCCGATCCAGTAGAGCGTGTGGAGATCGCGCAAGCCCCCCTTGCCCTCCTTGACGTTGGGTTCCACCACATAGCGGCTATCGCCCAGCCGCTTGTGGCGCGCGTTGCGCTCGGCAAGTTTTTCGGTGACGAATTGCCGCTCGGTCCCGGCGACGACTTCGGCGAAAAAGCGGACCTCTGCTTCATCGAACAGGGCCTGATCGCCCCAGACATAGCGGCCTTCGAGCAGCGCAGTGCGGATGGTCAGATCGCTTTTGGCCATCCGCACCATATCGCTCAGCGAACGGCTCGACTGACCGACTTTGAGGCCCAGATCCCACAGGAAATAGAGCATCGCCTCGATCATTTGTTCGCACCAGGCGGTTTGCTTGTCGGGCGTCAGAAAGGCGATATCGACATCGGAATGCGGTGCCATTTCGCCCCGGCCATAGCCGCCAACCGCCATGATCGCGATCCGCTCGCCGGTCGAGCGGTTGCCCGAGGGGTAAAGATCGGTGGCGACATGATCGTGGATTACCCGGACCAGCTGATCGATCAGAAACGCCTGTTCTTCGGCGCATTCATAGCCCGCAGACGGCTTGGCCGCGATCCGCCGCGCGATTTCGCTGCGCCCGTCCGCCAGTGCGGCCCGGAGCAGTTCGACCACGCGCGGCCGGGCTTTGGCTGCACCGCTGCCAGCCCCTCCATCGGACGCAGCATCGGCGATCCTGCCCGCCAAGGCGCGCCGGTCAATGATCGCGCGCTGGTTGGCGATGCGGGCGGGAAAGGAGGTTCGTGTGGCGCTCACGCCTGCGCCTGTTGCCTCCGCTCGGCTTCCCACAGCGGCAAGTAACGCCCGCGCAGGGCCCGCTTGTCGACCTTTTCGGTGCCCAGCCGGGGCAGGGTTTCATGCTCCTGCCAATAGCGTGCCGGAATCTTGAATGCGGCAATCCGGGTCATCAGGAACTGGTGCAGCGCGGCCTCGGTCAGGCCGCGGCCGGCCTTGGCCAGCCAGACCGCGCCAACCATTTCGCCCAGCCGCTCGTCGGGCAGCCCGAACACACTGGCCTCGGCGATATCGGGATGGGCATAGATCGCCTGCTCAACCTCGATGCACGAGATATTCTCGCCGCCGCGGATGATGATGTCTTTTTTGCGATCAACGATGAACAGATAGCCGTCTTCATCGAGGTAGCCCAGGTCCCCGCTGCGGAAATAGCCATCGGGCATGATCGCCGCAGCGGTTGCTTCCGGGTTGTTCCAATAGCCGCCAAAATTGCAGATTGTGCGGATCGCGACTTCACCGATTTGCGGTGAAGGCAAGACGCCTCCAGCATCATCAAGGATCGCCAGATCGACCAGCGGACGGCTGGCCATGCCGGTGCTGCCGGGTTTGGCGATATAGTTCTCGTTGATGTTGCCGCAGCCGACGGCGTTGGTTTCGGTCAGGCCATAGCCGAGCAGCGGAAACGCATGTGGCAAGGCCTCGCGCAAGCGGCTGACGTGTTCGATCGGACGCGGCGCGCCGCCGGCGGCATAGGCGGTGCAGCTCGACAGATCATATTTGTCGCGATTGGGATGGGTAGCGATCTCGAAACTCATCAGCGGCACACCGACGAAATAGGTTGTCCGCTCCTTTTCGATCAGCCGCATCGCCTCTTCGGCATCCCATTTGGGCATCAGTACAAGTTTTCGGCCCAGCGCAAAGCTCTGGAGCATCAGCGGGACTTCGCCGGTGACGTGGAACAGCGGTACATTGACCAGCGCCGCAGGTTGCACGGCGGGAGCCTCGCCCCGTTCGGTGAGGAGAGTCACCACCATCAGTGATTGGGCGGCATAATTCATCACCGCCTGCACTACAGCGCGATGATCGGACCAAGCACCTTTCGACTGGCCAGTTGAGCCCGAGGTATAAAGGATCGTGGCGAGGTCATCGCCGGTCAGCGCAGGCAGGGCGGTATCGGCTCCGCCACCGCTGGCCAGCAGCGGCGCGAGGCCCTGCAACGGGTCGCCATCATCGGCGGGGCCATGATCGAAGACGATAACCTTGGCTGGATGGCTGAACCCATCGAGCCGGGCGGCGCGCGGGGCGTCTGCCAGCACGATGGTGCATTCGGCCAGCCTGATGCCATCGGCCAGCTCCTCGCCGGTCCACCATCCGTTGAGCAGCGTGGCGCAGCCGCCGGCCATCACGACGGCCATATAGGCGATGATCCAGTTGGCCGAATTGCGTGCGGCGATCCCAATCCGGTCCCCGCGCTGGACGCCGTGACCGGCGACCAACCCGCCCGCGACGATCCGCGCCGCTTCATGCGTCTGGGCAAAACTCAGCCGCAAATCGCCATCGATGATGAATTCGGCCGTCCCGTGCTGGCTGCAGAACAGCTCCATGTAACTGGGCAGCGTCGGCGGGGCGAGCCTCAGCATCGGCAAGGCCGTGCCAAAGCGTTCAAACGGTATGGTTTCAAGTGGTCCGCCCGGAACGGACAGGCGGTCCGCTGCGGAATTCAAGGCATTGTCGAGTTCGCTCGCCATTCGGCTTCCTTTTTCCCAATTTATCGGCGCGTCCCTTGCACACACCGCGAACAGGCCATTCTCTCTTCGCAGAGGAGTTTGTATCCTGATCGGCTCTATGCCAGAAGGCGGGTCGCCGGTTGTCCCAGCTGTTCATGCCTTGTCTTTCCACTCTTCGTCTAGGGGGTTACGTCCTTGCTGTCACTATTGCTTGCCGCCGGGGCGACCGCAGCGCCAATTCAATGGCTGGATCTGGGGCTGACCCGGGGAATCGATCTGGGGTTCTTCATGCTGCGCTGGTACAGCCTGGCTTACCTGACTGCGATTATCCTGGGCTATTGGCACTTGACCCGAATGATCAAGGCCCCCGGAGCTCCGCTTGGCCAGCGCCATGCCGATGATCTGTTTTTCTATTGTACGCTGGGGATCATCCTGGGCGGCAGATTGGGCTATGCCACCTTCTATGCCCCGCATCTGTGGACCTCGACCGACCTGTTCAAGCTGTGGGAAGGCGGGATGAGCTTCCATGGCGGGCTGATCGGCGTGGTGATCGCGCTGGCCTGGGTATCGTGGAAGAACGGGCTTAAATTCCTGCGGGTCGCCGATTATATGGCGGTTTGCATTCCGGCCGGTATGTTTTTCGGGCGCATGGCAAATTTCGTCAATGGTGAGCTGTGGGGCCGGGTCGCCGGGCCGGATGTGCCGTGGGCGATGGTGTTCCCCGATGGCGGCCCGCTCGCCCGCCATCCCAGCCAACTCTACCAGGCCGGGTTGGAAGGGCTGGTGCTGGCGCTGATCATGCTGCCGCTGTTCTGGAAGACCCGCGCCCGCTGGCGGCCCGGCCTGCTGGTTGGTACCTTTGCACTGGGGATGGGGCTGGCTCGCTTCAACGCTGAATATTTCCGCGAGCCAGACAGCCAGCTGGCTGAATTTGCCGCGCGTACCGGCCTGTCGATGGGCCAGTGGCTGACGATCCCGCTGATGCTGGTCGGGCTGTTCTTCATGGTCCGCGCGCTGCTGCGTCCGCCGCTGGGTAGCGGGACGCCTGTGCCTAAATGAATGAGGCGACCCCCGGAGTTACTCTGGCCGCTATCTTCCGACGGCTGATTGCGACCACCGGACCGATCAGCCTGATGCAGTATATGGGGGAAGCGAATGCCCGCTATTACGCCTCACGCGATCCGCTGGGAGCGGCGGGCGATTTCGTCACCGCGCCCGAAATCAGCCAGATGTTCGGCGAGCTGATCGGGCTGTGGCTGGCCGATATGTGGATCCGCGCTGGACGCCCGGAACCGGTCCATTACGTCGAGCTTGGCCCGGGACGTGGTACGCTGGCGCGCGATGCCTTGCAGGCGGCGCGGCGCTTTGGGCTGAAGCCGGAAGTCCATTTCGTCGAGGCTTCGGCAGCGCTCCGGGAGATCCAGCTGGCCACCGTTTCCGATGCGCAGTGGCACCACGATCTCTCGACCCTTCCGCACAGCGCCCCGCTGCTGATCGTCGGCAATGAGTTTCTTGATGCGCTGCCGGTCCGCCAACTGGTCAAGACCGGGGGTGGCTGGCGTGAGCGGATAGTGGTGGTTGAGGACGACCGTTTCATCTGCATCGCCGGGCCCGAGCCGATGGATGCAGCTGTACCCGAAGCACGCCGGGCAGCAGGCGTCGGTACGATCATTGAATTCTGTCCCGGCGCGGCGGCGGTGATCGATGAAGTCGCCCAGCGACTGGTGGTGCAGGGCGGCGCGGCGCTGTTGATCGATTATGGACACGACGCCCCGCGCGATGGCTCGACCTTGCAGGCGGTGCGGAGCCACCGGAAAGTCGATCCATTCACCGATCCGGGTGAGGCTGACCTTACTGCCCATGTCGATTTTTCCGCGCTCGCCCAAGTGGCTCGATCGCGCGACGTCAAGTGGCTGGGCACGGTGCCGCAGGGGCACTGGCTGCGCAAAATGGGGATCGAAGCGCGCGCCGCTGCTCTGGCTGCTGCTGCGCCAAGTCAAGCTGGTGCAGTCCTCGCTGCCAAGCAACGCCTGATCGGTGAAGACCAGATGGGCACGCTGTTCAAGGTCATGGGCCTAGCCGCGCCCGGCTGGCCGGATGGGGTGGGGTTTTAGGACGCGCGTCGTCCCCGGTCGAGCCGGGGACGACGTTTTGATCTGGTTACAATTGTTGCTATGCCCTGCTGCGAACAGGAGAGACCATGCGCGCCACCCCGGAATTCGACTTTGGCCTGAGCGAAAGCGCGATGATGATCCGCGAGGCGACCGCGCGTTTTGCCGATGAGCAGATCGCGCCGCTGGCGGTGCGGATCGATGCCGAGGATTGGTTCCCGCGCGAATTGTGGCCCGCGATGGGCGCGCTGGGCCTGCACGGGATTACAGTGGAAGAGGAATGGGGCGGGCTGGGGCTTGGCTACCTTGAGCACGTCATCGCGGTTGAGGAAGTCAGCCGCGCCTCGGCCTCGGTCGGGCTGTCATACGGCGCGCATTCCAACCTCTGCATCAACCAGATCCGCCGCTGGGGAACCGACGAACAGAAGGCGAAATACCTCCCCGGATTGATCAGCGGCGAACATGTCGGCAGCCTGGCGATGTCGGAAGCAGGCGCTGGCTCAGACGTCGTCTCGATGAAGCTCAAGGCCGAGGCAGTGCAGGGCGGCTATGTGCTGAACGGCACCAAGTTCTGGATCACCAATGCGACCTATGCTGATACTTTGGTGGTCTATGCGAAGACCGGAGATGGCAGCCGCGGGATCACCGCCTTCCTGATCG
>JANLQQ010000174.1:0-1992 GCA_031367905.1 Novosphingobium sp.
CAACAAACGCCCGGTTGAGCCCGTGGAGCGCGGCAACATCGGCCACTGTACCCAGCGCCACCAGATCGAGCAGCGACATCAGGTCGGGCTCAGCCATGCCGGCAAAAAAACCGCGATCACGCAGGCAGCGGACCGTTGCGATGGCAAGCAGGAAGGCTACTCCAACAGCGGCCAGATGGGCATGCGCTGCGCCGATATCGCTCTCATCGAGCCGATTGGGATTGACCAGCGCCACCGATTTGGGAAGCAGGGCCGAGCATTTGTGATGATCGACCACGATCACATCTACCCCGGCAGCATGGGCCATACCCAGCGCCTCGTGCGCCATCGCGCCGCAATCGACCGTGACTATCAGACTGCTGCCACCTGCGGCAATCCGTACCAGCGCTTCGCCTGAGGGACCATAGCCTTCGAGCAGCCGGTCGGGGATGTAATAGTTAGCCTCATGCCCCAGCATCCGCAGCAAGCGGACCAGCAAGGCAGCGCTGGTTGCTCCATCCACATCATAATCGCCATAGATAGTAACTGTCTCGCCGGTCAGCACTGCTTGAACCAGACGTTCGGCGGCAGTGTCCATATCGCGGAATTCGGATGGATCAGGCAAAAAACTGCGTAGTGTGGGGCTGCGGTGCCGCGCAAGATCTTCACGCGCTATCCCTCGCGAGAGCAGCAGCTGTGTAACCAGATCTTCTTCCAATCCAAACCCTTGCGCCCCCACATCCATGTTGCCGCCGCGCCAGCGCCAACTGCGCCCGCCAAGCGAGCGCTCAATGCCGAACAATGCAGAAGGGGTTGAAGCCATCTTGCTGGGCTAGCCGATTGACGGACTGCGCGAAAGGCCAGAGCGTGTGATGTCGACAATTGACAATCAATCGTTCTGGGCCTGCATTATGCGCAAGCGATCAGCGAAAAGGACTCGCGCCATGGCCCAACTTCGTAATCTCACGCTCATTCTTTCAGGAGCGGCAAGTGTGCTTATCACCTTGCCGTTGGTGGCCCAGCAAAAGCCGGCCAGCGGACCGGTTGCGCGTTATGATATGCGCGCCGCGACCGTTTCGGGGATGAGCGGAATGGGGGGCGGCGCTGGCGCTGCAATGGGTATGATGTTTGGACGCGGCGGCAATAATACGCAGCATGAGCTGCAGTTACGGCTCGGCTCCGCTCAAACTCCGGCCAAGGGCGCGGCGAAGGCTGATCATTTCATGCCGCTGGTCGCCAAACTCGGCAAATCGGTCGCGTTGATCACTCCGGAGCAAGAGCGGATGGAGGAGGGTTTCCCCTCGGGCCAGCGACCGCGCGGGCGAATGCTGATCTATTGGGGCTGCGGCGAACGCACGCCCAAGGGCCAGCCAGTAGTGATCGATTTTGCCAAGCTCGCCGCTGGGCAAATGCCGCCAGGGATGTGGTCCAGCACAATCATCCGCGATTGGGGGCCGACCCTGAAGAACAGTCGGACCTTCGGGCGCTGGCCGGCAGCGGATGGCAAATTCGCCAAGCCGGACAGCTCGCTGGTCGGTGCGCACCGGATCGCCGGAAACTATTCACCCGAGATTGCTTTTACGCTGACCAAAGACTTCATGGCTCCGCTGCGAGTCACTGCGACGCCCCAGCCCAGCGGATCGACCCTGATGAGCTGGGCGGCGATTGCCGATGCGACCGGTTATCACGCTACGCTGTTTGGCGGCAAGCGCGCGCCCGATGGCCAGATGGGGGACATGGTGATGTGGTCCAGCAGCGCCAGCCGCCAGTTCGGGGGCGGCCTGTCGGATTGGCTGACCCCGGCGCAGGTCGCGCCGCTGGTCCGTGACCGGACGGTGTTGGCCCCGGCGACAACCAGTTGCACCATCCCCGCCGAAGTGCGCCGCGATGCACCCGATTTCCGGATGGGGATGCTGACCGCCTTTGGACCACTGGAAGACTTTTCCTACCCGCCGCGTCCAGCCGATCCAACGGCGACGTGGAACCTCCAATGGACCGCGCGGATCCGTCATC
>JANLQQ010000197.1:0-44724 GCA_031367905.1 Novosphingobium sp.
GATTACGCCCGGCTCGAGCTGCTCAAGCTGCTGGCCGAGCATCCCGAAATACGCACCACGGTTGCCTGCGATTATGCCGATATCGAGCGGCTGAATGCCTGCACCATGTTGAT
Organism: Novosphingobium sp.; assembly: GCA_031367905.1. Lineage (GTDB taxonomy): Bacteria > Pseudomonadota > Alphaproteobacteria > Sphingomonadales > Sphingomonadaceae > Novosphingobium. The sequence goes on from JANLQQ010000197.1 coordinate 114, forward strand.
CACTTACACTTGCGATTTCATGCCGACCCAGGATGAAGCCGCGGCGATTCGCAAATGGGTGGAAGCGGGCGGAAAATGGCTCGCACTCCATGGCACCAATTCGATCCTGAAGTTCACTGATGGCGGGGTCGATGCACCCGATGATCGCCCTGATGTGATGGAGATGCTCGGCACCCAGTTCAAGGCTCACCCACCGATCGGCAACTTCCGTTGAAGTAGCCAACCATGATCACGAACTGACGCGCGGAATCGTCGATTTTGTCACCAACGACGAGCTGTATCTCTCGCATACCACTGCGGAGATCGACACACTGCTCCAGACCCGCTTTGAAGGTGAGGCCGAAGGTTTCGTCGACCATACCTGGCCCGCAACCGTGGTGCCGATCCTTTACACCCACGACATCGGCAAGGGCCGGATCGTCTATAACGCGCTGGGCCATTGCCGGGGGCATTACGACCTGCCGGGCATGCAGGATTTCTATCCGGTGCCCGAACGCTGCTCGTGGAATTATCCGGTCTATTACGAGCTGTTGCGGCGCGGGATTACCTGGGCGATGCGCTCTGACCCTGGATAGTCAGTTTATAGCGCGGTCCCGGCCAACCCAGTAAGGCGCCCGCAATTCGCGGCGCAGGATCTTGCCGGATGGATTGCGTGGCAGCGCCGCGACGAAATCGACTGACTTGGGGCATTTATATCCTGCGATATTCTGCCGCGCGTGGGCGATAATATCGGCTTGAGAAACCTGGGCCCCTTCCTTGAGCACGACGCAGGCCTTGACTGCCTCGCCCCATTTCTCATCCGGCACGCCTATCACCGCGACGTCAGCCACCAGCGGGTGGCTGTAGACGGCGTTCTCAACCTCGGCCGGATAGACGTTTTCGCCGCCGGAAATGATCATGTCCTTGACCCGGTCATGGATGTAGAGATAGCCATCCTCATCGAGATAGCCGGCATCGCCAGTGCGCAGCCAGCCGTCTTGATCAATGGTTGCCGCGCTCGCTCCGGGCATGTTCCAATAGCCTTTCATGTTCTTCGCAGACCGTGTCGCGATCTCGCCAACGGTGCGCGGCAGGACTTCGTTGCCAAGCTCATCGATCACCTTGATTTCGACGCCAAGCAAGGGCTTGCCGACCGAACGCATCCGCTCATTGCCGGCCGGGTCATGATCTTCGGGATTGAGCGCAACGATCGTCCCCGATGTCTCGGTCATCCCGTACATCTGGATAAAGCCGCAGCCGAACACCTCGATGCTCTGCTTCATCAGATCAAGCGGGATCGGAGATGCGCCGTACATAATGTATTTGAGCCGCGAAAAATCGATCTCACGCACGCGGGGATGGTTGAGCATGATCTGAATCGCGGCAGGCACCATGAAGATCTTCGATATTCCATATTGCTCGATAAAGCTGAGCGCCTCGGCAGGATCGTATTCGCGCACGACAATTGCCTGGGTGCCGCCATTCATCACGGTGATGCCAAAGCCGGTTCCGCTGACATGAAAGCAGGGCATGGCGAGCAGACTGGTTTCCCCCGGCTCTGATCGCTGCCAGTCTTGCAAGGCCGCTTCTTCTTCGGCTGTCCGCTTGGTCAGGATCGAGCCGTGCGTCATGATCGCGCCTTTGGGATGGCCGGTGGTGCCCGAGGTATAGAGCTGGATCGCATCATCATCGGCGGCACAGGCAATATCGGGATCGGTCTCGTCAAACCCATCGCGCCAGGTGCGATAGTCGGGAATGTTATCATCCGCCGCTTCGGAACCGATGATTGTTTCAACATGGGTCACCGATGGCTTGATCTGCCGCATCAGCTCGGTGAACTCGGGCCCGATAAACAACACCCGCGCCTGGCAATCATTGACGATATACGTCACTTCAGGCGGGGCCAGCCGCCAGTTGATCGGGGTCATCACCGCTCCGACCTTGGCTACGGCAGCCAAAATCTCAAAGTAGAGATGCGAGTTCTTGCCCATGTAGGCCACCCGGTCGCCCGGCTTCACGCCCAGCGCAATCAAACCATTTGCGGCGCGATTGCTGTTCCGGTGGAGCTGGCCATAAGTCAGCTCGTCTCCTTCAAAAGTGAAGGCCACCTGATCGCCGCGCTCGTGGGCCTGGAAGCGAATAACGTCGCCGATCGAGATGATGTCTGATTGTTGCATGGCCTATCCTATAGATGCCTCTCTGGCCGGTTCGTCCTACCATAATCACTAGCTGCCTTGCCGGCTTGTCAAGCTAGGATACAAGCGAAGTTGAATATAGCCATGGGAGTTGGCAATGGCATTGGTATCTGTGATCGGAGCAACCGGCAGGCAAGGCCTGGCGCAAGTTCGTCAGCTGATCGCCGCTGGCCACAAGGTCCGCGCCTTGTCCCGCAGCGATAACCCCGATCTGGGAATGACCAACGCCGACATCGAAACGCGCCAGATGGACCTGTATGATCCGGCAACCTATGTGCCCGCGCTCGAAGGATCGGATGCAATTTTCTATACCCATCCCCTGCAAGCGCGCGAGGATCGTTCAATCCTGGCCGCAGCGGTCGGACGGGCAGCCAAGCAGGTTGGCGCCCAGCGCTTCGTGTGGAACACCTCCAGCTGGATCCCCGACAAGCCCGGTGATGCCCATAGCTATGCCGGCAATACTGCGGGCATCAACGAGTTGTGGCGATCAGGTGTCCCCGCCACCGTGTTCGGTTCGGTGCTGTTCATGGATAATCTGCTGACCAACTGGGCGCGCCCGTTCATCGTCCACGAAAGCCGCTATGTCTATCCGCATCTGGCCCATCTGGAAGCCAACTGGATCAGCCTCGATGATGTTGGCAAGATCATGGTGGCGGCGCTCGACCGACCCGATCTGGAAGGGGCATGGATGAACATCGGTGGCCCGCAGCGGCTGAAACCGCCCGAAGTGGCCGCGACCCTCTCGCAGGTCTTTGGCCGCGAAATCAAATATGATCCCTGCACGCCCGAGGAATTTGGCGACCTGCTGGTGGCAGCACTGGGTGACAGCATGCCCGAGGAAATGCGCGTGCCTTATTCGGCCGGGATCGCGGCATTTTATAATTACAACAACACCGCGCCGACCCAGCCGTTCAAGGTCAATACCGATTACATGCAGGAACGGCTGCCCGAGATCGAGTTTGAAACATTGCTGGATTGGGCCAAGCGGCAGGATTGGTCAGACACGGCGCATCGTCCATCTGGCGGCTGAGTGAGCCTAATAGTTGGCTTCGTTGTAGCGTTCCCAATCATGAATCCCAAGGCGCTTGACGATCAGCCAGCTTCCCTCGCGCAGCTCCAGCTGATCGCAATAGCGCCCGGCGACGATCCAATCGGTTGCCTTGCCGCCGGTCGGCACCGGCAGCCCCTCATAATGCCCCGCTGCGATCCGATGATATGCGATGAAATTGGCCTCGGTTGACGCGCTCAGCCCATCTTCTGCCAGGGTGATATGGACATTCGAAACACTGTGGTGGGTCGCCGGAAACTTTTCGAGCATGCTTGCCGCACCAGCAACAAATTCATCGGGTGTGCCCGTGAACCCGCCATGGTCATGATAGTGGTCATCTGCGAAACACGACCGCACCAAGGCCCAGTCGCGGCGATCAATTCCCTTGCAATAGAGATGCAACCGATCACGGATCTGCTCTCTCGCCCACAGCTCTTCGATTTTATCCGCCACGCGCTCTCCCCCATTTTGCTAGGGCTCAGAGCCTAGCATCCGAAGCCAACTAGTGGGAAGATGGCATAAATGAGAGGAGCGCGAATTTGGACAGGCTGGCAGGAAAAGTTGCGATCATTACCGGCGCAGCCAAAGGACTGGGCGAGGCCGATGCACGGATGTTTGCGCGCGAGGGGGCAACAGTCATCCTGACCGATGTCGATCGCGAAAATGGCGCCCGGATAGCCGCCGAGATCGGCGGGAACGCCGAATTTCTGGTCCATGATGTACGCAAGGAGGCTGAATGGGAGGCATTGATCGCAGACGTCATAGCGCGCCACGGCAAACTCGACATTCTGGTCAATAATGCCGGCGTGGTTGAGCTTGGCAACATCGAAACCCAGACCGAAGCAGATTATCGCTTCATTATGGCGGTCAGCGCCGACGGCACATTTTTTGGCTGCAAGCACGCGGTTCTGGCGATGAAGCAGACCGGCGGCGGCTCGATCATCAATATGGCCTCGATCGCGTCCATTCAGGGTGAGCCTAATGTAGCCGCCTATGCCGCAGCCAAAGGCGCGATCGAAAGCCTGACCCGCAGCGTTGCGGTCCATTGCACCAACAGCAAATATAATATTCGCTGCAACAGCGTCCATCCCGCCGGGATACTCACTCCCATGGTCATGGAATTTGCTGGTAAAGTTGCCGCCTCCGGCTTGCACCCAGCCGATGACGCGCCGCCGCCAAGCAAACTCGGCGAGCCTGACGACATTGCCTATACTGTTCTGTTCCTGGCCTCGGATGAAGCGAAGTTTATCAATGGCGCCGCGATCCGGGTCGACAACGCCAAGTCGGTTGTCGAAGGGGTGGTCGGCGGTGATTAGCCCAGCGGCCCGTGCTTAGCGGACATGGAACGAGAGGGAGCAGTATGAGCATATTGGACAGATTCAGGCTTGATGGTCAGGTTGCGGTTGTAACTGGGGCTGGCAAGGGGATTGGCCGGGCGATCGCAATCGGCCTGGCTGAAGCGGGTGCCGATGTCGCGATTGGCGCGCGGACGGCGGCGGATCTGGAAGCGGTTGCCGGCGAAATCCGGGCGAGGGGGCGCCGCGCGCTGGTCGTTCCAACCGATTCAACCAGCATGGCCGCGCTCGAAACCCTGGCCCAGCGCGCTGCCAGTGAACTTGGCCCGATCAGCATCTGGGTCAGCAATGCAGGCGGAATTCCCGATGGCACACCGCGCTATCTGACGAAAACGCCCGAGGAAAACTGGGATGCCACGATCAGCCTCAATCTGAAGTCGGTGTGGATGGGCGCAGTTGTCGCTGCGGCACAGATGAAGGAAAATGGCGGGGTGATCATCAACACTTCGTCTAGAGCGTCTTACGGGCCGCAAGTCAAAAACGGTCCCTATGGTGCAGCCAAGGCCGGCGTTAACAGCCTGACCGCGACACTGTCGCACGAACTTGCCCCCAACATCCGGGTCAACGCTGTGGCGCCGGGGCCGATCCCGACCGCGAATTTCGACGATTGCATGGGCACCGACAGCGAAGAAAAGCGCGAGCAACTGCGCGAGATGATCCGCATCCCCTTGAAGCGCTATGGCAGTGAAGAGGATATCGCGGCGGCGGTCCTCTATCTGGCCTCGCCTGCGGCCGGTTGGGTAACCGGCCAGTGTCTGTTTGTGACCGGCGGCCTCTAGCCAGATGGGCACGCCCGGTTGGTCATCCGAAACCGATGTCCTGATCATTGGCGCGGGGGCAGCGGGCTTGACCGCCGCGCTGGCCGCACATGACGGCGGCGCCCGGATTGCAATTATCGACAAAGGCGATCGGCTGGGCGGGACCGCGGCGATTTCCGGCGGGATAGTGTGGATTGCGAATAATCCGCAGATGAAAACAGCCGGGCTGGCCGATAGCGACGAAGCTGCGCTGGCCTATTTCGGCTCGCTCGATCATGGCGAGATGGATGCCGCCGTGCTGGCGGCTTTTGTTCGCGAAGGGCCGGCTGCGCTTGCGTTTCTGGAGCAAGCGAATGCGCTGCGGCTCAGTATCCTTGAAGGCTACCCTGATTACTACCTCGATCGGCCCGGCGCCAAGCCCGGCGGCGGCAGGGCGCTCGACAATGATCTGTTCGGCTTCAAGGAGCTGGGCGACTGGGCCGACAAGGTCTTTAATGACGGCATGATCCAGCGGATGATGTTGCGCGAAACGCCGCTTGGCGGAGCTTCGGGTTTCATCGATCCGGCCGAAATGCAGCGCCGGGCCGATGAAGATTTGCGCGGGTTTGGTCAGGCATTGATCGGGCGGCTTCTGAGGGCGTGCCTCGATCGCGGGATCGAACCGCAACTGGCTTGCAAGGGCAGCCGGCTGCTGATCGAGAATGGCCGGGTGTCCGGGGCCGAATTTACCCATGAAGGCCAGCGCAAGGCGATCACGGCGCAGCGCGGAGTGATCCTCGCGACCGGCGGATTTGAATGGAATGAGCAGCTGAAACACACATTCCTGCGCGGGCCACTCACCGCGCCTGCGTCCCCGCCGGGCAATACCGGCGACGGTCTGAAAATGGCCATGGCGGCCGGGGCAGGGCTGGGTAATATGACCAACGCCTGGTGGGTGCCAACCTTGTCAGTGGATGGTGCAAGCTGGGAGGATGGTTCGCAAAGAGCGGCACCGGTACTGATCGAGCGGACCCTGCCGCATACGATCATGGTTAACCGCGCGGGCAATCGCTTCTGCAACGAGGCCAACAATTATTCGTCGCTGGCGGGGGCTTTCCACGCCTTTGACCCCGCCACATATGATTATCCCAACCTGCCGGCCTTCCTGATCTTCGACGATCAATATCGCCAGCGCTATCCTCTGGCCTCGGTGATGCCCGGAGCTGCCTTGCCGGACTGGATTTTTCGCGCCGATAGTCTGGCAGAACTGGCAGCGAAAATCGGCGTTGATGGCGATCAAATGATCCGCACGGTCGCCGATTTCAACCGTCATGCCGAGCAGGCGCAAGACCCAGTGTTCGGGCGAGGACAAAGCGATTATGACCGGTTTTATGGCGATCGCTCAAGGCCTGGTGCAGCGGCAACCTTGGGGCCATTGGAGGCTGTGCCGTTTTACGCAGTCGAACTGAAAATGGGTGCGCTTGGGACAAATGGCGGCGCGCGAACCAATGCTTCGGCCCAGATCCTTGACGTTGATGGGGAACCAATTGCCGGGCTGTATGGGGCAGGCAACGTTATCAGTTGCCCCACTGGCAGTGTCTATGCGGGGGCGGGCGGCACTTTGGGGCCAGCGCTGACCTTCGGCTATATCGCCGGCCGCACCGCGGCCCGACTTGCCAATTAATGAGTGGGCGAAAGCCCTGGGAGAACAAGATGCAGCGCGTATTGGTTTTAGGGGCAACTGGCGATCAGGGGCATCCGCTTCTCAGGCGGCTGATCGCGGCGGGCATGGTTCCGGTCGCGGCACTGCGTAACCGCGATGCACTTGCCACAACCGAATTTGCGGCTGTCGAAACGGTCGAGGCCAGCCTGTATGATCACCAGTCGATGATCGCTGCGGCCAATGGCATGGACAGCATTGCCGCGCATCTGCCATTCGTGTTTGACCGGGAACTCGCCAAGCAATTGGGTGCTAATATCGCCGCTGCGGCCCGCGCCAATGGCATCAAGAAGATCGTGTTCAACACCAGCTGCCACGTCGAGGATCACGACATCGGCGCCCCCGCGCATGACGGACGCCGCAATATCGAGCAGGCGATTATCGGCAGCGGCTCAGAATACGTCATTCTTGAGCCCAAGGTCTTCATGGACAACATGATCCGCAGTTGGAACAAGCCGTCGATCGTCAATCAGAGCGTCTTTGCCTATCCGGCCAAGCCCGATCTCAAGATTTCCTGGATTTGCCTGGATGACATCGCCGCCTATATGGTCGAGGCCCTGGCGCGCGATGATTTGCCCAGCGGGCGTTACCGGATCGGCGGACCGGAAGCTCTGACTGGCGGCGAAGTAGCGGCACGGCTGAGCCAGGCCGCAGGCCGGACGATCGCATTCAAAAGCCTGTCGCCCGATGAATTTGCTTCAAGCATGAGCATGCTGGTGACCGGTTCGGCTGACGTGGCCCCCCTTTCAATCTATGATGGCATGGCCAGCTTTTACCGCTGGTATAACGCCCAGCCGGCGTCACCGCTGGTTGCGGATGTTGATGAGATGGCGCGAAACTTCCGCCACCCGCCGACGGCGCTCGAAGTATGGGCCGCCCGGCAGGATTGGAACGACCCCACCGACCCCGCGCTTGGCGTCAGGATGGCCGGATTGTCTGCATCAGGAGTAAGCTAAATGGTTGGTCAACTTGAAGGAAAAGTCGCGCTGATCACTGGTGGCACATCGGGGATTGGCGCGGGCACGGTCCGGCGCTTTGTCGCCGAAGGGGCCAGGGTGGTCTTTACCGGCTCCAATGCCGAAGCAGCTGCGGCAATTTGCGCCGAAACGGGCGCGACCTTCAAGGCGCACCGAGTCGAGGAGCCGGACGGTTGGGAGCCCTTGATGCAGATGATTCAATCCGATTTCGGACGCCTCGATATCGCCTTTGCCAATGCCGGAACCGAGATTGGCGACAGCAATGTCGAAGAGATCGAATACGATAACTGGATTCGTCTGATCGGCATCAATCTGACCGGTGTGATGCTCACCGCGCAGCATGCGGTGCGGGCGATGCGGGCCAATCCAGGCGGGGCAAGCGGATCGATTATCATCAATTCATCGATGAATGCATATCGCCCGATGGGCAATTATGTTGCCTATTCCACCACCAAGGGCGCGCATATCGCGCTGTCCAAATCGATCGCGCTGCATTGCGCCAATCAGCAGACCAGAATCCGCTGCAACACCATTCACCCCGGCGTGGTTGAAACCGAGATGATCCGCGGCGTGATCGATCGCGCGCCGGATTCAGCGGCAGCCCGGGCGCAGTTTGAAGCGATGGCCCCGCTTGGCCGGATGGCGCAGGTGGACGAAGTGGCGGGGCTGGTGACGTTCCTGGCATCAGACGCAGCCGGGTTCATTTCAGGATCGGAATACGGGATTGATGGCGCAAGCACGGCGGGGATGATGGGGGTTTAAGCTACAATCCCAGCACCTGCTTGGCGATGATCGTCCGCTGGACTTCGTTCGATCCGCCAAAAATCGTATAGGCTCGCCCATTGAGATAGGCCGGCATTGCCAGCTGGGCGGCGCGGCTGCCAATCGGTTCGGGCGCGTCATTGCCATAGAGCGGGCGGGTGACAGGCAGCTGCAACCCGTCATAGCCGAACAGATCAACCGTAAGCTCCTGAATCGCCTGACGCAGGTTTGAGCTGATCAGCTTGACCAGCGACGTCTGGGGCCCGGCGGGGCGGCCCTTGATAAGCTCGGCGATGATCCGCAGTTCGGTCGTTTCAAACGCCTGTGTTTCCAGGCGCAGCTTTGCGATCCGCTGGGCAATTATCGGATCGTGGATCAGGGCACCATTGACGCCCGAGGCGAGCCCCGCCGCCAATGTCTCGATCCGATCGAGCGAAGCCAGCAAGGATGGCGCGGCGCAGGAACCACCGCGCTCATTCTCGAGCAGATATTTGGCAATCGTCCAACCCTGCCCCTCTGCACCGACCCGGTTTTCAATCCCGGTCTCCGCATTGTCGAAAAAGGTCGCGTTCACTTCATGGTCGTTGCCCATGGTGATGATCGGCGTGATCGTGACGCCCGGCTGCTCCAGCGGAATCAGCAGGAAACTGATCCCCTCCTGCTTCTTGGCGGTGGGATCGGTCCGCACCAGCGCGAAAATCCAGTTGGCGTGGTGGGCATGTGTGGTCCACATCTTGGAGCCGTTGACGATATATTTGTCGCCCTGGCGGATCGCGCGGGTCTTGAGCGAGGCCAGATCGGAACCCGATCCAGGCTCGGAATAGCCCTGGCACCAATAATCCTCGCCCGAGAGGATCCGTGGCAGGAAATGCGCCTTTTGCTCTGGCGTACCGAATTTGCAGATTACCGGGCCAACCAGACGCAGGCCAAGGATCGGCAGGGATGGAGCGCCAGCGATTGCGCATTCCTTTTCGAACAGATATTTTTGCGTCGGGGTCCAGCCCGGACCACCATCTTCCTTGGGCCATGATGTTGCCAACCAGCCCTGTTGCTGAAGGATCGATTGCCATTCGCGCGTGATATCCGGTTCGGTAAACACGCTTGGCGTATTTGCTGCACCCTCTCTCAGCCGTGAGTTGAGTTTTTCAGCAAGAAAATTGCGGACTTCGGCCTGAAAGACCAGATCTTCAGCACCAAAGTTCACGTCCATTGCAAGAGCTCCATCATCATGCCGCCTTCGCATAGGCGGCCAGATCGCTGGCAGGATCGCCGAACAGCTTTGAAAGCAGCATAATGCGCTTCAAACCATGTCCGATGCCCAGATCATCGGTCGTGCCCATGCCGCCATGCATCTGCACTGCCAGATGCGCGACCTCAATTGCCGCCGCGCCGACAAAGGCCTTGAGGCCGCTTATCTCGCGGCTCCGGTTCAGGGCTGGCGCGAGCAGCGCGCGATAAAGCGCGGATTGCATCAATTCGACCTTCTCGTATCCGCCGACCATATTGTGCTGGATCACCTGGAAACGGCCGAGCGGCTGGCCGAACTGTTCGCGGGTTTTCACATAATTCAGCGTTTCGTCGAACAGCTGTTGCGCCTGCCCGACCATTTCCGCTGAGGCCATCAGCCGGACGTCATCAATACCCGCCAGCAGTCGTTCGGTGCCGCCGGGCAAGGGGGCATCGACCGCGACATCGCGCAGGGTCAGGATCGCAGCAAAACTGCCATCGACCACTGGATAGGGCTTCACATCGACCCCGGCGGCATCGCGAGGTAGGGTAAACAACTCGGTCGATCCATCAAGGTTGGCCGTGACGACAAACAGATCGGCCGCAGCACCATTCAAGACAAATTGCTTCTCGCCCGAAAGCACATATCCGCTTGCTGCCTGGCGCGCCCGCATCTGAACTGCATCGAGCGCATAACGGCGCCCGGCTTCGGCAAAGGCAAAGGCAGCAACCGTCTCGCCGCTGATGATCGCTTCGATCAGCGGTGTACCGCATAGCAGACGTGCGCCCAGAAACCCGCATTCGAGCCAGGGTTCGACCGTTTGTGCTTTGCCCAAAGCCTGGGCCACAATCGCGCAGTCGTGCATCGATCCGCCAAGGCCACCATCTTTTTCAGCAGCCGCAAGCGCGATCAGGCCAAGGTCTGCCATCTCCTTCCAGCGCGCCCGATCAAACCCCCCGGCCAGCGCGCGGGAGCGCTGCCGCGCGAGCACGTCAGCGCCATACGAGAATCGCTCGACTGCAGCCTGGAACAGGCTCTGATTCTCGTCGAGATCGAAATTCATCCGCGCTTCCTGAAGGTGATCGGCACCGCTTTGTAACCGCGCAGCAGCAAGTTTGGCGACACCTCAAGCCTGGCCCCATCAGCCAGGCGAATATCATCCAGCCGTTCGAGGAGTGCCTCGAATGAAACAGTCATTTCCTTGCGGCTGAGCATATTGCCGACGCACATATGCGTGCCCTTGCCGAAGGCCATATGGGTTCGCGCATTCTTGCGCTCCACGTCAAAACCATCCGGATCGGGGAATTGGACTGGGTCACGATTGGCCGCAGCATAGCGCAGGAGGACCATCGAGCCGCCTTTGAACTGATAACCGCCAAGCTCACAATCCCGGGTGACGACGCGCCACATGCCCGCAGTCGGCGTATCGAGGCGGAGGATTTCCTCAACCGCATTGGGGATCAATTTGGGGTCCGCCCGCAATTTGGCCGCTTGTTCGGGATTCTGCGCCAGGTGAACCATGCCGCCTGCGATGGCGTGGGTCGTGGTTTCGTTCCCGGCGACCATCAGCTGCTGCGCGATCGAGAGGATTTCCGCATCGTCGAGCGGCCGTTCACCCTCGACCCGCGCATTTACCACGTCGGACAGTAGATCGTCGGTCGGGTTTGCCCGCCGCTCATCGATCTTCACTTTGACCGCTTTTTGAAACTCGACAATCTCGGCCGCGCATTCAAGCTCACGCTCGCGCGAGATCATATGGCCCAACCGGTCGGCAAATGCGTCAGACCAGCGTTTGACATCGCTGTGCCAGGAAAGGTCAAAGCCCAGCTGCTCGCAGATCACCTTGACCGGCAGAGGCACGCTGTATTCGGCAACGAATTCACATTCACCCTTGTCGATGAACGTATCAATGAGCCCGGCCACCTTTTGGCGGATGCCCGCTTCCAGCGCATTCACCCGCGGCATCGAAAAGGCGAGGTTGACGAGCTTGCGGTAACGGGTGTGGACTGGCGGGTCTGCGGTCAGCAAGGTGTCGATTTGCGGCCATCCACCCGCCAATATATCAGCAACCTCTGGGTCAGCGGACAAGGCGCCAGACAGCGTGGCGGTGAAAGCGTTGGAGAAGTCCTCCACCCGTCCCGCCGCTTCGCTGCACATGGCGTAACTCATGATGACTTTTATACCCGTCCCCGGCAATTCCGCGACCGGTGCATGCGCCAGCGCCCATTGGTAATAAGGAAACGGGTCCTGGATCACGTCCGGATCGGAAAGACTCCGAGCGGAACTCAAATCATTCATCGCAATTCTCCAATATCCCGTGAATGGCACGGCGCGCAATGCGGGGCGATAAGCGAAAATGGTAGTGTTTGGGTTTTGCCGCTAGCTATGCAGCATGACGCCGCCGTCGACCATTATTCCCTGCCCGGTAATAAACCGCGCGTCATCTGAGGCGAGGAACGCCATCACATCCGCGATGTCTTCGGGCTGACCGATCCGGCCCAATACCGAGCGGTCGATGTAATATCGCTGACTGTCCGAATTATCTTCAAACATCGCCTTGGTCATCCCGGTGGCAATGGCCCCGGGCTGAACGCAATTGACGGTGATCCCGTCCGACCCCAGTTCAGCGGCCAAAGCCCTGGTCAGGCCAAGAACTGCGTGCTTCGATGTAGTGTAGGCAACGAGGCCGGCGTCGCCAAAACTCGACATGATTGATCCGGTGTTGATCACACGTGCTGCTGCCGATTGGCGAAGCATGGGCAGCATGATGCGGCTCAGTTTCATCACCGCTGTGACATTGATAGACAGCGCCTGATCCCACATCGCCTCGGTCATGTCGTCAAGCGGGCCTGCCGGGCAAACCCCGGCGTTGTTGATTAGAATATCAAGCCCGCCCAGCAGCGCTTCAGCCTGCGCTGCTATTGCTGGAAAAGCGGCCGGATTGCCCAGATCGACGACAAAATTGTGCGTGCCCTGCAATCCGCTTTCGACCAAATCGATCGCCAGAACATCGACCCCATCGCTGCGCAATCGCGCCACAGCAGCGGCTCCTATGCCCGAAGCCGCGCCGGTGACGATGGCTTTCCGGCCCATGATTTCACGGCCCATCAGCAAAACTCGCGCTGCAATTGAGGCGTATTCTGTTCAGCGTTCATGTCTCGCTCCTTGATGTCCAGTCCAGCGCATTGGCCAGCAGGCGCTGCACCGAGGGATTTTCGTATGTGGACGGCCCATCGCCGAATTGCAGATAAACAATCCGGGCGCTCCCGACATGGTGTGCCCAGGCCAACAGATTACTGCCGGGGGGATGCGGCCAATCCTGATTGTCGAACATCTGTCCGGCCACCGCCTTGGCGGCTGAAAAGAAGTTGTCGGCGACAAAGCCAAAGTCCGACCGGATGAGCGGGATAATGTCCGACTCATAAATTTCCGCCAGATATAGTTCATCATTCACGGCGAAACTTGGCGCAATTCCAGCAACAACGGGATGATCCGCAACGACCGTAGCGATATAGTCCATGTCGTGCCGATAGCCTGAATCAAGGCATTCTTTCCCGCGCACTTGTCCGGGCTGATAGAGAAACCGCCCGCCGACCATTTCGCTCCATTCCGGCCAATCGGCCCAACCGGCCAGAGCATGGTGCATCATCACCGCGCCTCGCCCGCTGGCAAAGCGGCGCCTGATTGCGGCCTTGAAGGCAGCCGAAGGCGGGCGCGATGTCACGGCGCCATCGGCAAACTCATAGCCTGGCATGTCATAGAACAGCAGCGCATCAGCAGTGTCTGCTGCGCCTTCGCCCACCAGCCGCTCGGCCTCCGGGTGGATCAGGTGGGAAACCTTCCACGCTGAAAGCTCGGCCAGTATCGCCGCAAATGGCCCTTCCTCGAAAGGATGCCCTCCGCTTAAAACCAGGAGGCTGGGCTGCTCCATCAGTCACCAATCTTGAGGATCATCTTGCCATCATTGTTGCCGCTGAACAGCCGCAGGAACGCCGGCAGTGCATTTTCGATCCCTTCATCGATATGCTCATCGAACACCAGTCTACCGGCCTGGACCAGACCGGCCATCGCCATCGCGCCTTCGCCAAAGCGCGGGACGTAGTCGGCAACCAGCAGCCCGGTCATCGATGCCCGTTTGACGATCAGCTGCCAGATATTGCGCGCGCCGGTTTTTGCGCCTGAATTGTTGTATTCGCTAATCAGCCCGCACAGGCCGATCCGCGCGCCCATCGCCAGATTATTCAGGCCCGCGTCGAGGATATCCCCGCCGACATTTTCGAAGATGACGTTGACACCGCCCGGCGCAAGGGCCGCCAGCTCGGCCGACAATTGATCGACCGATTTCCCGCGATAATTGATCGCCGCGTCAAACCCGTAGCGTTCGATCAGGCGAGCACATTTTTCCGGGCCGCCGGCGATGCCGATCACTTTGGATGCGCCGTTGATCTTAGCAAGCTGTCCCACCAGCGAGCCCACGGCGCCTGCTGCGCCAGTGATCAGAACTACATCACCCGGCTGCGGCTTGCACACTTCGTTCAGTCCAAAATAGGCCGTCAGCCCCACCGCGCCCAGCACCGATAGAAAGTTGGTCGGTGAAGGCACGATCGAGATATCGATCGGCTGCGAAAATCCGCCCGGCACGCCGACCGTATATTCCTCGATCGCGTTCAACCCCGAGACCCATTGGCCAACCGGAAAATCCGCCGCCTTGCTCTCGCTCACCACCCCGACGGTCGATGCCCGCACGGCATCGCCCAGCGGGATCGGTGGCATATAGGAAGGTGCATCATCCATCCAGCCGCGCATCGCCGGATCGAGCGATGCATAGCGGTTCTGGATCAGGAATTGCCCTTCCTCAAGCGGCGGAACCTCACTGGCCTCCAGCTTGAAATCCTCGGCAACGGGGGTACCATTGGGTCTGCGGACCAGCAAGAAGCGGCGATTTTGTTTCAAGAGTTCAATCCCTTATAGTGTGGTTGCAGCGATCATCGATCCGGTTATTGCGTCTCCAGACGCTCGCCGGTCTCGGGGAAGACAAACCAGTCCTGCGCGCTTTTGGTCCAGAAATGGAGGGTCGGCGCAAGACCAGTGCTATCATCGAGCGTGCCTGCCTTGATGAAGATGTTGCCCTGCAGGGTCGCGGATGGGGTCTCGGTAATCACTGGCGAGCCACATTTTCCGCAAAACTTGCGATAGACCGGCGCTCCCGAGGCTGCGGTATCTTGATAGGTCGAAAGTTCGCCCGTGACTTCCAGCTGGTCGCGCTTCAGGAACACGACAACCGACAATGCCGTGCCCGTCTGTTTCTGGCAATTTCCGCAATGACAAATCGCTACCATCTCCGGCGGCCATTCGATTTTATAGCGCACCGCGCCGCACAAGCAGCCGCCGTGACGGGCTTGCCTTGTATCGGACTTTGTATCGGACGCTTCATTTTCTGCCATTTCCAGTCCTTCCGCATAGTCATTGTCCGGCTGGTAACGATGGGCATTTTTGCGCCCTGCACAACCCATGATTTAGCTAGCTGGTGGCTGGCCGCTCATTTTAGATAGCTGATATCGGGGCAGGGTTCGGCCATGGCTATAGTCCGTTGAACCACCCGAAAGAGGCAACTCTCATGGCTGAACCGTTCTTTGATCATCCCTATTTGACCGGGCATCATGCGCCGGTCCGGTTTGAAGCGGATGCCCCCGATCTGATCGTCGAAGGCGCTATTCCCGATGATCTTTCAGGCATTTTCTATCGCAACGGCCCTGAACCGCTCTATCCGCCGCGCGAGGGCGATTATCATTGGTTCGATGGCGACGGGATGGTCTATGCCTTCGAGATTGCCGATGGCCGCGTTTCGATGCGCAACCGCTGGGTCAAGACCGAAAAATTCCTGATGGAAAAGGCAGCTGGCAAACGCCTGTTCGGGATGTTCGGCAATCCGATGACGGCTGACCCGGTCACCGCCGGCAAGCGCTATAACACCGGCAACACCAACATTATTCTGCATGGCGGGCAATTGCTCGCGCTGATGGAGGGCGCGCCGCCGGTTGTGCTCGATCCGCGCAGCCTTGAGACGATTGGCGAGGAGCTCTATGGCGGGGTCGTCACCTCGACCTTTTCGGCGCATCCGACGGTTGATTATGCGACCGGTGAAATGTTCAACACCGGTGCTGCGATCAACGGGGTGAATGGCGCTGCCGAAATGCGCTATGACATCATCACGGCTGAGGGCAAGATCCGCAAGACCGAGATCATCCAGATGCCGCATCTAAGCCTGATGCACACCTTCTTCCTGACCGAGAACTGGGTGGTGTTTCCGTTCATCCCGATCGATACCGACCTGAAACGCTTCGCAGCAGGCGGGCCGATGACCGCATGGGTCAACGATCGCCCAACCAAGATTGCGGTCATGCCGCGTGAAGGGTCGGAAGCGGACATCAAATGGTTCGAATATGAACCGCGCCACATGTTCCATGAACTCAATGTCTGGGAGGAAGACGGCAAGATCATCGCCGATGTGGCGGCGGCTAATGGCACGGCGTTGTTCCCGGACGAAACAGGTAAACGGCGCACGCATGGTGAAACCCCGCAAAGCTTGCGGCGCTGGACGATCGATCCTCACGGCAACACCGGCTGGATGAAAGAAGAGACGCTGAGCGATCGCGACATTCAGTTCCCCCGGCCCGACGACCGCTTGATGAGCCGCAAGACACGGCAGAGCTTTGCCAACATCAATCTCAACTCCCGCGATGGCCGGGTTGAGGGAATGGACGCGGTGCTGCGGTTCGATACGTTGACCGGCCAGGAGGACATCTGGCATTTCGGCGCTGGCGCGGCAGCCGGCGAGCTGGTCTTTGCGCCCCGCATGGGCGGAACCAAAGAGGCCGACGGCTATGCGATGACCCTGGTCCACCCGGCCAATAGCGCGACGACCGAGCTCGCCATATTCGCGGCGGACGATATTGCTGCCGGACCGATCGCCCGGGTGCTGATCCCGTTCCGCGTGCCAAGCGGCTTCCACTGCAACTATTATTCGGCGGACAACCCGTTGTACCGGCAGGCCATGCCCAACCAGGAGACCGCCGCGTGACCAAGACCCGCCAATGGCTATTGAACGGACACCCGCGAGGCCGTCCGATCGCTGATGATGATTTGAAACTGGTGACGGCCGACCTGCCCGATCCCGGGCCGGGGGAAATGCTGCTCCGGACGCATTATCTGGGGTTCGATCCGGCGCAAAAGGGCTGGATGGAAAACATCGCCGATTACGTCGCGCCGATGGCGATTGGCGATGTGATGCGCGGCTCAGGGATCACCGAAGTTGTTGCCAGCAATGACGGGAAATTTGCGGTCGGCGCGCTGTTGGCGGGCTCTACCGGGTGGAGCGAATATCTGATCCACAATGGCGCCGATCTGAACCGGGCCGAGTCAGCTCTTTCACCAACCGCGATGCTTTCGATTCTGGGAACGACAGGCGTCACCGCCTATTGCGGGTTGTTCAAGGTTGGCGAGCCGGTGGCGGGCGATGTGGTAGTGGTCTCCGGCGCGGCTGGGGCCACGGGGTCAATCGTCGGCCAGCTGGCCAAGATCGCCGGATGCACCGTGATCGGGATCGCTGGCGGCCCCGAAAAATGTGCCTGGCTGGTCGAAGAAGCCGGCTATGATCACGCGATTGATTACAAGGCCGGGCCGATCCGCGAGCAGCTCAAGCAGCTGGCGCCCGATGGGATCAATGTCATCTTCGACAATGTCGGTGGCAAGATCCTCAACGATATGCTGGGCCGGATCGCAACCGGAGCGCGTGTGGTCATTTGTGGCGGGATCAGCCGCTATGAAAGCGGCACCTTACCGGCAGGTCCTGAGAATTACTTCAATCTGGTGTTCCGCCGCGCGCGGATGCAGGGCTTCATCGTGCTCGACTGGATCAATGAGTTTCCTGACATCCGCAAGCGGCTGGTGAAGTGGGCGCAGGAAGGCAAGCTGACCTATCAAGAAGATATCCAGCACGGCTTCGAAAACGCGCCCGCCACCCTGCAGCGCCTGTTTGTGGGCGCCAACAAGGGTAAGCAGCTGCTCAAACTCTAGCTGGCCGGTTGCGCGGCCATGGCTGCTCCGATCGCGGCGCTGATTTCTTCGGGCCGCGGATTGCGGCGCAGCGTCAGCCCGCCGTTGATCTGCAGATTCTGACCGGTGATAAAACTCGCATCATCAGCCAGCCACAGCACCGCATGGGCAATGTCCTCTGACGTCCCGACGCGGCCCAGCGGATATTCCTTGATGAAGGCATTGGCGAGGCCCGGCACCGCGAACGAAGCCGAGGTCATCGGGGTGTCGGTGAAGCCGGGAGACACGATGTTGGCACGGATGCCCTGCGGCCCATATTGGTTGGCGACACAGCGGATCAGTGCCTCTGCACCGGATTTGGTGCCGATATAGGCGGCATGATCGTCAATCACGCATTGGGTTGTGGCCGAAGATATCTGCATCAACGAGCCGCCCGTGGGCATGGCGCGGACAAAGGCGCTGAGGAAATAATGCACGCCCTTGAATTGCAGCGCAATGATCTGGTCAAGCTCATCTTCGCTGATGTCATGCAGTGATTTGAGCAGGCCCCAACCGGTCGCATTGACGCCGATATCGATCTTGCCATGGCGCCGGAGTGTTTCATTTGCCAGCGCTTCGACATCGGCTTTTTTGGCGATATCGCACAGCATCCAGTCGCCGGAAATTTCGCTCGCCAGCGCTTTGAGCGCTGCTTCCTGGCGGCCGGTCACGACGACTTTGGCACCGGCGGAGGCCAGCTTGCGGGCGATCGCTTGGCCCATATTATCCTTGCCGCCAGCGCCCAGTACTACGGCAATTTTGCCGGTCAAATTGGTCATGGCGCATACCCCTTGGCGGTCAGGAATGTGGCAGTTGCAACGCCATCCGGGCCGTAGACCGGCTCGGACAGATCGCAGCGGTATTTGCGGGTTTCGGCGCCAAGGATCGAGAAGTTCGCAAGATGCCCGGCCATGCCCCGATAGGCCTCGCCCTCCAGATGGTCCTGAAGGTCTGCGGCACAGTCCCATTCCTCGAACACATGGACCCGCCCCGGATAATGGGGATCGGCAGTCCAGGCGTAGTGACGGCAACCCTGTTCGGCGAGCGCCATAGCGATCCAGTCCTTGGCCTCGGCCAGAGCGGCCTCGCGCTTTTCAGGCGGAAATTCGAGCTCGCCGGAAATCAGCACCTTCATCATCCTATCCCTTCAACATCGCGTAGATGCGTTCCTGATAAAGCCACCGACCGTCGCTCTTCACATAGATATCGTCGTAACGGCCAACCGGGCGGCGAATCTCGCCATCCGCCGTCTCAAGCACTTCATCGGTGAAAACCCGGCCCGTCGCATGATCACCCTCAATCTCGATCGCAGCAGTTTGGGCAAAGAACGCGACAAAGGCGAAGCCCGCCATCGCGCCGTTCCACATGCCGACGATCGTATCGCGGCCTTCAACGGTGGTGCCCATCAAATGCCAGCGGCCATCGATGGCCCAATTGCTACCCCAATCACTGGCATCGCGGCGAAATACTGCGTCAGCATAGCTATCATGCAGGCTGCGAATCGCCAGCTGGTCTTCGATCGGTCCTGAAAAAGCCATTGAGTCTCTCCCGTTTTGCGTGTTTCTAACCCGCTCGAGGTTGGCGGCACACTATCAAAAAGTGTGATCACAACGCCCGCAATCCCATCTGTTTTGGGGATACAAAGCCTGCCCCCGATCGGGCATAATAAAGTTTCATAGGACAAGGGAGAGACGCGATGGATCTGGGGCTAAAAGGCAAAAAGGTCATTATGAACGGCGGCTCGCACGGGATTGGCCTGGAAACGCTAAAACTGTTTGCGGCGGAAGGCTGCGATGTTGCCTTTTTCTCGCGCGATGAAGCCCGGGTGAAAGCGGCGGCAGCGGAAATTGGCAAGGCTGGCCACAAGGTCCAGGCCGATGTCCTCGATATGACCGACAACGCCGAAGGCTATGTTGCCTGGCTGAACCAGGCGCTCGATGCGCTGGGCGGCTGTGACATATTCATCCACACCGCCAGCTCATCCGGCCAGGGCGCGACGCAGGATTGGCAGCGCGGCCTTGATCTGGACATTCTGGGCGGGGTCCGCGCGGTTGAAGTGCTCACCCCCGCCCTTGAAAAATCGGGATCGGGATCGATTATTCTGATGTCTTCCACGGCTGCGGTTGAAAACTTCTTCAGTCCGCAGGCCTTCAACGCCCTGAAGGCCGCGCTTATCACCTATGGTTCGCAGCTTTCTCAGGCGCTTGCGGGCAAAAGTATCCGGGTCAACACGGTGTCCCCCGGGCCGATCGAATACAAGACCGGCAATTGGGACGCGATCAAAAGTGGCATGCCCGATTTCTACAACGCCACCGTTGCACAGATGCCGATGGGTCGGCTTGGTGCGCCGGATGAAGTGGCCCGCTCGGTCGTCTTCCTGGCGAGCCCCGCCTCCAGCTATACCACGGGCAGTAATCTGATCATTGATGGCGGCTATACCAAACGCGTCCAGTTCTGATTGCTTAACTTGATTGCCCGGGGGCGCTGATGACGATAGACCGCGACACGCTGCTTGATATCTACACCCGCACGATGCGCTGCGCGCGTTCGGACGAGAAGATCCGCTCGATGCTGATGGGCGGCAAGCTGGCGGTGCTCTATTACACCTATCGCGGGCAGGAGCTGGTCAGCGCGGCGATGATGGCGGCGCTCAAGCCGACCGACTATCTGGTGACGACTTATCGCGGGCAGCATGATCAGATTGCCAAAGGCGTGCCGCTCGATCTGCTTTACGCCGAGATCGCCGGCAGGGTAACGGGCACTTGCAAGGGCAAGGGCGGCTCGATGCACTTCACCCACCCGGAAACCGGGGTGATGGTGACGACCGGCGTGGTCGGATCGGGCCTGCCGATCGCCAATGGCCTGGCGCTGGCTTCGCAAAACCGCGGTGACGGGCGGGTCACGGTGGTCTGCTTTGGCGACGGAGCGACCAATATCGGTGCCTTCCATGAAGCGCTGAACATGGCGCAGCTCTACAAACTGCCGGTGATCTTCTTCTGCCAGAACAACCGCTACGGTGAACATACCGCCTTTGCCGATCACACCAAGGTGGACAGCGTCGTCACCCGCGCAGCAGCCTATGGGATGAGCGGCGTGAAGGTGGACGGCAACGATGCCGAGGCCATGTACACCGCCGCCGTGGCCGCCGTCGATCGCGCCCGCGCGGGCGAGGGGCCGACTTTGATCGAGGCAATGTGCTACCGGATGATGGGCCACTTCTTCGGGGCGGACTTCTCCTATATGCCCAAGGAGCATCTGGTCGAAATGGCAGCGCAAGACCCGCTGCCGCGGTTGCGCAGACTGATGCTCGACTATCAATTCACCGAGCACGAGCTTGACGCAATTGTTGCGCAGATCGATGCCGAGGTGGACGCGGCAGAAAAGTTTGCCACCGAGAGCGCCTTCCCCGGGGCCGATGAACTTCGCCGCGACGTGTATGAAGCAGAGATCGCGGCATGAGCGGCAAGATCACGATGGTCGCCGCGCTCAACCGGGCGCTTGATGAGGCGATGGCGGAAGACGAGGGGGTCATCCTGCTCGGTGAAGATGTCGCGGCCAAACAGGGCGGCGGGGTGTTCAAGGTTTCGGCCGGCCTGACCGAAAAATACGGCGAGCACCGGGTTCGCTCGACGCCAATTTCCGAGCAGGCGATTGTCGGCGCCTGCGTAGGTGCGGCACTTGCCGGGATGCGGCCGGTTGCGGAAATCATGCTGATGAATTTCCTGACGGTTGCGATGGATCAGATCGTCAACCATGCGGCCAAGCTCCGCTTCATGTCGGGCGGGCAAACCAACGTGCCGCTGGTGATCCGCACCACCACCGGGGTCGGGGTCGGGTTTGGCGGCCAGCATTCCGATATGCTGGAAGCCTGGTTCGCCCATGTTCCCGGCCTGACGATCGTCACCCCGTCCAACCCGGCCGATGCCCAAGGGCTGATGCGCGCCGCGATCGCCTGCAACGACCCGGTGATCTTTATCGAGAATATCCTGTGTTACGGCCTCACGGGCGACGCGCCGCCGGCGGGGCACCGCGTGCCGCTGGGCAAGGCGGCGATTGCGCGCGAAGGCAGCGATTGCACGATCGTCACCTATGGCCGCACGGTGCTCGATGCGCTTGAAGTGGCGGGGCAACTGGCTGACGAAGGCATTTCGGTTGAAGTGATCGATCTGCGGACAATCGCGCCATACGATGAAGACACTGTCACCGCCTCGGTTCGCAAGACCGGCCGTGCGGTTGTGCTGCATGAAGCGGTCAAGGCCTATGGCACCGGCGCAGAAATCGCGGCGCGGCTGAGCGAAAAGCTGTTTGGTGAACTCAAAGCCCCGGTTCAGCGGATCGGCGGGGCATTTTCGGCAGTGCCGATGGCCAATGTACTCGAACAGGCGTGGATTCCTGGCAAGGGCGCGATCAAGGACGCGGTGCGGGCAACGCTGGACTGGACCAAATGACGATGGCGAGCGAGATCCGGATTCCCAAGATCGGCATGTCCGCCACCGAAATGACCCTTACCGAATGGATGTTTGCCGACGGCGATACAGTTGCCGCAGGAGAGGTGATTTACACGGTTGAAACCGACAAGACGACCTCTGAAATCGAGGCACAGGCCAGCGGAACTTTGCGGGTTTTGGGCTCTGAAGGCGAAGTTTATGCGGTCGGAACGCTGATCGGCATGATCGAATAAGGGCGTGCCTAAAGGCTTTGCCCATCATCAATTGTGAAGCCCACGCCGGTCACGAATTTCGATGCGTCTGACGCAAGATAGAGCAGGGTCGGATCGAGCGCGTCGATCTCCATCACTCGCTTGCGGGGGAAACGCATCACCTGCTTTTGGCCGCCTTCGGTGTTGAACCAATCGCCGTTGATTTCGGTTACGATATAGCCCGGGAGCACGCTGTTCACGTTGATCCCTTGCCGCGCCCACTCGCGGGCGAGGACCTTGCCCATCTGGAGCAGCGCCGCCTTCGACGCGGAATAGATTGCCATGCCTGGCTCCACTGTCTGGGCCAGGATCGAAGAAATAATCACGATCCGGCCGTGCTGGCGCTCGCGGCTGCCGGCCGCGATCATCCGCTTGGCGCCCTCTTGCACGGTCAGAAATACCCCGCGCAGATTGACCGCCATGAGCTGATCGAACTCGTCGACGCTCTGCTCGAGGAACGGGGTTTCGCTGCCCATTCCGGCATTGGCGATCACACTGTCGACCGGGCCGAACGCAGCCTCGGCGGCATCGAAGGCGGCGATGGTTGAGGCCTTGTCGGCGACATCCAGGGCCACTGCGATTGCCTCGCCGCCCTTGGCCTTGATGCTGGCGACAAGGGCGTCCAGCCGGTCGGTCCGCCGGGCGCCGAGCACTAGCCTGGCTCCGGCGGCAGCCGCAACTTCTGCAAAATGCGCACCGATTCCCGAGGACGCCCCGGTGATCAGCAGCGTCCGGCCGTTCAAGCTCAATTGCATGGGTTACGCTTTCATCTTGGGGAGTGCGCCGCTCAGATATTTGTCGAGCGTATGCTGGAACTGACGGATGCGGCTTTCCTGATAATGGCCCAGCTCGAGCCGCTTGTTTTTGGATGATTTCATCCCTTGCTGCACATGGGGCAGGTTTTCCATGTCCTGATCGAATACGCCCGCAAGCGCCTCGCCGATGATGTGCGAGGCATAGGTGAAGGGCTGATCATCGGGGATCAGGAACATTTCGGCACCACGCGCCGGTTTCTCGCCCTTGGGCGCGCGCATCAGGATGCGGACCTCCATCAGACAGTGATCGGCATCGCCCCAGGGCCGCCAGCGGTAAATGATATTGGGCACAAAACCGCCCCAGGGCGAGAAGTTGGGAAAGATATTGTAGGTGAAGTTATCGAGCATCTCGCTGTCGCATATTTCGGAATAGTCACGGCCATTCATCGCGCTAAAGCCTTCACGATTGGCCTGCGCCAGCACTTTGCGCGCTAGTAGCGGATCGTCGGCTGCAAAGCCTTTGAGGTCGTCGCGGTCAGTGGCATTGCGCCGCCCGCGCGAGTCTCCACCAAGAAACTCCGCCAGCTTGTCGATCACATAGAACTGATCCTTGCCCTTGAGATGCGGCGACAAGGTTCCGTTGGGGGTGATCGCCCGGTTCATATGATCGCCGTAAAGGTCGTAGCGGGTGTTCTCGTCCGCAGTGAACGGCAGGATTTGCGGATGGGTGATGATCGTGTGCCAGGCTTCCATGAAGGCCTCGGCCACCGCCTTCCAGTTAGCCGGAACTACGCGGGCGACCCAGCCGACGGTCGTGCATTCGTCCAGCCGCCAGTTATCGTAATGCTCGATACCCGGCCCGACCCAGTCGGTGAAGGAGGGCAGATCATGATTTTCGGTGATCATGATAAAGCCCTGCCAGCGCTCGACCCGCAATTCGGGCAGGTTCATGTCCTTGCCCTCAAGATGTTTGAAATCCCACTGGTTGGGAATTTCCTTCAGGCAGCCATCATTGTTCCAGGTGAAGCCGTGGAACGGGCAGCGCAGATTGATCGACTTGCCGCTGACCAGCTTGAGCTTGCGGCCCCGGTGAAGGCAGACATTGTAGAAGGCCCGAATGCCGCCATCCGCCTGCCGGATCAACAGGAAGGATTTATCGCCAATCTCATAAACAACCGTGTCACTGGGATCGGGCATATCCTCTTCGCGCGCGGCGAATTGCCAGACATTGGGCCACATCTGGGCATCTTCGCGGGCCTTGAATTCGGCGCTGATATAGCGGTCCGTCGAAAGCGGCTCATCGCCCAGTTCCAGATTTGATTCCTGGATCAGGTAATCGGGCACCCGGCGCGTATCAGCGGCCAGCATATCGGTATAGCTGATCCCCGGGCAACGGTCAGCACGATCAATTTGAGGGTCGATATCGGCCATTTTCAATCCCTAATTCAGCGGCATGCCGATCAGCTCGGCAATATGCTGGTGGACCGCTTGCACGGCATTTTCGTTCGATCCGATCACTACATGAAAGTCATCGGGAGCGGTCAGCAAATTGGTGTAGCCATGGGAGGCGACGCGGTAATCCTCGGACTGAACCACTTGCGCGGTCGCATCATAGGCCATTTCGCACATTGCCCGATATTCTTCGGAACCGACCCCGAACGGCGCGTAGACGGCAAACTGGCAGCGCGTCTTGCCGACCCCATCGGGAAACAGGCGAAACACCTGGGTAAAGAAGCTGTCGACGCCAACCGAGCCAAAAAACACGACCGTGTTGGGGAATATATAATGCACCCCGCCATATTCGGTGTCGGGCCATTCGCTTTCCGGCTTTCCCACCAGATCGCCCACCCCAAAATCCGGAAACCCGACCCGGTGGTGCCGGCCATAGCGATCAACCGCAGAGATATCGCTATAGTTGGTCTGGCCGATCGTCGAGGCATGCAGCGATGCGAAATGATAGCCTTCGGAATAGGTATCGAGCGCGAATTTCCAATTTGAATCGGCGGTCATGATCCCTTTTTTGACCGGCTCTGCGCGGTGCAGCTCCAGCGCAGCTAGCACATCGGCGAAGTCCCCGATATGGGCCGCCGCATCGATCGGATCGCCCCCGCCGGGGCGGACAAAGATCAGGCCGAGATATTCAGCGCAAGGGCGCTCGATCAGATTGCGCGCGCCAATCTCGCAAGCCTCAAAGCTGGCCTTGGACGGCTGTCCGACCAGCTTTCCGGTGGGATCGAAGGTCCAGCCATGGAACGGGCAGGTCACCCGTGCCCGATGATCCGAAAAAGGTTCACTTTCCTCAACCAGCTTGGCCCCGCGGTGGGTGCACATGTTGAGGAATGCGCGCGCGACGCCGTCCTTGCCACGGGTCACGATGATCGAGGGCCCGGCGGCATCGAACACGAACAGATCGCCAGGACCCGGAATATCTCCGGAAAGCCCCGCAACAATCGGCTGGCCAAGGAACAGCTGGGTCCGCTCCGCCTCAAACCGCACTGGATCGATATAGACGCCCTTGTGCAAGGGCAGCGGGCCTTCAGCCCGTTCTGTATCATGCCGCTCGACCAGCGTGACCATCCGCTGCAGCCCGGCGCGCGCCATTTTGCGGCGTCTGGCCTGCCAGTCTCTGCTGATCTGGGGATCGCTCTCGCTCATGGCCTCTCAAAACTCCCAGTGTCGCTCCAGTTGCCATCATGCCACCAATCCGGCTGGCTGCAAGCTGGTCCATTCGATAGGATGGCCAAGATCGGCAAGGAGGCGCGCAATGAGCATCAAGGATATCGGGCCGGTCATGCAGATCGCATTTGTACCCACCGATTTTGACGCTGCCCTGATCCATTGGACGCAAGTGTTTGGGGTGGGGCCGTTGTTCCTGATCCTGAACATCAGGCTTGGTGTCATTGGCTATCTGGGCGAGCCGAGCGACTGCGTTTTCTCGCTCGCGCTGGCCTATTGGGGCGAGATGCAGATCGAACTGATCCGCCCAGAAAACGATGCGCCGGGGATTTACCGGGGCGAATACGGCGTCAGCGGTGAGGTTCTACATCACACCTGCATTCTTACCGATGATCTGGCGCAGGCCCGCAAGACCGCCGAGGCGGCTGGAGCCAAAGTTCTGGTCGAGGGCACGGTCGGCGACGATGGCGGGGTTATTTATGTCGATACCGGCGGCGGCGCAGGCAGCATCGTCGAAATCCTCCAGCCTGCCAGCGGCAGCGAAAGCCTGTTCGCGATGATCAAGGCCGCCTCGGTTGGTTGGGATGGCAGAGATCCGGTTCGCAAACTGGGTTAGACCAAACCTACGAAGCTGCGCCCAGAAAGCCCAGCTGCCCCGCCTTGAACACCGCCTGGCTGCGGTTGACTGCGTTGAGCTTTTCGGCGGCCCGTTGGACATGATAGCGCACCGTCGCATGGCTCAGTGACAAGATCGTGCCGATCTCATTATCGGTTTTGCCGATCGCGGCCCAGCGCAGACACTCAACCTCGCGTTTCGACAAGGAGCAATTGCTGGGGATCCATTGATGGGTCCGCATCGCGGCCACATAGCCTGCCACAAACCGCCGCACCAGCGCACCCAGGCTTTCGGCATATTTGGCATAAAGCTCGCTCAGATCGCTCAGAGTCAAGTCCTTGTAGGTCAGGCTGACTGCGCCAATTTGGCCGAACGACAGATGAACCGGGATGACAATGATTGCTTGCCCTGCAACGACCCGTTTGAAGTCCTTGAGCGTGATCCCTTCCAGATATTTGTTCCGCCAGATCGTGTGAAAGCCCTCTTCATTGCACCAGAACGGCTCGCTCTCATACCGGCAAGCCCGCGGCAAAAACGACTTGAGTGCCAACCGCGAATCTTCCCACCAGCGTTCGCCATCGGCGACCCAGCCAAACACTTCAGCGTTCAATATCGCGCCTTCGGCATCAACCATTTGCTCTTTGGAAGCGATGTCGACCGCCACGGCGATCCGGAATCCGCAAGCATGGGCGGCATCGTTCAGGGCAATAGCTGCGGCGCGAATGTCATCGACACTTCTGATCGTGACACTTTCCAGCGCCTCTTTGTCCAGCCGCCAGTCTTCCAAGGTAGACGAACTTGCGTTCATCCCGTTTTTCTCCCGAAAAGCAATCCAACCGGCTTCCTGCTGGAAATCCGAATATCGAGTCACGCGCACGCTCTTGCAACGGCGGGCTGTGCGACATTCCAAACTCTCTCCATCCGCCCCTATCAATTTGAACGGATGGTACAGATACCCCTGCTGATTATAGCATAGACGTGAAACAGCAAGCGGTGTCGGCAATCGGGCTGGCGAAGTTTGTGATGCTAGTTAAGTTTGCGGGACGGGCCAGTGAATTGAGATATAACGCGCGCGTCAGGGAACCAGGCCAGAAAACAGGCCAGAAAACAGGCCAGAAAACAGGAGAGTGATTGTGCAACTCAGCCGCGACCAGTTGTTGCGCGCCTATCGCCAGATGGCGGTGATCAGGGCGTTTGAGGAACGACTTCACAAGGAGATCATGACCGGTGAAATCGCCGGATTCACGCATCTCTACTGCGGGCAAGAGGCGGCTGCGGTTGGCGTGTGTGAGCACCTGGCCCATGATGATTTCATCGTCTCGACCCATCGCGGCCATGGCCACTGCATCGCCAAGGGCTGCGATGTGAAAGGCATGATGCTGGAAATCTATGGCCGCGCGGACGGCCTGTGCAAAGGCAAGGCAGGCTCGATGCATATTGCCGATCTTTCGGTCGGGATGCTGGGCGCAAATGGCATCGTTGGCGCCGGCGCACCGCAAGCGGTTGGCGCGGCGCTGGCCGCCAAAATGGACGGCAAGGGCAAGGTTGCGATCGCGTTTTCGGGCGACGGCGCCTGCAACCAGGGCACCACTTTTGAAGCGATGAACATGGCTGTCGTCACCAAGGCACCGTGCATCTTCGTGTTCGAGAACAATCATTATTCAGAGCATACCGGATTTGATTATGCGGTTGGTACCAACCGCGACATCGCCAGTCGCGCTGAAGCCTTCGGGATGAAGGTGTGGCGCGCCAACGGCAGCGATTTCTTCGATACTTATGACACCATGCGAGAGGTGATCGAATATGTTCGGGCCGGGAATGGGCCGGCCTCGATCGAACTTGATACCGAGCGGTTCTATGGCCACTTCGAAGGAGATCCGCAGCGCTACCGCGGCCCGGGCGAACTGGACAGGATCCGCGAAGAACGCGATTGCCTGAAGGCGTTTCGCGAGAAAGTGACCGCAGCGGGACTGCTGTCCGATGCTGATCTGGACGCGGTCGACGCTGAAACGCTGGCGCTGATCGATGAGGCGGTCAGCGAAGCGCGCGCCGCGCCGGTGCCTGACGTGTCGACCCTGCTCACCGACGTTTACGTCTCATACTAAAAGGATCGCGGGCCAATGACTGAGATGACCATCCGCGAAGCGATCAACCTGACGATCCATGAGGAAATGGAGCGTAACCCGGACGTTCTCGTACTCGGCGAAGATATCGTCGGCGGCAACGGCACCGCTGGCGGCCCCGAAGCGATCGGCGGGATCTGGGGGGCAACCACCGGACTTTATGCCAAATTCGGCGCTAACCGAGTGATCGATACCCCGATTTCGGAAAGCGCGATCATCGGTGCAGCGGCCGGGCTGGCGCTGGCCGGCAAGCGCCCGATTGCCGAGCTTATGTTTGCGGATTTCGTGGGCGTCAGCCTTGATCAGCTGTGGAACCAGATGGCGAAATTCCGCTACATGTTTGGCGGCAAGACGACTTGTCCGGCGGTGGTCCGGATGATCTATGGCGCGGGCATGAGCGCGGCGGCCCAGCACAGCCAATCGGTCTATGCGATGATGACCTCGATCCCCGGGCTCAAGGTGGTTTTGCCGACTACTCCGGCGGATGCCAAAGGGTTGCTGACCGAGGCGCTGCGCGGCGATGATCCGGTGATGTTTTTTGAGCACAAGGCGCTGTTCGGCGTGAAGGGCGAAGTTCCCGATGGCGAATACCGCGTCCCCTTCGGTCAGGCTCGGATGGTGCGTGAAGGCGGCGATGTTACCATCGTCACTTGCGGATTGATGGTGAGCTTCTCGGAAAAAGCCGCTGACAAGCTTGCCGCCGATGGCATCGGCTGCGATGTGATCGATCTGCGGACAACCAGCCCGCTGGATGAAGAGGCGATCCTTGATTCGGTTGAAGCAACCGGGCGGCTGGTGATTGTCGATGAAAGCACGCCGCGATGCAGCCTGGCATCCGATATTTCCGGCATTGTCGCGTCAAAGGCCTTCAGTTCGCTCAAGGCTCCGATCGAAATGGTGACTGCACCGCACAGCCCGATCCCGTTCGCGCCGGGACTGGAAAAGGCCTGGCTGCCGTCGCCAGCCGATATCGAAGCGGCGGTTCGCCGCACGCTCGCTTACCGTTAGGGGCTGAAACATGGCCAATCTCAAGGCTTTTACTATGCCCAAATGGGGCATCGAGATGAGCGAAGGCACCGTTGCGGAATGGATGGTTGCCGAAGGCGAACCGTTCACACGCGGGGCAACGCTGGCGCTGATCGAAACCGACAAGATCACCAACGAGGTTGAAGCCGAAGAGGCCGGGTGTTTTGTCAGGCTGGCAGCACAAGCGGGCGAAACCTATGCCGTCGGCGCGCTGCTTGCGGTGCTCGGTGATCCGGGGGCCGACGCCGGTGAGGTTGACGCTTTTGTGCAGAACTTCCAGGGGGCCGACGCTTCCTTCGCCACGGCAAGCGAGCCAACGCCGCAGCCGGTAGCGGCTGCCGTCCAGGCACCTCGCGTTGCCGACACCAAGGTGATCAGCCCGGCGGCGCAGGCTGCGGCGTTATTGGCGGGGATCGATACGTCGAAGATCGTCGGCACGGCACGCGGTGGGCGTATTTCAGCGCAGGATGTGCATCAGGCGATGCGCCCCGCTGCGGCGGCTGCACTTAAAGGCACCTATGATCTGATTGCCCAGACAGGCGCGTTTGCGTCCCCCATGGCGCGGCGGCTGGCGGCCCGGCATGGGGTCGATTTGACTAGTCTTGCAGGTACCGGACCACGCGGCCGGATTGGCAAAGCCGATGTGCTTGATGCGGCCGGGATTTCCGGTTCAGTATTGGCTTCAGACACCGTGACCATCATTCCGATGTCCAGGATGCGCAAGGCGATTGCCCGCCGCTTGACCGAATCAAAGGGCACAATTCCGCATTTCTATGTCCGCCGCCGGGTCCGGGCGGACCGATTGATTGCACTTCGGGCGGCAGCCAACCCCAAACCCAGCATCAACGATTACCTGATCCGGGCATGCGGGCTGGCGCTGGCACAAGTGCCCGCGCTCAACATCCAGGTCCATGGCGACGAGATCCACCAGTTTGGATCAGCTGATATTGGCGTTGCCGTTGCCACTGATGGCGGACTGATTACGCCGATTGTGACTGGGGCAAACCACCGCAGCGCGGCTGAGATTGGCAGCGTGATGGCCGATCTGGTGGCGCGCGGCCGGGCCGGAAAGCTCAAGCAGGACGAGATTGAAGGCGGCAGTTTCGGCTTGTCCAATCTGGGCATGTTCGGGGTGGAGCAGTTCGATGCGATCATCAATCCGCCCCAGGGCGCGATTCTGGCAGTCGGCAATGCCCGGCCAGAACCGATCAATGATGATGGTGCGATCCGGATCGTGCCGGTGTTGCACCTTTCACTCAGCTGCAATCACCGTGCGATCGATGGCGCTGACGCAGGGCGGTTTATGGCTGCGCTGGCCGAATTGATCGAGCACCCTGAGCGGCTGTGACGCTACCCATCGGTTAAAGCTCGACCACAACCTTGCCGACATTTGCGCCGGTGAACAGCCGAGTGTAGGCAGTGATCGTGTTCTCCAGGCCAGTGCTGACGTCGAACGGCAACTGCAATTGCCCGGCTTGTGCCCAGCGGCGCAAGATCGGGCTCAATTCGGCTTCGCGGCGATAAAAATCGGGCGAAAAGAAGCCTTCGATCTTCAGCCGCTTCATCAAGACCTGATCGAACCGATAGGGCCCCGGCACCGGGCCGGTCGCGATGTAATTGGTGATCAGTCCGCACACCGCGACCCGCCCATACAGCGCCATATTGGGCAGCACCGCATCAAGGATCGGCCCGCCGACATTGTCAAAATAGACATTCACCCCGTCCGGGCACAACCTGGCGAGCGCCGTCTCGACATTCTCGGTCTTGTAGTTGATCGCGCCATCGAAGCCGTACTCTGCCTGGATCAGCGCGCATTTCTGGTCTGATCCGGCAATCCCGATCACCCGGCACCCGGCGATTTTGGCAATCTGCCCGGCCATCAGCCCGGTGCATCCAGCGGCTGCCGACACCACAAACGTGTCCCCGGCGCGAGCCTCGCCGGTCTCGATTACGCCGATATAGGCGGTCCAGCCATTGGCACCTGACAGGCCGACATATTGCTTGAGATCAAGGCTCCCGTCGTCAAGCGTGGCAATATAGGCCTCACCCGGGGTTACCGCCGAAAAGTCTGACCAGCTGCCATAACAGCGGACCCGGTCGCCAACCCGGTATTCCGAATGCCGCGAGCCAACTACTTCGCCCACCACGGTGCCAATAATCCGCTCGCCCAATCCCAGCGGCGGCGAATAGCTGTCCTCCCGGTCGGTCAGCCACATCCGCGTGCCGGTGTCCATCGACAGCACCCGGTTGCGGACCATCACCTGTCCCTCAGCCAGGTCGGGCAGGGGCTCTTCGATCAGTTCGAATGCCGAGGCATAGTCATTGCCGATCGGCCGCCGCGCCAGCACCCATAGGCGGTTGATTGTCATTGGCCGGGCTCCTCAGCGATGATCCAGCTTGCCTGATAGGCCGCCGCAGGACCGGGTCACCTGAACTAATTGCTAGGGCCGGTGAAGCGGCCGCCGCTGGCCGCGAGGCGCCCCAGCAATGGCGCAACCGGCAGGGCGAGGAGTTCGAGGCCCGCCACAATCTTGTCCAGCCCGGTATGATCGGCCCAATACATCGGCCCGCCGGTCCAGGCCGGCCAGCCATAGCCATTGAGCCAGACCAGATCGAGGTCCGAGGCGCGCTGGGAAATCCCTTCCTCAAGGATCAGCGCGCCTTCGCTGATCATCGGGTAAAGCAGGCGCTGGTGGATCTCGTCGCGCGCAACCGCGCGCTGGGTGGTGCCTTGCCGCTGGGCGAAATCGGCGATGATCGCCTGGACCTGCGGCGAGGAGCTGCGCTTGCGGTTTTCGTCGTAGTCGTAAAATCCCTTGCCGGTCTTCTGGCCCCATCGGCCGACCGCGCACAACGCCTCGCGGACGGTTTCAATCCGCGCCGGATCGCGGTGCCAGCCGATGTCGAGCCCGGCCAGATCGCCCATCTGGAACGGCCCCATCGGGAAGCCGAATTCGAGCAGGACCTCGTCGATATCGACATAGCTGGCCCCCTCCATCAGCAGCAGATTGGCCTGTTCCTGCCGCTTGGCGAGCATCCGGTTGCCGATGAAGCCGTGACACACGCCTGACACAACCGGGACTTTGCCGATCTTCCCGGCCAGCGCCATGACGGTCGCCAGCTCTTCCGCCCCAGTTTTGGCGCCGCGAACAACCTCCAGCAATTTCATGATATTGGCCGGTGAGAAGAAGTGCATCCCCAGCACCGCTTCGGGACGCGAGGTGGCCGCCGCAATCGCATCGACATCAAGATAACTGGTATTGCTGGCCAGGATCGCGCCGGGCTTGGCAATGCCATCCAGCCGGCTGAACACGTCCTGCTTGATCGCCATGGTCTCGTACACTGCTTCGATGATCAGATCGGCATCGGCGAGGCCTGCGAAATCGAGCGACGGGGTGAGCCGGGCGATCGCCGCCTCCGCATCCGCCGCCTCGATCCGTCCGCGTTTGACGCTGGCGGCATAGTTCTTGGCGATCACCGCCACGCCGCGATCCAGCGCGGCCTGTTCTTGCTCAACAAGCGTCACGGGAATGCCGGCGGTGAGGAAATTCATCGCAATCCCGCCGCCCATTGTCCCGGCACCGATCACGCCAACGCGGGTGATGAGGCGCCGCGCTGTATCTGCGGGCAAATCGTCGATCCGCGATGATAGCGCGAGCGCCTGCTGGATGTGGTTCAGTGCGCCGGGAAGGGGTTCAGACATGGTATGCTCCTTCAGTTCACTTGCCGATCATAGCCCGCCCAATAGGGTTCGCGCAGCTGGCGGCGCAGAATCTTGCCCGACGGGTTGCGCGGCAGAATATCGATCACATCGACGCTTTTGGGCACTTTGAAACCGGCGAGGCGTTCGCGGGTCCACGCGATCACACTGGTCGGGTCGATCATGTGTCCCGGTTTGGGGACACAAACCGCCTTGACCGCCTCGCCCCATTTCTCGTCAGGCACGCCGAACACAGCAACCTCGTGCACATCGGGATGGCCGTAAATCGCGCTTTCGACCTGGGCTGGATAGACGTTTTCGCCGCCGGTGATGATCATATCCTTCATCCGGTCATGGATGAAAACATAGCCGTCTTCATCAAGGTATCCGGCATCGCCCGTCGCGATCCAGCCATCGTCGCTCATGGTCGCTCGGGTGGCCTCGGGCAGTTTCCAGTAGGTCAGCATGTTGGCGGACGACCGGGTGACGATTTCGCCGATCTCACGCACGCCCAGCACCTGTCCCTGTTCGCCGCGGATCTCGATCTCGACTCCGGCAACTGGCTTTCCGGCAGACCGCATCCGTTCATTGCCCTCGGGTGAGTGATCCTCGGGGGGAAGGACGCAGATCGTGCCGGTGGTCTCGGTCATCCCGTAAACCTGGATAAAGCCCGCGCCAAACATCTTGAGGCATTCGCGGAGCAGCTCAAGCGGGATCGGCGATGCGCCATAGGAGATATACGTCAACCGGCTGAAATCGGTTTTGGCGCAATCAGGATGATTGAGCAGCAGTTGCAGCGCGGCGGGCACCGCAAAAAAGCGGGTGACTCCGCGATTTTCCACCGCATCAAACACGCGGGTCGGCTCAAACTCGGTCAGGATCACGCCGGGAAGCCCTGAGGCCAGTGCAACAATGCCCAGGCCCGTTCCGCCGATATGAGCACAGGGCATCGCGACCAGCACCGCCTCATCCTCGGACCAGCTGGTGTGCGGCTGCGGGTCCGCAATGCTCGCCTTGCGCAGCCCGAACAGGTTGCGATTGGACAGCACCGCGCCCTTGGGATTTCCGGTAGTGCCGGAGGTATATAGCTGCAGCACCGCATCGTCGGGGCCAGCCGGAGTGAAGTCTGCGCGGGAGAGGCCGCTCATCCAGCCGCGCGCCTCGGCGGCAGTCATGCAATGCGCCACGCCTTCGCCCAGTGTCGCGCGGCAGGCTTCAAAGCCATCGCCCAGAAACAGCACTTTCGCATCGCTGTTGCCGATGATCCAGGCGGCCTCCGGCTCGGCCAGCCGCCAGCCGATCGGGGCCATGACGATCCCGGCGCGCGCTGCAGCGAAGAACAGGGTGAAATAAGTTGCGCTGTTCTTGCCGAACCAGGCAATCCGATCGCCCTTTTCGAGCCCCATCGCGATCAGCCCGCCAACAATCCCGGCCGTTGTCTGTTCTAGCTCGCCATAAGTAAGCGCGAAGTCATCGCCCTCCATCGCCAGCCGCTCGGGCCGGTCGCTGGCCCAATACCGGATAAATTCGTCAAAGCTGAACAGGTCAGCGGTCTGTTGCGCTGTGGTAAGCGGTTCGGTCATCGGTTTCTCCCGGATGCAATGTGCCGCGCCCGGGTGCCAGCGGCAAGCCTTAACCGCCTGCCATCAGCGAGGCATTGCCGCCCGCCGCCGTGGTATCGATGCAGCTCACCCGTTCGGTCGCAAAGCGCACCACATAATGCGGCCCGCCCGCTTTTGGCCCAGTGCCGGACAGGCCCTCACCGCCGAACGGCTGGCTTTCCACGGCAGCGCCGATCTGGTTGCGGTTGACATAGAAATTGCCGACCCGCGCTGTGGCCTGAACCAGGCGCCTGGTCGCGTCGATCCGGCTATGCAGCCCCAGGGTCAGGCCAAAACCGGTGGCATTGATCGCCGCAACCACCGCCGCAAGCTCGCCTGCGGCAAAGCGTGCAATATGCAGCACCGGGCCGAAATTTTCGGCGGTGAGGGCGGCTATCCCGTCAATCTCGATGATCGCCGGGGCGACAAAGCTGCCGAGTTTAGCGGCCTTGGGCAGCTCGCGCTGCCAGACCTGGCACCCGGCTTTTTTCATCCTGGCGATATGCCGATCGAGCGCAGCCTTGGCGGCAGCATCAATCACCGGGCCGACATCGGTGGCGAGCAGTTCCGGATCGCCGATTTCCAGCGCCTCGAACCCGCCGCGGATCATCGCCAGCATGGCGTCTGCCACATCGTCTTGAAGATAGAGCACCCGCAGTGCCGAGCAGCGTTGGCCGGCGCTTTGAAAGGCGGAAGCGAGGACATCGCGCGTCACCTGCTCGGGCAGCGCAGAGCTATCGACGATCATGGCGTTCTGGCCGCCGGTCTCGGCGATCAGCGTACCGATCGGGCCGTCACGACTGGCAAGACTGCGGTTGATCGCGCGGGCGGTGCTGGCCGATCCGGTGAAGGCAACCCCGGCGATGCGCGGGTCCGAAGTGAGCGTGGCGCCAACGCTGGCGCCTCCAAGCACCAGCTGGAGCACATCGTCGGAGATCCCGGCCTCGTGGCACAGCCGCACCGCGAGCGCGGCGATCAGCGGGGTCTGCTCGGCAGGCTTGGCCAGCACAGCATTGCCAGCCGCCAGCGCGGCGGCGGCAGGGCCGATGAAAATCGCCAATGGAAAGTTCCACGGGCTGATCGTGACGAACACGCCGCGCCCGGCAAGGCGCAGCCGGTTGCTCTCCCCGGTCGGGCCGGGCAATTCGGTATCGGACGTGAACAGTCGCCGGGCCTCGCCCGCGTAAAACCGCAGAAAATCGACCGCTTCACGCAGCTCCGCGACCGCATCGGCCAGTGTTTTGCCCGCCTCGCGCTGGCACAAGGACAGTATCTCGTCGGTATGGGCTTCAAAGCCATCGGCCGCCGCATCGAGCAATGCGCCCCGCGCCAATCCGCCCCGCGCATCCCACGCAGGCTGGGCAGCGGTGGCGCGTTCCACCGCGAAGGAGACATCGGCCGCCGTCGCCTCGCGTATCGTGCCGACCAGCCGGGCATGATCATGGGGCGAGCGGATCTCGTGGGCCGGGCCTTTCTTGCTTACCAGCGCGGTCGGCTCTGCGTGCCAGCGCAGCGTTGCCAGATCGGCCAGGCGCGCCAGCAGCGGCTCGCGCACCAGCGGGTCGGCAATATCGACCCCGGCGCTGTTGGTCCGGCCCGCGAAGATCTGCGCGGGCAGGGGAATTGCTGGATTGCGGCGCGGGCTGAGGGCGGCCAGTTCGGCCACCGGATCGCCGACCAGTTCGGCTACCGGCACTTGCGCATCGGCCATCCGGTTGACGAACGAGCTGTTTGCCCCGTTCTCCAATAGACGCCGGACCAGATAGGCGAGCAGTTCCTTGTGGCCGCCGACCGGCGCATAAATCCGCACCGGGGTGCGGGCATTGCCAGCCGCTGCCTCAAGCCGGGCCAGCTCGCCGTAAACATCCTCGCCCATGCCGTGGAGGCGCTGGAATTCAAAGTCTGCCGATCCGGCAAGCGTCTTGATTGCACCCACGGTGTAGGCGTTATGCGTGGCGAATGCCGGGTAGATTGCATCGGGCGCGGCGAGCAGCCTGACGGCGCAGGCAAGATAGGAAACATCGGTCGCCACCTTGCGGGTAAAGACGGGAAAATCGCTATATCCGCCCACCTGACTGGCCTTGATTTCGCTGTCCCAATAGGCCCCCTTGACCAGCCGGACCATGATCCGGCGCCGAACCTGACCAGAGTGATGCCGGGCCAGCCGGATAACCCATTCGGCCAGCGGAACCGCGCGTTTCTGATAGGCCTGAAGCGCTAGGCCAAAGCCTTGCCAGCCAGTGCTGAAAAGGTCCTGATCGGCCACCAGCGCCTCGATGATATCCATCGACAGCTCCAGCCGCTCGGCCTCTTCGGCATCGATCGTGAAGTGGATATCGGCATCGCGCGCCCGGGCGGCGAGGTCTTTGAGGATTGGCAGCAGCGCGGCTTTGGCAGCTGCAGCATGGGCATATTCATAACGCGGGTAAAGCGCCGACAGCTTGACCGAAATGCCGGGCGAACGCATGATCCCTTCGCCCGCCTCTGCGGCGATCCGATCTAATGCAGCGGCGTAGGACTGGCGGTATCGCTCGGCATCGGCAAAAGTCATCGCTGCCTCACCCAGCATATCGAAACTGTGAGTCAGGTTCTGCTTGCGCTCGGGCGCAGCACGTTCCAGCGCTTCGGCGATGGTCCGCCCGAACACGAACTGACCGCCCAGGATCTTCATCGCCTGCAAGGTCGCCTGCCGGATCACCGGCTCGCCCAGCCGCCCCACTGCGCGCTTCAGGCTGCCGCCCATTCCATCCGCAGCATCACGCCGCTGTTCCAGCACCCGGCCGGTCAGCATCAGCGAGAAAGTGGCGGCGTTGACGAAGGTTGAATCGCTGGTCCCCAGGTGACCGGACCAGTCGATTCCGGCCAGCTTGTCGTGGATCAGCGCATCGGCGGTGGCGGCATCGGGCACCCGCAGCAGCGCCTCGGCGAGGCACATCAGGGCAATGCCCTCGTCGGTGGCGAGGCCATAGGCTTGCAGGAATGCATCGAGCCCGCCAGCCTTGTGCGCCCGCGCGCCCTTGACCAGGCGGGCGGCAATTCGGCTGGCTTCAGCATGGACGGCGGCAGCGGGGGCAGCTGCGCGCAGCCGCTCGGCAATACAGGCCTCCTCGTCAAGGCGATAAGCATTCCGCAAGGCGGTGCGATCAAGCGGGGCAGGCACGGGCGACACTCTCCTTGGATAGCTTCGCTCCCTAACACTGGTTTCAGTGGAAACCAATATCCGGACTGCGCAGAGCCCGGCTACACCGGCACGGTTATGTGTTTGCCGCCAAATACCGCCTGCCAGCTCTCGATCTCGCTCACCACCACATCATCGGTTGCGTGGGCGAGGCTGCTGACCCGGGCAAAGTTCAATCCTCCGGGCGGGGCAGCCATCAGCCGGGTGATGCGTCGTTCAATCGCTGCCAGCTTTTCGGCAGTCACTTCAGAAATAGCGGCAAACCGTTCAAAATCACCGAAATAGCGGATACCTGCAAACGCGCCGCCCAGGGTCGGGAACAATACCCCAAGGAAGGTTAGCGGTTTGGCCATGGCATGATCCAGTGCGTGCAAGGCGAGGCCAAACCGGGCGGAGATCACAATGCCAAGATAACTCGCCACTGAAACGACCGCGAGGAAGAAGAACAATTGTGACAAGCGATCAAGGTTGTGGTGCGCGCGGGCGAGCCGGCTGGCTTTGCTGCGATGATAATCGCGCTGGGCGATAACATGCGGCCGCAGCAAATTGCCGAGCAAGGCGCGCAGATAGGGTTCGTCCAGCCGGGTGCGCGGGAGACCGATTTCGCGCTGCAGGCTGCGGGCATAAAACTCGGGCCAGGTGGTCCGCGCCGCACTCGGCCAGCGCCCCGGCGCCCTGGCTACGCCAAGCAGCAGCAGGATCGGGGCATGGCGCAGATATTCTGCGACGCGCCGGGTTTCGAACCAGCGGTCATGCCAGCCGTGGCGGTTGCCGATCGCCGTGATCGCCAGGATTCCCACCAGCAGCAGGAACTCGAACAGAGCGAAGGGCCATTTCCAGCTGACATCGACGAACGGTAAATAGGCGATTCCGCCGATGATCGCGAGCGACGACAGCAAGAAGCTGGCAACCATCCCGCCCCGATAAGCATCCGACAGATAGGTTGAAAGGCCATCAACCCAGGCGAAACGGCGCAGGATCGAGGTTTCAATTTCGGTGACCATTCGGGCGTCTCCGCCGGGCAAGTCCTTGGCCGCTTTGAGCAGGCTTGCCCCTGACCCGGCGGCAATCGCTTCGGGTCGTTCATAATGCTGTTGCAGCCGAGTTAGCCGCTTTTTAAGGCCGACCGCCCCAAACAGCGCCTCAATCCGGCGATAGGCATGGAACCGGCGGCGGCTGCGGGAGCGCCATGCGGCAGTGCCGAAGTTCTCTCCCCCATCCGCGCGATCGGAACCTTGCGCCTGAGCAATGATCTTGCGCAATGCCGCGCGCGAAGCATGGGGCGCGCGCGCGGCCGCATTGGGCAGATCGGCGAGCATTTCCGGCCCATCGAGGATGTGCCAGCCATGTGGGCTGCGGGCATCGATCCAGACCACCGGTGCGCCTTGTTCAAGCGCGGCAATAATTGTGTGGCGGGTTCCGCCGGTCATCCCGGGAGTCTCGCCGTCCCAGATCGCAATGATCAGGTCTGATTGCTCGATCATCACCCGGCCAGCCAGCGCCGCCCGGTCTGAGGCCGCAGTTGACCAGGCCTGATGCGCGGCCAGGTCATCGGGTGCATTGAGTGAGGCAAAGAACAGCTCGGCGATCAGCTCGTCCGCTTCGGCCAGTTCGAACCGCTCGGCTTGCGCGGCCAGCTTGGCGATCTGGCGCGCGCGTTCAAAGGCGGGCGAGGTGCCAAGCCGATCGCCGCTGAGCAGCTTGCGGCCTTCTTCGGCGGTGACGGGCATCGCATTGATGGCGATGTTGAGATCGAGACCGAACGGCAAGGGCGCTGAAATTTGCCAATCAAGCAACAAGGCGGCTTCAACCGCCGCCAGGTCTGAGCCGTTGGCGAGCAGACTGTGCAAGCGCGGCCGGACCGCACCTGCGGCTTGATCAAACTCCGCAAACAGGGCCGCCAGGGTCGCGGCAATCGCATCGCGATTGGCGGCAAAGGCCGGGTTAGTTTCGCGGTGTCCGGTAATCCCGATGGCAAGCCGAAGCGGCGGAGCGGTGAGCGCGGGCATAGGGGTCTTGGTAGCTGACATCATTTCCCCCACGCTGCGCAGACATCATTGCGGCGAATGGCCGGATCGCGCAAGGGTGCGCTGATCTGGGTGCCCATCAAGTAAAGTGCATTTCCTCGCATTGCCTGCCGGTGGGCGCGCCCGGTTCAGCTATCGCAGCACCGGGCTTCGGTCGATTTTCGGGCAGAATCTGCCCAGGCCGCGAAGCCGGTTCCCTTTTGCGCAGAATCCCTCTAGGCGCGCGCCATGCTTAATCTCTCTGACATTACGGTCCGCCTTGGTGGGCGCACGATCCTTGACGGCGCCACCGCCAATCTGCCGCCGCGCGGTCGCATCGGCCTGATCGGGCGCAATGGCGCGGGCAAGTCCACGCTGATCCGGGTCATCGCCGGAATGCTGGAGCCGGATACTGGCTCGGTCGATATGCCGCGCGGTAGCCGGCTTGGGTATATTGCCCAGGACGCACCCGGAGGTAATTCGACGCCGTTTGAAACCGTGCTGGCTGCCGATATCGAACGCGCCGCGCTGATGATCGAAAGCGAGGTCAGCCATGATCCGCACCGGCTGGCCGATGTGCATGAGCGGCTGATTGCGATCGAGGCCCATTCCGCCCCCAGCCGCGCCGCGCGGATCCTGGTCGGGCTGGGCTTTGACGAGGAAGCCCAGCATCAGCCGCTCGAAAGTTTTTACGGCGGCTGGCGGATGCGGGTCGCGCTGGCTGCGCTGCTGTTTTCGCAGCCCGATCTGCTGCTGCTGGATGAGCCGTCGAACCACCTCGATCTGGAAGCGGTGCTGTGGCTGGAGGACTTCCTCAAATCCTACCCGGCAACGATCCTGCTGGTCAGCCATGAGCGGGATTTCCTCAACAATGTGGTCGATCACATCCTCCACCTCGGGGCTGGCAAATTGACGCTTTATCCCGGCGGCTATGATGCGTTTGAGCGGCAGCGCGCCGAACGCCAGGCCCAGATCGCCTCGGCCCGGGCCAAGCAGCAGACCCAGCGCGAGCATTTGCAGGAATATATCGCCAAAAACTCTGCCCGCGCCTCCACCGCCAAGCAGGCCCAGTCGCGCGCCAAGGCGCTGGCCCGGATGCAGCCGATTGCCGAGCTGGTCGATGATCCCTCGCTCAGCTTTGATTTCCCGAG
Source organism: Novosphingobium sp. (assembly GCA_031367905.1). Lineage (GTDB taxonomy): Bacteria > Pseudomonadota > Alphaproteobacteria > Sphingomonadales > Sphingomonadaceae > Novosphingobium. The sequence goes on from JANLQQ010000197.1 coordinate 41,740, forward strand.
CCCGGATGAGCTACGCCCGCCGCTGATTACGCTCGATCTGGCCTCGGTCGGTTATACCGACACCCCGATCCTCAGCCGTCTCAACCTGCGGCTTGATCCCGATGACCGGATCGCGCTGCTGGGCCGTAACGGCAATGGCAAGACTACGCTGGCAAGGCTGCTGGCGGCGCAGCTTAAGCCGATGGACGGGGCGATGAATGCCAGTTCCAAGATGCGGGTCGGGTATTTCACCCAGTATCAAGTGGAAGAGCTGGACCGCTCGGAGACCCCGCTTCAGCATATGTCGGTGCTGATGAAGGGCGCGACCACCGGGGCGGTCCGCGCGCAACTTGGGCGCTTCGGCTTTTCCGGGCAGAAGGCGACCACCGAGGTCGGCAAGCTGTCTGGCGGCGAACGTGCGCGGCTGGCGCTGGCGCTGATTACCCGCGATGCCCCGCATATGCTGATCCTGGACGAGCCGACCAACCACCTTGACGTCGATGCGCGTGAGGCCCTGATTCAGGCGCTGAACGATTATAGCGGGGCGGTGGTGATCGTCAGCCATGATCGGCATATGTTGGAAATGACCGCTGACCGGCTGGTGCTGGTGGATAGCGGCACCGCCCGGGAATTCGACGGCTCGATCGAGGATTACATTGCCTTCGTGCTGGCCAAGGAACCGGCCAGCGCCCGCAAGGACGGCCCGAACGGCGCGCCCAAGCTCAACAAGAAGGACCAGCGCAAGGCCAATGCCGAGGCCCGCGAAAAGGGCCAGGCGCTGCGCAAACATGCGCGGCAGGTTGAAGCCGATCTGGAACGGCTGACCGCACTGCTCAGCGCGATTGATCTGGCGATGTTTGATCCTGCGGCCGCCGATGCGGCGTTGGCCAAGCAAAACATGACCGATCTGATGAAGCACCGGGCGGAAACCACCCGGCTGGTCAAGGCAGCCGAAGCGGCCTGGCTCGAAGTCAGCGAAGTTCTGGAAAGCGCGGCAGCCTAAATTATCTCGATTATCTCGGCCCGTAGACCCCGGCCCCGGGCAGCTGGGTAGCAATTCCGAAATGTTCGCGCAGCCGGTTGCTCTGGGCGAGCAGGCCATATTCGCTGAGCCGGACACTGACCCGGGCGATTTCGGCATCGACAACCGCACCATAGCGCGCGTTCTGGGCATCGAGCACATCGAGTAGCGAGCGTCGTCCGATCCCGAACTGTGCGCGATAGGATTTCTGGACATCGCTGGCGATCACCACGCGGGCATCCTGCTCTTCCAGCTTTTGGCGCCAGGTGACCAGCTTTTGCCATGCATCGCGGATCTGACGTTCACTATCGCGCTGGGCTTGGACCAGCGCCAGCCGGGCTTCCTCTGCCCGGTGTTCTGCCTCACGGACCCGTGCCGCATTTACCCCGCCATCGAAGAACGCCCAGCGCAGCGTTGCCACAGCCTGATAGCTTTTGGTTTGCCCGCGATAACCGTCGAAATCACTGCCGGCCCGGGCCGATCCGCTCAAATCGACGCTTGGGCCGCCATCGCTTTTGGTCCGGCGCCGCAAGGCTTCGGCTGCGGTAAAGGCGGCTTCGGCTTCCTTGACCTTGGGATCATTGACCTCTGCCACCGAAACCGCCTCCGCAAGCGTGGCGGGAAGCGTGCCGACCTGGCCTTCGGGCATGATCAGGCCCGCAGAACTGGCCCCGATCAGCCCGGAAAACTCGTTGCGCGCGGTCTGCAGGTCGCTTTGGGCATCAGCCAGCCGGATCCGGGCCAACTGGCGCCGCTCATCGGCCTGCTGGCGCTCAGAAATACTCATTGCGCCTTTGGCTACCCCTTCGCGCATGTCGGCGGCCATCGCATCATGAAACGCAAGGTTGTCTGCTGCCGCAACTGTCTGTCGCTCGTACAGCAGCACCTGGAGATAGGTCCGGGCCACCCCATAGGTAGACGCCTCGGCGACCTGATCATTGTTGCTGCGCGCGGCCAATAGCCTCGCCTTCTGGGCATTTATGGAATTGTTCCGGCGCCCCATGTCGAACAGTGGTTGTTCAACCGTCAGCGCGCCATAAAGCGGATATTCGGTACGATTGGATATCCCCAGATTGATCCTGGTATCGTTTTCAAGCCGTCGGACCCCGGCCACGCCCTCAGCGGTCAACTTGGGCAGCCATTCCCGCTTGGCTTGGTCCCGCACCGCCTCTGCCGCCATCACGCGTTGGTCCGACTGACCTAGCTCGGCGCTGCGTTCCAGCGCGATTGCCACTGCCTGAGGCAAGCTTAACGAGCTGCTCTGGGCCATCGCGGTTGCGGAAAACCCGCCTTGAAAAACGGTCGTCGCTGCCAGGAGATAGGCGAAACTTTTCATCGTTGACTCCGGTTTAATGCGCTTATCCTGTCAGTTCAAGGGCATGATCTGCGCGCCGTAAACGCCAATAACAAGGTAAAACAGATTGACCTTTACGTGGCCAGGGTATGAAACGCGCCGAATCATTTCAGGGGACAAGACTTGGTTTCGTACACAGATGTCGAACTTCCCAAGGGCCGAATAGCGCCGTGGCTTGCGGGCCCGCTTCGCAAAAACCGCTCAATCTACCTGAAGGTCGCTTTTGCGGCGGCTATGATCAACTTTTTCGCGCTGGTAACCTCGCTCTTCACGATGACGGTCTATGATCGCATCGTCCCCAACAATGCCACGGATTCGCTGGTCGCGCTGACCATCGGTCTGATCATCGTGGTGATGTTCGATTTCGTGCTTAAACTGTTACGCGCCTATTATGTCGATGTGGCCGGCGCGCGGATTGACCGCGACATTGGCAAGACAATCTTCCAGCAGATCCTCGATATGCGGCTCGATCTTGGCCGCAGTTCGACCGGCGGCCTTGCCGGGTTGGTCCGGGAAATCGAAACACTGCGCGATTTCTTTGCTTCGGCCACGCTGACCGCGCTGGTCGATATGCCGTTCATCATCATCACATTGATTGTCATCTGGCTGATCGGCGGCTCGATCGTGTTTG
>JANLQQ010000083.1:0-4755 GCA_031367905.1 Novosphingobium sp.
CGCAGCCGCCGCGATAGCATCGTCCAGCGCTTCGAGCGGATCTGAAGCGTCTGCATTCGTATTAGTGGCACAGCTCATGGGTTGGTCCTTGGGTTTTGGCCCAGCCTTTGCCATAGGGCAGGCTAGAGCGTGATGCGAAAAAGTGGGAACCGGTTTTTCGCGATAAATCACGCGACAACAAAGAATTCTAGAGCATGGTACGATTCAGCTTTATCGCATCATGCTGTAGAGCACGAAGGGGAAAATTGTGGCCAAGCTCGATCCGTCTCAAATCAGCTTGCGCGGCCGGAAAATCAAGATCCTCGCCACGCTGGGTCCGGCCAGCTCTGCGCCCGAAATGATCGGCAAGCTGCTGCGCGCCGGGGCCGATGCTTTCCGGGTTAATATGAGCCATGGCGATCAGGCGACCCATGCCAAAACCATCGCCGCGATCCGCGCCGCCGAGGAGAATTTTGGCCGTCCGATCGGGATATTGTGCGATCTCCAAGGACCCAAGCTGCGGGTCGGCACGTTCAAGGATGGTCGCGCGGTGATCCGTCACGGCAGCCATTTCACGCTCGACAGCAATCCCGAACCCGGCGACGAAACCCGGGTCTGCCTGCCCCATCCCGAACTGTTCGGGGTGCTGACCAAGGGCCAGCGGCTGCTGATCGACGATGGCAAGCTGCGGCTGAAAGTGATCCGCGCGAGCAAGGACGAGATCCTCTGTTCGGCCGAGGTTGGCGGGGTGATTTCCGATCGCAAGGGGGTCAATGTGCCCGATGCGGTGGTGCCGATCCCAGCGCTGACCGAAAAGGATCGCCGCGATCTGGCCTTTGCGGTCGAGCAGGGCGCGGACTGGATAGCGCTGTCTTTCGTGCAGCGGCCCGAGGACGTGGCCGAAGCGCGCAAGCTGATGGGCGGATACGGGGCGTTGATCTCGAAGATCGAAAAGCCCGCCGCGCTCGACAGCCTCGAACAGATCGTCGAGCTTAGCGACGGGATCATGGTGGCGCGCGGGGATCTTGGGGTGGAACTCAACCCCGAGGAAGTTCCCCCGCTGCAAAAGCGGATCGTCGAAATTACCCGCCGCAGCGGCAAGCCAGTGATCGTGGCGACGCAGATGCTCGAATCGATGATCGAAAGCCCGGCGCCAACCCGCGCCGAGGTGTCCGACGTTGCCAATGCGGTGTACGACGGGGCCGATGCGGTGATGCTTTCAGCCGAAACCGCCAGCGGACAATGGCCGATCGAGGCGGTGACGATCATGCACCGGATCGCGATGCAGGTGGAGAACGACCCGGGCTATAAGGCGCGGATCCATTTTACCCAGGTTCGCCCCGATGCGACCACCGCCGATGCGCTGGCGCAGGCCAGCGCGGCGATCGCCGAGACGGTAACGGTGGCGGGGATCATCGTCTTTACCGGCTCCGGCTCGACCGCACGGCGGGTGGCGCGCGAGCGGCCTGCGGTGCCGATGCTGGTGCTGACCCCGTCGCAAAAAACCGCCCGGCGGCTGGCGCTGCTGTGGGGCGCGCATTCGGTCCACACCAAGGATATCGGCAGCTTTGAAGAGATGATCGCCAAGGGCAAGCGGATGGCGCTGCGCCATGGGTTTGGTGCCAAGGGTTCAAAACTGATCGCGCTGGCAGGCGTTCCGTTCGGCACCCCCGGCTCAACCAATCTGCTCCATGTGGTGACGCTGTCGGGTGACGAGCTGGACGGTCACAAGGACGATTAGCGCGCGCCGAACAGCGCTGAACCCACGCGAACATGCGTCGCGCCCTGCATAATCGCGGTTTCGAAATCGTCGCTCATCCCCATGCTCAGGCCTGTGATCCCGCGATCATCGGCCAGCTTGGCGGTGAGCGCGAAGAATGGCGCAGGCTCGATCCCCACGGGCGGCACGCACATCAGCCCGGCGAGCGGGATAGCGGCGGCCCGCGCCTCAGCCAGCAAGCCCGGAAGATCGGCAATCGCACAGCCGCCCTTTTGTTCCTCTGCCCCGATATTGACCTGAATGAAGCACGGCACCTGCCGCCCGGCCTTGTCCATCGCGCGTGCCAGCGCCGTCACCAGCGAAGTCCGATCGAGCGAATGGATGCAATCGAACAGCGCCACCGCCTCATCCGCCTTGTTCGATTGCAGCTGACCAATAAGGTGGAGCGCAATACCGGGATGAGCCTGCCGCAAGGTCGGCCATTTCTCCGCCGCTTCCTGCACCCGGTTTTCCCCGAATACGCGCTGGCCAGCCGCGATCAGCGGAATGATCCGGGCTGCGGAATGGGTCTTGCTCACCGCGATCAGCGTGATCCCGGCAGGATCGCGCCGCGCAACCCGCGCGGCGGCGGCGATCCGGGTGCGGATCTAGTCAAGCAGGGTGGCTGGCTCATTCATCGCGCGCTGCTATAGCGATGCGATGCCTTTGCGCCACCCTCTCCCGCATATCTGGCTGATTAGCGATGCGCGTAATGATGCGGCTCTGGAAAGCGCGCTGAAGCGGATGCCGCGCGGCAGCGGGCTGATCTATCGTCATTACCACCTGAAACCCGCCGCGCGCCGGACCCGGTTTGAGCGGCTCGCCCGGATCGCCCGCAGATGGGGACATCGGGTGGTGCTGGCGGGAAGCGCAAAAGAGGCCAGGGCCTGGCGCGCCGACGGGGCCTATGGCGCGCCGCACCGGCTCGCGCGGGGACCAAAGTCGATCCGTCTCGCCGCCGTGCATTCCCTGCGCGAGCTGGCGCTGGCCCGCCGCGCCGATGCGGTGCTGCTCTCCCCGGTCTTTCCAACCCGCTCGCACCCCGGCGGCGCAATGCTGGGCGCTGTCCGGTTCCTGCTGCTCGCCCGCCGCTCCCGCCTTCCTGTGATCGCATTGGGCGGGATGAACAGCGCCTGCGCCCGTCAACTCGGAGCGCCGCGCTGGGCCGCCATCGACGGACTGACTGCCTCGTCGTCCCGGACTTGATCGGGGACGACGTATGAACAAAACAGGATTCTTGACGAGGAGTCACCCACAGGCGCATGATGGACCCGGACCTTGGGGATGATTATGGCTTCACGTGCAAACGGCTCATCGGCAGCCTCAAACTGGCGCGCGGTTTTCCGCCGCAGTCTGCGTCGCGGGCTTGAGCTGGCTGGCGCAGTCGCGCTGTTTGCCGCCATGATCTTTCTTGGCCTCGCGCTGATAAGCTACCACCAGACCGATCCCTCGGTTTCAACTGCGGCAGGCGGCCCGGTCCTCAACTGGATGGGCCGCACTGGCGCCTGGGTGGCCGAACGCGCGCTGTTCCTGTTTGGCCCAGTCTCAACCCTGTTCCTGCCCCTGCTCTATGTTTTTGCGCGCAAGCTGTGGCGGTTCGTCGAGGAGGAGGACAATGCCGAGCTCCCCCATGCCGATCATGCCTGGTGGCGCCCGATCGGCGTGTTGCTGTTCGCGATGGCCCTGCTGGCGACCGTTCTGGCGCTGATTTTCACCGGCCCGGGCGGGTCGCTGCCCGCCTCGTTGGGCGGGATCGCCGGACTGCTTGGCGCAGGTGCAGTGCGGGCGCTGGCCGGATTGCTGCCCGAGGCTGCCCAAGGCTGGGCGATCTTCGCCACCGGCGTGGTCGCGCTGCTCGGCGGCTCGCTGCTGGCGGGGCGGGTTTTCGCGCTTGACTGGGGCAGCCTGCTGACCCTGCCCGGCGCGTTGAAGCGTGGTCCTGATGGACGCCATCCGCCCGCGACCTCCTTCCTCAAGCCGCGCGGAGCCATGCTGCGCGACAACAAAATCCAGGGTGAGCAAATCCACCCTCCGCGCAGGCCTCCCGAAATCTCCGACCCGAGCCGCGCAGTCAAGGCGGCGGCGCTTTCGGGCAGCAGCCGACAGGCCGATATGTTCGCGCAATATGTCCTGCCCAGCCTCGATCTCCTCGCCGATGTGCCGCAAGGCAGCCACAAGAAGATCGACCGGCTGGCGCTGGAACGCAACGCGCGGCTGCTGGAAACCGTGCTCGACGATTTCAACGTCAAGGGCGAGATTACCGCAGTCCGCACCGGGCCGGTCGTCACCATGTACGAGCTGGAACCGGCGCCGGGGATCAAGGCATCGCGCGTGATTGGCCTCGCCGATGATATCGCCCGCAATATGAGCGCGATTTCGGCGCGCGTTTCCTCGATCCCCGGGCGGACGGTGATGGGCATCGAATTGCCCAACGCCGACCGCCAGATGGTCAGCTTCAAGGAACTGGTCGCCTGCGAGCAGTTCGCTGCCTCCAAGGCGCTGCTGCCGATCATTCTGGGCAAGGATATTTCGGGTGAGCCGATTGTGGCCGATCTGGCCGCCATGCCGCATCTGCTGGTTGCGGGTACCACCGGCTCGGGTAAATCGGTCGGCCTCAACTGCATCCTGCTGTCGCTGCTCTACCGGCTCACCCCGCAGCAGTGCCGCCTGATCCTGGTCGATCCCAAGGTGCTCGAGCTGAAAAGCTATGACGACATCCCGCATCTCCTTTCCCCCGTCGTGACCGAACCGGCCAAGGCGGTCCGCGCGCTCAAATGGGCGGTTGAGGAAATGGAGCGCCGCTACCGGATGATGAGCGAGCTCTCAGTGCGCAATATTTCCGGCTTCAACGACAAGATCCGCACCGCCGCCGCCAAGGGCAAGCCGCTCGGCCGCCGCATCCAGATCGGCTTCGATCCCGATACCGGCGAGGAATTGTTCGAGGAACAGCAGCTCGATTATCAGGTGCTGCCGCAGATCGTGGTGATCGTCGACGAGCTGGCCGATCTGATGGTCAC
>JANLQQ010000091.1:0-2435 GCA_031367905.1 Novosphingobium sp.
GCGGGTGTCGCGGGGGTCGATGATGTCTTCAACGCCATAGCGTTCGGCGGTGCGGAAGGGGGAGCGGAGCAGGTTGAGGCGGTCGCGGATGGCGGAAAGGTGCGCTTGCGCGTCGGCGGCGGCTTCGAGTTCGGATTTGTAAGCCACCTCGATCCCGCCCTCGATCGGCAGGCTGCCCCAATCGCCGCTGGGCCAGGCGAAGCGGTATTGGAATTCGTCGGCGTTGCTCATCGCGCTGCCGGCAATGCCATAGGCCCGCCGCACGATGACCGAAGCGAGCGGGACGGTGGCGCGGTAGATCGCGTTCATGGCCTGGACGCCATACCGGATCGTGCCGCTGGTCTCGGCGGCCAGGCCGATCATGAAGCCGGGATTATCGACCAGATGGACCACCGGCAGGCGGAACTGATCGGCCAGTTTGATGAAACGTTCGGCCTTTTCGCTGGTCTTGGCTTCCCATGAGCCGCCCAGAAAGCTGGGATCGCTGGCCAGCACCGCCACCGGCCAGCCATCGAGCCGGGCAAAGGCGGTGATCGCGGCGCGGCCCCATTGGCGGCCCATCTGAAAGACGCTGCCCTTGTCAAACACCGCCTCCAGCACCTGATGCATCGAATAGACCTGCTTGGGCTCGCGCGGGACGAGCGACAGCAGCATTTCTTCTCGGCGATCGGTGGGATCGGTGTTCGCGATGCGCGGGGCGGTCTGGCCCACAGCAGAAGGCAGGTAGGACAGGAACCGCCGGGCGCGGGCGAAGGCTTCCTCCTCGGACGCCACCTCCTCATCGACCACCCCGTTGCGGGTATGGATGTCGCTGCCGCCAAGGCTTTCCTTGTCGCTCTTTTCGCCGATTGCCTCGACCACGGCTGGCCCTGCGGCGAACAGTTGCGACAAGCCTTTGACCATCAGCGAGTAATGGCTGGCGACGACGCGCGCCGCACCCAGCCCCGCTGTCGGCCCTAGTGCAAGCGCGACGACCGGCACCGTCTCAAGGTTTTTCACCACGTCGCCCCAGCCGGGAACGGCGGGAATATAGGTCGCGCCGATATCCTCCAGTGTGCGGACCGAACCGCCCCCGCCGGTGCCGTCGATCATCCGGATCAGCGGCAGCTTCATGGTATGCGCCATCATTTCGCACTGGACCATCTTGCGGTGGATCGCCGCATCCGCTGCCCCGCCGCGCACGGTGAAATCATCGGCGCTGGCGACCACCGGGCGGCCTTCGATATTGGCGCGGCCATAAATCAGGTTAGAGGGGGAGAGGCCCGTCAGCTTGCCGTCTGCGTCATAATGCCCGCGCCCTGCGATCTTGCCGATCTCACGGAACGAGCCGGGATCGACCAGCCCCGCAATCCGCGCCCGGGCGTCCAGCTTGCCGCGCGAATGCTGGCGGGCGACTTTCTCCTCCCCGCCCATTTGCTCGGCCAGCAACTCGCGGGCGCGCAGTTCGGAGACTTCGGGTTGCCAGCTCATTCCCCCAAAGCCTCGATCCGCGCCAGCAGCGCCTCGACCTGCACCTGCGCGCCGGACACGGCATTAAGCTCCGCCACCACCCCATCGAACGGCGCGGTCAGCGTATGCTCCATCTTCATCGCCTCCAGCGTGAGCAGTTTCTGGCCCTTGGTGACGGTATCGCCCGCCGCAACCTCGACCGCGATGATCTTGCCGGGCATCGGGGAGAGGATATCGCCGGAGGAGGCGGTGGTGAGGCCTGTGCCGCGAAGTGCTAGCGTTAGGCGATGCGTGTGTCCGTACATGTTGACGAAAACTGCGTCGCCGTCAGCCTCGGAGGCGATGGAATGCTCCATGCCGCTTGGCACATTGCCGTCAAAATAGCCGACGAGCCTTTCCCTTTCGCAGAAAAAAGTCACAGCCGTTTGTGCTTCCGCATTTAGACGAAAGCCTGCTGGACCAACTCGGCTCTCCCGCTGGACCAGCTCCCTCGCCGCTATGTCTGCGTCAAGCTCAAACGGGGCGTCGTGCAGCATGTGAGGTTCGGAATTTTCTTCGATGAAGCCAGTATGGACCCGGCCCAAAATGAAGGCAGGCAACCCCAGCAGCGATCCAAGAAAACTAGCGTTGTGTTTGACCGGCCAAATGTCCACTTGGTTCAAGAGTCGCGACAAGCTTAGCGCTGCGGTCTGGCGGTCGTTTCCGTGCCATATTATCTTGGCGATCATGGGATCGTAGTATGGGGAGACGGTATCCCCTTCGACAACTCCCGTATCAATTCGCGCAAATCCTGCGTACAAATCTTCTCCCTGCCAACCGCGCTTGGCATCGAACCAAGTGGTCGGGCGAACGGTGTAGGGAATCCTGAAGCGCTCCAACCGCCCCACACTTGGCAAAAACCCCGTCGCCGGATCCTCCGCATATAACCTTGCTTCCATCGCCCAGCCGTTGATCGCCAGCTCGTCCTGCCGCTTGGGCAGCTTCTC
>JANLQQ010000067.1:0-1809 GCA_031367905.1 Novosphingobium sp.
GGCGATGATACGCTGATGAAAAGCGCGGGCCGCCGTCCGGTCGAAGCCTCGTTCACCCATGGCACCAGCGCCCAGCGGATGGAATGGCTGCGCAAGGGACTGGAAAGTGGCAGCGATGAAACCTGCGACGCGTTGATGCGCCTGACCGATTGCCACAACATCGACGACTTCCGCAGCCTCGCCAAGCAGCGGCTGCCTTGGCCCGTGTTCGACTATATCGACGGTGCGGCCGATGACGAGCTGACCAAGGAACGCAACACCGCCTCCTTTGCGCAGGCCGATCTTGTGCCCGATGTGCTGGCAGGCGTCGCAGATATCGACACTTCGGTGACGCTGATGGGCCGGACCAGCGCGCTGCCGCTGCTGCTCTCGCCGACCGCGCTCCAGCGGGTGTTCCACTGGCAGGGCGAGCGTGCGGTTGCCCGCGCAGCCGAAAAGTTCGGGCTGTGGTTCGGCATTTCCAGCCTCGCCACGGTCAGCATCGAGGAAGTCGGCGCGATGACCGCCGGCCCCAAGCTGTTCCAGCTGTATGTCCACAAGGACAAGGGCCTCAACCGCTCCATGATCGAGCGCTGCCAGGCCGCCAAGTTCGACGCCATCGCGCTGACCGTGGACACGATCGTTTCGGGCAAGCGCGAACGCTGCGCCCGCAGCGGCTTCACCTCGCCGCCCCGGTTCACGCCCTCATCGGCGCTGTCCTATGCAATGAAGCCGCGCTGGGCGCTGGATTATGTGTTGCGGGAGAAGTTCAGCCTGCCCAACCTGGATACCCATGTTGCCGAAGGGACCGGGGAGGCGGTATCGATTGCGAACTATTTCAACACCATGCTCGATCAGTCGATGGACTGGAAAGTGGCCGAGCAAATCCGCAACGACTGGGGCGGGACCTTCTGCCTCAAGGGCATCATGAGCGCCGGTGACGCACGCCGCGCGGTCGAGATCGGCGCCGATGCGATCATGATTTCCAACCACGGTGGCCGCCAGCTGGATGGTGCCCGGGCGCCATTCGATCAGCTGCGCGAGATTGTGGATAGCGTCGGCGGCGAGATCGAGATTATCTGCGACGGCGGCGTGCGGCGCGGCACCCATGTGCTGAAAAGTCTGTGCGCCGGAGCCACAGCAGCATCAGGCGGGCGGCTCTACCTCTATGCGCTGGCCGCTGCGGGACAAGACGGGGTCGAACGCGCGATTGCGATCCTCAAGGACGAGATCGAGCGGGGCATGAAGCTGATGGGCGTAACCAGCGTGGATCAGCTGACCAAGGATCGGCTGAGGTGGCGGTAGCGGGATCCTCCCCGCCCGGTCAGGCCAACCGCATATGAACCAGGTTTCTCGTTAATCGTCATCCTGAACTTGTTTCAGGAGCCATTTCTCCTCGCAACCGGAACTCTGTTTGCACGACTGCCCCGAGCGGTTTGCGCCCAGTTTGTTAATTCCGAGCTTGCGGCTCGATGGGTCCTGAAAAAAGTTCTGGATGACGAGGATGGATATCGTGCTTCCTCAGGCGATTGCCCGCCCCGTTTCGTAGAGAATTTAGGAAACCTCGCGCCGCCCGACCGCGCCCCAATCCACCTTTCGCGTCGCATACATTACTCCGGCCAGTGCCGCGAACAGCAGCACCGAGCCGATCAGCAGCGACCACGCCTCAAGGTTGAGCAGCACGAACAGCAGCGCATAAAGCCCGACCAGCAGCGCGCCGATGAACCGCCCTCTCACCCAGCTTTTCAACACCGCTGCGCTATAGGACGCCAGCAGCCCGATGATCGCCGCGCTCGCCAGCAGATAGGCCGGGGTAAACCCGATCACCTC
>JANLQQ010000072.1:0-7312 GCA_031367905.1 Novosphingobium sp.
GCTGATCGAGGCCTGCCTGGCCAGCGGCAACCGCGCGCTGGCAGTGCAGCAGTATCATGGCTTTGCCCGCTATCTGGCCAGCGAGCTGCAGGTGGAGCCGATGGCGGAAACCCGCGCTTTGATCTCGCAGATCGTCGCACCGCCGCGCACCAACCCGCCGCACGCCGAACCGCTGCCGTTCGACCGGCTGGCGTCACCGCCCCGCGATGCGGGCGAGGCGCGATCGATCCTGTTGCAAGCACGCGCGCAGATGGTCTCCACCCTCTCGCTGATCGATTCCGCACTTGCCCGCTAGCGCGTGATGCGAAAAAGTTTAATTAATTCTTATTTATATCAGATATTTATGTCGATTAGATCGGTGTGTGATGCAGTCGTGATGCGGCTGTGATCGCCCTGCAATAACACAGCATCGAAATGCGAAACCCGGAACGACAAGTGGTTGGAGGAGGCATTGGATGTTGGCGATCGACATGAACGCGACGATCCGCACGACCGCCCGCAGCGCGCCCGAACTCTGGTCGTGCGGTGCTGGCAGGAAGGCGTCGACAGCGCCCACGGCGGCGTGCTGCGCGGCACTTTACGTGACCTTGCCCGGGGCCGTGCTGTTTCTTTCGAGGGGCTCGACGCGCTGGTCGGCTCGCTGCGCTGCACACTTTGGCCCGATGACCAGCCGGACGGCCCTGACTTCTTGTGATGATCCGATGGAGAACCCCGATGTCTGACCTTTCCCTGCTGCGTGCCAGCCTTGATCCCCGGTTTGCCGATCTTCCCCAGCCCGCGCTCGCCAATCTGGTGCGCCAGATCTATGGCTTTGAAGCCACTCCGGAAGATGTCGAGGGGCTGTTCGACGATATCGGTCGGGGACTGCAAGGCGCAGCTCATGGGATCGGACATTTCGCCCAGCAGGCCGCTCCGGTGCTTGGTAATGCCCTGCCCTCGGTCGCGCAGGGCGCGGCGAGCGGAGCAGCGTTCGGCCCGTGGGGGGCGCTGATTGGCGCCGGAACCGGGCTGGCCAGCGGTTTGATGCGGCAATCGAACAACCGCACATTGCAGCAGATCGGCGGCGGCATTCACGATGTTGGCTCGCTGGTGTCGACCGTGCGCGGCGGCGGGGCGGGTGGCGGGCTAGGTTCGTTAACCTCGCTCGCCAGTGGCGGGCTGGGCGCAACTTCGGTTGGACAAACCGCGCTGGGTGGGATGCGGAACGCAGGGGCGGGCGGCGGAGCGCAAGGCGGCGCGGCGAATGCGCTGATCGGACTGCTTTCAAGGCCTGAGTTGCTGCAAGCGCTAACCGCCGCGCTGATGGGTGCGGCGGGCCGGCAGAATGTGCCGGTCGGTCAGCAGTCGGTGCCGGTCTCGCAAATGCTTGCAGCGCTTAGCAATGTTGCCGGGCGCGCCGCGCATGAAGCGGCGGAATTCTATGCCAGCCCGGAAGATACGCCCGAATATGCTTCAGCTGCAGCCGAGGTTCTGGGGATCGATCCCGAGGACGCCGAAGGCCGCACCGATGCCCTGCTGACAGTGCTGGCACTGACCCCGTCACTGTGGTGGAACCGCCCGGCAGCGGCGCCGGTCAACGTCGTGGGCAATCCCGGCGATCCCTTTTTCTTCGGCAACGAACGCGGTTGGACCGAATCCGACGAAGTCTGGGCGCGGGACAGCTGGACCGGCGAAGATTGGGGCGGGGAGGATTGGGGCAACGAAAGCCTGATCGAAAGCGACGAGGCTCTCCATGTTTGATCTTGGGAAAATCGCAGAAGGTGCTCCCTTCGATCCCGCGGCCATGATGAAAGACCTTGCGGCAGAGGATCCGCGCATGGCTATGCTGCTCAACCTGATGCAGGCGCCGCGCAGCGAACCCTCCAACGACGACGTGCCAGACGAGCGCGATGACTTGATTGCCGAGCTGAGCGAACGGCTTGATGCTGCCGAAGCCCGGCTGACCAAGATGACGCGCATCGCCAGGCACTTGCACGAAAGCAACCAGGCAGCGGCGGGCCGGCTCAGCCGCTTGGCAGCAGCACTGGGTGCCTGCGGAATCTGCTGGGGCGAAGAAACCAATTGCCCGGGCTGTCGCGGTCGCGGTGCGGTCGGCATGGTACGACCCGATCCGGCCATCCGCGCCGAACTGTTTGGCCACGGCCAAAACCCCCGGCAGGCCAACGCCTGCCATTGAAGCCACCTTCTTGAAAGGAGAATGAGCATGCTGGAATCAGACTTCGAGAGCCTCTTCGGCGAAAGCGACTTCGAATTCGATGAAGCCGATTTTGGTGAAGCCGCTCGCGGTGGCCGCCGGCCACCGACCCGCCCCTTGCCAACCCCTCCGCACGGCAACGCTGCGGTCAACACCCCGGCCCCGGGTTATGCCACCAAGGCTGAACTCACGGCTACCGCGAACCGGCTCGATGGCCGGATCGCCACGGTTGGCGAATCGGTCAGAACGCTTGATCGCCGCACCCACAGCCTGGAACGCGAAGCGTCGGCGATCTCCTCGGCGCTCAAGAAAGAGATTGCGGTGCGCAAGCGCGAAACCGGCGAGCTCAAGAAGGGGCTCGATGAATCGCGGCAGATCGCGATGATCATGCCATTGTTAGGCGGCGGCAACGATAAGCTCTCGAAAATGCTCCCGCTGCTGATGTACGGCGGGATGATGGGCAATTCGGACTCGTCCTCGTCGGACAGCAACAACAGCATGATGATGACCATGATGATGGTCCTGGCGCTGCAACCCTGATCCAATTCCCTCCAACCAAAGGAGCACGAACATGGCTCAGAGAAAACTGCTCAGCCTGGTTCTGGGTAATGTCGCAGCGCAGGCGGAAGGGCTCAAGGGCGAGGATTTGTCGCGCGCCCAGCTCATCTCTTTCGCCATCGGCAATCCGCTATTCAGCCTACTTGCCGTGCGAGCAATGGGGCCAAAGAAAAGCGGGGGCGGGAGCGTGGGCGAGCTGCGCTCGTCTGAAACTTTCGCCAAGTCTGCAGCACAATCCGCTGCCAAGGCCGATGCCTCTGCCCAGAATGCCGCCAAATCCGCTGAGGAGGCCGAAAGTGCGGCCAAGGCCGTGGAACAGAAGCTGAAATCAGCGAAATAGCGGTGCTTGGCAAGCGGCATGATACGTCATGGATCCAGGCCTTCTTGAGCTGATCGCAAGCGGTGAACCGGGCGATGAAGTAGCAATCATCGTCCGGTTGCATCCCGGTCGGGCACCGCCTGACAGCCTGCGCCTGATCGCCCGCTTCGGATGGATCGCCACCGGTCGCGCGCAGCGTGACAGGCTGGCGGCGATCCACGATCATCCGGCCGTCGCCAGTCTTAAGGCCCCGCGCATCTATGCTGGGGAATATCACTTTAACTCGCAAGAACCGGGCATTTTCGAAGCCGATCCCGATCCCGGCGAAACCGATCAGCGCCGCCCGGCGGGGCTTGCCGAAACCGGCCGCGGCACGGCGATCGCGGTGATCGACTGGGGGATCGATTTCGCCCATCCCGATTTTCGCGGTGCCGCAGACAATTCGCGCTTTCTGGCAATCTGGGACCAGCGCGGGGCGGGCAACCCAGCGCCCTATGGCTATGGCCAGATCCACCCGCGCGCAGCGATCGACCGGGCACTGGCATCCGCCGATCCCTTCGCCGCGCTGGGTTATCAAGCTGCGCCGATGGCTACCCCCGCGCATGGCACGCATGTCTTGGGCATCGCTGCTGGCAACGGACGGGCCGGCGGCCCCAGCGGGATGGCCCCGGAGGCCGACCTGATCTTTGTCCATCTGGGCCCAGGCCTCGGCGATCTCGGCAATTCGGTCGATCTGCTCGAAGCGATCGACTTTGCGGTGCGGACTGCGGATGATCGGCCGCTGGCGATCAACTTGAGCATTGGCCGCCACGCCGGGCCGCACGATGGGACCTTGTTGATCGAACAGGCAATCGATTGGCTGATCCTCAACCGGCCGGGTACGGTAGTGGTGCAGAGCGCCGGCAACTACTTTTCGCGAAATGTACATATGCAGGGGCGGCTTTACGAAACCTCGATCGAGTTGCTGCCGTTCAACCTGCCAGCCAGCGATCAAACCGCGACTACGGTTGAACTGTGGTATCAGGGCGCCGACCGGTTCCAAGCCGCCGCAGTTTCGCCGGACGGGGTCCGCGTCGAAGCGGCGCGCGGAACCAATGTTCCGCTGCATGACCGGGCCGGGCACCTGCTCGGCACACTCTATCATCGCGCCTTCGATCCCAACAATGGCGATCACCTGATTTCGCTGGTTCTGCGCCCGCAAGCGCCGCCCGGTGACTGGACCATCGAAATTGCCGGGGTCGATGTAGTCGATGGCCGCTGTCACGCCTGGATCGAACGCAACGCCGCTTGCCCCAAATGTCAGGGCACGTTTCCCCGGGCGAGCCAGTCCAGCAAATCGACCACTGGCAGCATCTGCAACGCGCTGCGCACAATCGCAGTGGGTGCATATGATGGTCACGATCCCGATCATCCGCTGGCAGTTTTTTCAAGCATGGGGCCAACCCGTGACGGACGGCCCAAACCGCTGTTGGTGGCACCCGGGGTCAAGGTGCTCTCGGTCCGCTCACGCGCCGATGCCGCGCAGCCAGCAGCCTACGTCCGGATGAGCGGGACCAGCATGGCCGCACCGCATGTGACTGGCACGGTTGCGTTGATGTTACAGGCCGCCGGCGCCCAACCGCTCGCCGCGATCCGTCAGGCGCTGTTTTCAACGCTGCAACTGCCATTAGCAAGCGAGCGCGGCGCATTGGCCGAACGCTGGGGCTTCGGCCTGCTCGATTGTGCTGCCGCAGTGACCGCAGCCCGGCGCCTGCGCGCCAGTCACCAGCCGCTGGTAATCCCGCCCTGGACCGCAGTGCAGTCGTCGCCTGCCATCCCTACCCACCCAGCCCCGGAAGGTCAGTACATGGCATATGCAAGCGAAAGCACCGGGGACGCTGAATCAACCGGAACGACGTTGGCTGATCGGCCCCGTTCTGGCGATGAGCCCCGTTCCATCCTAACCAGTGCGCTCGATCCCAGTAACCCCGGCATGCAGGTTGTAGCTTGGGGCGGGCGCCGACTTCAGGCTCCGTTGCTGGCCGGCGATTTCATCGTCAGCCGGGCACCTGGCGCACCGATGCGCAGCTATATCCTGAATTCGGACATCAGCCGTTCGGGTCATGCCGAGGCCGAAGTGATTGATCTGGCGGCGATCGCGCTCGATAGCCCGGCCAAAACCGCATTGCTGCGGCTGTACGGTCCCGACCGTCTGCTGCGCGGCGACCTGACCGTGCTGCGCGCCAATTCCGGCGAGCACAGCGCGCTTGGCGAATCCCCGATGCCACCCCTGCCCAGTCGCCCAATAATCCGCCCCGGATCGCGCGGACCAGCGGTAATCGACGCCCAGCAGCGGCTCAACCGTATCGACCAGCTGCGTCTGAGCCAGGGGCAAAGCCGGATCACTGCTTGTCCGCTAGAGATCGATGGAGTTTTCGGTAGTCACACCCGCCACGCCATCGTCTCGTTCCAGCAACTTGCCTTCCCGGCCCAGCCGCCACAGTGGGACGGCGTGATCGGCCCCACGACCTGGGCGCAGCTTGACCTGTGGTCATACGGCCGGAGCAACGATCCGCCGATCATTCCGCACGACATTCCGCCCAGTGTCCTGGCGGTTATCCCGGTAACCGACCATCCGCTTGATCCTGCCCGCTGGGGACCGATCCTCGCCCCCTTGCTGTCACCTGACGCCAAGCTGCGCAGTGGCAACGCCGTGCGCTCGCTGATCGACGGCCGCGAATGCTTTGAGCAGATGGAAGTCGATATCAGGAGCGCCAATGGCGCGAATGACTATGTCTATCTGCTGGGCTGGGACATGGTCACTGACTTCGATCTGGTACCGACCGATCGGCGCAAGGGCATATTTCCGCATGCCTGCCCGATCGGCGGGAAGGAAAACGGCCAGGGCCGTACCATCATCGATGCCCTGCAATTCGCCTCCGATCATGGGGTGCAGGTGCGGGTCATGCTCTGGGCCAAACCGCCACTGAGCGGCAGTCTGGCGGTGGCCAGGATCAACCTGATGAAAAATGGTGCGGCGATTCGGGATGACGAGACTGCCAACAAGACTGGCATGTCCACGGCCCGGCTGATTCTGGCGCTACAACTCGCCTCGATTTCACCCGCGATGGTTCCGGTGATCGTCCAGGCGATCCAGCCCGATCTGATCAGGATGACTGGTGCGCACCACCAGAAAGTGCTGATCATCAAACGCGGCGAAACGCTGATCGCTTATTGCGGCGGGATTGATTTCAATTCCAACCGTCTTTATTCTGACGCTCCGCAAAAAGGTGATCCCCAGCACGATACCCATTGCCGTATCGTTGGCCCTGCGGCCTGGGATTTGCTCGATACTTTCAGACGCCGTTGGAACCATCACCCGGCCAGTGCAGCAATTGATCGCAAGGTCCCGCTGCGCGGTGCAGCGGAACCTGTGCCGGTACCGCTGACCAGGCCATCCCCAAACGATTCGCTAAGCGATATCACCTGTTCGGCGATCATCGCGCGGACCTTCAACCCGGTGCACAAGACCGGGAGCATGCGCCCGGAACGCGATATCCAGCGGCTGCTAGTGGCCTCGATCGCTTCGGCCCGGCGCTTCATCTATTTCGAGGATCAATATCTGTTCGACTATCCCGATCCCAGATTCCCTGCCACGCTTGATATGGCCTCAGCGCTCAATGCCGCAGTGCCCAACATCCAGCATCTGACAATCCTGCTTCCGGCCAATGGCCTCGCGGTGCCCTTCGTCGATGGTCACTATCGCAAGAACTTCATCGACCGGCTGCTATTCGGACTCTCTGCGGCAGACCGCCTCAAAGTCGGTATTTTCCAACCCTCCCACAGCCAGCAGCGATCGATGATCGGCTGCCATGACTATGTCCATTCCAAATGCTGGATCTTCGATGACGAGTTGGCGATGATCGGATCGGCCAACTGCAATCGCCGGGGCTATCAGCACGACAGCGAAGTCAATGCCTTCATCTTCGATGATCCCCCCATCGGCCCTTCTACAGATATCGCGCGGGCCGGGCGCGAATGGCACGAGCAAGCTCCGGGACTGCGTCCGACATTTGCCCAGTTCCTCCGAGCCCGGCTGTGGAGCGAGCACCTCGGCGTGCCGCTTGCGGCGGTTCGCGATGGCCTGACCGCAGCTTTCCTGTGGCGAACGGCCGGGCGGCCTGCCAGCGCCCGGATTATCGATTTCGACGTCTCGGCAGTTTCAACCCGGATCACCAATGCGCAGGCCGAAGCCCTGCGTG
>JANLQQ010000076.1:0-20235 GCA_031367905.1 Novosphingobium sp.
GCGCGGCACGGTGAAGGCCATCGCCCGTTCCAGCGAGCGCCAGTAATTCTCATCCGGCGTCGTCGGGACCGAGCGGATCGTCGCTCCGGCAATGATGAAACCGAACGTGTGGATCGGGTAACTGGGGTTGGGCGCAAGCACCACATCGCCCGGCGCGGTCATCGCGGTGGCCATGCTGGCGAGGCCCTCTTTCGAGCCCATGGTCATCACCACTTCGGTCTCGGGATCGAGCTCCACTCCGAACCGACGGCCATAGTAATTGGCCTGCGCCTTGCGGATGCCGGGGATGCCTTTGGAGGCGGAATAGCCGTGGGCATCGGGCTTCATGGCCACTTCGCACAGCTTGTCGATCACATGGGCAGGCGGCGGCAGATCGGGGTTGCCCATCCCCAGGTCGATGATGTCCTTGCCCGCGGCGCGCGCCGCTGCCCGCATGCCGTTAACTTCGGCGATGACATAGGGCGGCAGGCGCTTGATGCGGTAGAACTCGTCTTCCATAGGTGAGTTAATTCCAGCTGCGGCGGCACACTTGCCGCGAATACGTCTGTATGTCGGATAGGCGCCGCTGGCAAATGGCGGATAGACGCGTAATATGAGCTAGTCTGAAGGGAGCCACTGATGGCCGATTCCATTGATCCAGAGTTCCTGACCAACCTGCTCAAAGCGCCAGCTGATGCAGCGCAACGGCTGCTCGGGGGGCTGATGCCAGGCGTGGGCGCAGGCGGTGCGGTATCCAGCGAGGATCTGGCCCAGTGGGGCAGTGTCGCCCAGCGACTCCAGGCGATGTGGCTTGATTTCCAGCGCGATTCGGCAGGCAAGCTGGCCGAAAAGGCCCCGGCAATGTTCAGCGATACTGGTTTCGGGCCGGGCAATTGGCTAGATCTCGCGCAGAGCTGGCTCAAGCAACTGCCGCTGGCCAACCCTGATACGCAAAAGCGGCTGTGGGAAGACAGCCTGAACCTGTGGGAAGGCGTTCTGGGCCAGTACGGGATGGGGCCCAAAGCCGCTGGGGCCAAGGATGGCGCGGCCGCTCTGCCGCGCACAGATCGGCGCTTTGCCGATCCCAAATGGCGCGAGCAGCCGTTCTTTGCGCTCGTCCATCAAACCTATCTGCTGCTGGCCGAGCAGATCGTGGCGATGGCCGACACAGCGCCCGGGGTTGACCCTGACAAGCGCGATCAGTTACGCTTTGCCACCCGCACCCTGGTCGAGGCGCTGAGTCCGGCAAATCTGCCGCTGACCAATCCGGTCGTGCTGCAACGCACAATCGAGACGCGCGGCGAAAATCTGGTCAAGGGCATGGCCCATTTGCTGGCCGACATGAAGCGCGGCCAGTTGACCCACGTCGACCCGAACGCCTTCCGCTTGGGTGAGAATATTGCTGCCACGCCCGGTAAGGTGGTCCATGAAACACCGCTCTATCAGCTGATCCAGTACAGCCCGACCACGCCAGACGTGCTGGAAGTGCCGCTGGTAATCTTCCCGCCCTGGATCAACCGGTTCTACATCCTTGACCTTGCCCCGCAGAAGAGCCTGATCCGCTGGGCAGTGGAGCAAGGGTTAAGCGTTTTCGTGGTCTCGTGGAAATCGGCCGATGCCAGCATGGCCGAAGTGGTGTGGGACGATTACATCCGCGCGCAGATTGATGCGATCGACACAGTCCGCGCCCGGCTCGGGGTGGAGGCTGTCCACACGATCGGCTATTGCGTAGCTGGTACGACGCTTGCGGCAACGCTGGCTGTGCTGGCCCGGCGGGGCCAGGCGGGCAAAGTGAAAAGTGCGACGTACTTCACCGCGCAGGTTGACTTTGAAAAGAGCGGCGAGCTGAAAGTCTTCATTGATAACCAGCAGCTGGAAAAACTGGCCAAACTGTCTGGCGACAAGGGCTATCTGGACGGGCGCTATATGTCGGCGGCCTTCAATCTGCTGCGCGGCAACGATCTGATCTGGAGCTATGTGGTCAACAACTACCTTATGGGTGACGATTATCCGGCGTTCGATCTGCTGCACTGGAATGGCGACACGACCAATCTGCCCGCCAAATGGCACTTGTCCTACCTCAAGGACCTCTACCGCGACAACCGGTTGGTAGTTCCCGATGCGCTGAGCGCCGATGGCACTCCGATTGATCTGACGCGGATCGAAACGCCCAGCTATATCCAGGCAGGCCGCGAGGATCATATCGCGCCAGCCGAGAGCGTCTGGCGGCTGACCCGCCATTTGCGCGGACCGTGGACCTTCCTGCTGGCTGGATCGGGACATATCGCAGGGGTGGTCAATCCGCCATCCGCCAATAAATACCAGTATTGGACCAATCCCGGCCCGGTTGACAGTTTCGCCGATTTCGTCGCCAGTGCCACGGAGACGCCGGGCAGTTGGTGGCCGCACTGGATCGTCTGGCTCAAACAGCAGGATAGTGTGGCAGTGCCCGCGAAAGGCAAGCGGGTGCCCGGCTCGAAGGGCGACAAGGTGCTGGAGGATGCCCCGGGAAGCTACGTTAAAACGCGCTAGATTAGCCAGTTCGCTAATTTATGCTGCACTGCACAAAAAATCCTTGACTTCGCGGCTGCAATATCTATTTTGTGCAGTGCAACATAAGTGGATTCGAAGGTCGGACCCATTAGCGAAGGATACTCCCGATGGCCGATGCCACCGTAACCACATTGCCCGAAGTCAAGGCTGATGCCATCGCAGAGAAGGCTTATGCCGCTGCCGCTGAAGCCGTAAAACCCGCCCCGACCGCGGCGCCTGCGCCGATCGCGGCCAAGGTCGTTGCTGCTCCCAAGGCTGCACCTGCGAAGAAGGCGGCCCCGGCCGCCAAGAAGGTTGCAGTCGTCAAGAAGGCTGCGCCCAAGAAGATCGCCGCCAAGAAGATCATCAAGGCGAAGGCGCCTGCCAAGGCTGCCGCCAAGAAGACCACTTCCGTTACCAAGCTCCCCAGCATTATGCAGATGAAGGACAAGTTCATGGCTACCACCAAGACCCAGACCGAAGATTTCGCCGCCCGCATCAAGGACAGCGTCGCCGACGCCCAGGAGCGCGCCAAGGTTGCTTACGAAAAGAGCACCGTGGTGTTTGGCGACGTGACTGAATTCAGCAAGGGCAACGTCGAAGCTCTGGTCGAATCGACCAAGATCCTCGCCGCTGGCCTGCAGGACATGGGCAAGACCTATGTTGCCGAAGGCAAGACCGCGATCGAAACGCTGACCGCCGACGTCAAGGAGCTCGCCTCCGTCAAGTCGCCGACCGACTTCTTCAAGCTCCAGAGCGAAATCCTGCGCCGGAACTTCGACGCCGCAGTTGCCGCCGGTTCGAAGAATTCAGAAACTCTGGTGAAGCTTGCTGGCGACGCCTTCGCGCCGCTCTCGACCCGCGCCAGCCTGGCGATCGAAAAGGTCAAGCAGGCCGCCTAATAGCGGCCGCTCCTCACGCGCTGACGATCCCTCCCCGTCAGCGCGTGAACCCAATTGTGGGCCGGGCAGCAACAGCTGTCCGGCCCGTTTTTGTTGCTGTTTACGATTATTGGGTCAGGAAGGCTTGTCCTGCCCCCCTCCAATGCGATATTTTGATCTGATGCTGATCCAAACTGCTTTGAATGTTACCCCATCCTCCATGGTCATGCGCGGCGGCGAAGATGAAGATGGCACGCCCGGTGGCGGCGGACAAGACCAACTCGGCGTTGCCACCAAGACCCGGACCAAACCCAAAAAACCTAGTCAGTTCAAGGTTCTGCTTCTGAACGATGATTATACGCCGATGGAATTCGTGGTGATGGTGCTCAAGCGGTTTTTCAACATGAACCTCGAACAAGCGACCCGGGTGATGCTCCATGTCCACCAGAAAGGCGTCGGGGTCTGCGGGGTGTTTCCCTATGAAATCGCCGAGACCAAGGTCAATCAGGTGATGGATTTCGCCAAACAAAACCAGCATCCGCTGCAATGCACGCTTGAGAAGGCGTAACCATCCTTGCTGGCGCGCGGCGAACCGCCTAGGGCTGCGGAGCAAAACCGCCTCAGCTGGTATCTTTGACCACCCGTGAAATTCCTGACCGCCACAGATCGATATATTTTCCGGCTGGTGGTGATGCCCATGCTGGCGGTGTTTGTTATCGCCGCATCGCTACTCGTTCTCGACAAGATGCTGAAACTGTTTGACTTCGTTGCGACCGAAGGTGGGCCGGTTAGCGTCGTGTTCAAGATGCTGGCCAATTTGCTGCCTGAATATGCCAGCCTTGCCATTCCGCTGGGATTGATGCTGGGCATCTTGTTCGCCTTCCGGAAACTGGCGACTTCAAGCGAGCTCGACGTGATGCGCGCGGTCGGCCTTGGCTATACCCGCTTGCTGAGGGTGCCTTACATGATCACGATCGTCCTCGCCGCGCTCAATCTGGTGATTGTTGGCTATCTCCAGCCGTTGTCGCGTTATTATTACGAGCAGCTGCAGTTTGAACTGCGCTCGGGTACGCTGGGCGCTTCGATCAAGGTGGGTGAGTTTACCACGCTCAAGGACAAGATGGCGCTGCGGATCGAGCAGAGCAGCGAGGAAGGGCGCGAGTTGCTGGGTATCTTTGCCCGGGTCAGCGGCAATCGGGGGCAAGTCCTCTCGATCTCGGCGCGCGAAGGCCGGTTTCTGGCGCTCAAGAACGCGCCCGACACCATCGTGCTGCGCCTGACTGATGGGCAGATTATCCAGGATAAGCCGGGAGAAAGCCCTCGCGTCCTGAGTTTTTCGCAGCATGATTTGCCGATCGATTTGCCGTCGGTGGAGAAATTTCGCCAGCGCGGCGGCAAGGAGCGCGAGTATATCCTGCCCGAACTGCTCCGCATCGGCTGGGGCAAGGATGCCAGCGCGCAGGTCCGCAATGAAACCCGCGCCAGCCTCAATTACCGGATGGTCGAAGTGGTGATGATGCTGCTGCTGCCGCTGCTCGCGGTGGCGCTGGCAATCCCGCCCAAACGCTCGACCTCGGCGCTTGGGGTGTTTGTCTCGATTGTGATGGTGGTCGCCTACCACAAGGTCAATGAATACGGGCAAGCGGTGGCTGCGCTTGGCCGGGTCGATCCCTTGTTGGCACTGTGGGGACCGTTTGTGCTGTTCGCTGCCCTGATCGTGTGGATGTACTGGCGGGTCGCCTATGTCCCCGGCG
Organism: Novosphingobium sp.; assembly: GCA_031367905.1. Lineage (GTDB taxonomy): Bacteria > Pseudomonadota > Alphaproteobacteria > Sphingomonadales > Sphingomonadaceae > Novosphingobium. Next base: position 5,147 of record JANLQQ010000076.1, read on the forward strand.
GGCAGGCGATCGGCGGACTGGAGCGGTTTGCAGCAACGGCGAGCCGGCGGCTGCGGATCCTGCTGAAGCGCCGTGAGCGACGAGCGGGGCTGGCCTGATGAACGCCGAATTCTTCCCTTCCAAAACGCTGACAATCTATCTGGCACGGCTGTTCATCACCCGTATTCTGGCGGTGCTGCTGATGCTGGTGCTGGTGCTGCAGATGCTGGATCTCTTGTCGGAAAGCGGCAAAATCCTGGGCTATCCCGGCAATGGCGAGGCGCAGCTGTGGGAATATATCGGGATGCGCACGCCGCAATTGATTGCCCGTTTCCTGCCCTATTCGGTGTTGCTCGCCACGATCATCACGCTCGCCACGCTGAACCAGAACAGCGAAGTGGTGGCGATGAAGGCGGCTGGGCTTTCGGCCCATCAGGTGCTTGCCCCGCTGTTGCTTGCCGCACTGGTTGTCTCCGGCGTCAGCTTTGTGTTCAACGAGCGCGTCGTGACCCGGGCCACCGCCACGTTGAAAGCCTGGACTGCGGTCGACTATGCTCCGATCCCCAAGCAATCCGGGATCCGCTACAATGTCTATCTGCGTGATGGGCCAAACATTCTGACAGCCGGCTCGTTGACCGGCACGGGTGCCGCCATCCGGATGGAGAACGTTACCTGGTATCGCCGCGATGCGGGCGGGACGGTGGTCGAACAGACCCGCAGCCCCCATGCAACCTATGCCAGACCGGGCTGGCGACTGGATGCCCCGCGCCGGTTTGAAGTGAAAACCACCAAACAGCAGGCGCTGCCCCCGCTGGTGGTCGCAAAAAGCGTAACCCCGGCCCAGATTGCAATCAGCAATCCCGATGCCGATGCGCAAGGGTTGTTCGAACTGTCCCGGACCATTTCCGCGATGAAAGCTGCAGGCCGCCGGACCAGCGAACTGGAAGGCAAGTGGTGGCACAAGATTTCCGGACCGCTGTCCGCGCTGCTGATGCCGCTGCTCGGCGCGGTGGCCGCCTTTGGCCTGGCGCGGTCGGGGCAATTGCTGATCCGTGCAGTCATCGGGATGTCGCTGGGCTTTGCCTATTTCGTGATCGACAACGCCGCGCTCGCCATGGGCAATTTCGGCGGCTACCCTCCGCTGATCGCCGCTTGGGCGCCGTTCCTGCTGTTCGCGATGGTGGGCGAGACGGTGCTGGTACGGACCGAGGAGTAGCAGCCCTCAATCCGCCGGATTATGCTTCACCAGAAACGTTTCGATCGATTGCAACAACACGGTGCGATCGGCCTGACGGGTAAAATGATGATCGGCGAGCGGCAGGGTCACGAGTTCCACCTGCTTTCCGGCAGCCTTCATCCGGTCATTCATGCTGCTGGATTGCCCATAATCGACGGTGATGTCCTTTTTGCCGTGGATCAGCAGCAGCGGCACCTTGATCCGGTCAATCGCGTTCATCGGTGAAACTGCGGCAAAGTCGGGTGTCATCCGCTGCCAGTCATCCCGGTATTTGCCTCCGAATAAATAACCGCCAAAATCATTCACCTCGCGCCGCAGATTGGCGACCCCGGCGATTGAAACGGCGCAGCGGTAAAGGTCGGGATCCTTGGCGATCCCCCACATCGCCGCATAGCCACCATAGGACGCGCCGACGATACAGGCGCGCTTGGGGTCAGCGATCCCTTGGGCCACTGCCCAGCGCAGTCCGTCGGTAATATCATCCTGCATGGCGAGGCCCATCTGCCTCTCACCCTTGCGGAGGAAATCGGTGCCATAGCCGGTCGAGCCGCGGAAATTGGGCTGGAGCACCGCATAGCCCCGGCTGGCAATGAACTGGGCCCAATAATCATAGCTCAGCGAATCCTGCCCCCAGGGTCCGCCATGCGGCAACATGATGATCGGCAGGTTCTTGCCCGGACGATCTTTCGGCAGAGTCAGCACCGCCTCAATCTCAAGCCCGTCACGCGCCTTGTAGCGGATCAGGCTAACCGGATTGAGGGAGCGTGCGCCAATTGCCTGGTTGAAATAGGCCACCCGCTGCATCCGCGCGTCGGTGATATCGAAGAAATAGAGCGCACCCGGCGCATCGGCGCGGGTGACGCTGATCAGCATCCGTGAGCGATCGCGATTGAAACCCATGATCCACGCCTTGCGATCACCCACCGCCTTGTCGATCTGGGCCTGAACCTCGGCGATCTGCGGGTCGGCCCAATGGACCTGGCCATCGGCCCCGCTGGTCCCGTAACCCAGCACCGTCTTCCCGTCGTCCGAAACGAACACCCCGCCCACTTCTGCCCCGCCCGGCGCACTGTACACGGTGCGGATGGTGGCCTGAGTGGTAAGGTCAACCTCATAGACTGCGGTCAGCCCCTTATCATCATCATCCCTCACCAGCGCATGATCGCCGCCCGGCAGGAACAGGAAAGGCGAAAGCAGGCTCTCTCGTTTGCGGCTGTTGGCGCGATCGATAGTGTGGAAGGTCCAGTCATCCCCTTCTGCCCGGTAGACCAGGTTGGACTGACGCCCTTCATTGGCAAAGCCCGTGCCGACGCGCACTTTGCCGGATGAATCCGCGCTCCAATCCATGATCGGAGAGCGCCCCTTCACTTCGCGCTTTCGCCGTCCGGTGACCACATCGACGCGATAGACCGAAGGATAGAATTCTTCGTCCTGATAGATCGAATTCTGCGCGGAAACAATGATCTTGGTATCGCCGTCAGCGGGAATCCACAGGACATCAGACCCATTCTGGCCATTCAAATCCCACAGTAATTTGGTGATTTTGCCGCTCGTGCGATTGACCGCGATCAGCCGCGAGACATAGGCGCGGTCGCCTTGACCAAATGGGACCAGCGCGCGCAGTCCGACGATCACATTGTCATCATTGACCCAGCGCAACCAGTTCACTTCGGTCGCATCGGGGACGGCGATCAGGACCGGCTTTTCGGTTTTACCGAACAGCGACATGATGGCGATATACTGCTGCCCGCTAATCCCGAACAGACCCGCTGTCCGGTTGCCATCGGGCGAAAGTGTCGCGGATTCAACGAACGGGATCTCGGCAAAAGCTGCGACTGAAAGCCGGGTTTGTTTTGCCGCGAGCAGCGTTGCGGGATTGGCTGCGACGACTATCGCTGCGGGCTCCTGCGCCTGGATCGGCCTGACGTATAGCGCCATGGCCATCGCCATCGCCATCGCCCGATATTTCACCCCTGCTCGCCCCATTTGCCGCTCCAGCAAAATCCCGGAAAATTGGCCGATTGTTTACCAGACTATTGCAACCATTCAGGAAATCAAGCCGATCACCCCAGCCGCATCGTGCTGCGCGCCAGCCGTCCCAGCAGCGGCAGCAAGCCGGGGTAGTTCGCCTTTTCATAGGTCGATGCGCCGCCAAGATGGCTCTTCAGGCGGCGATGCGCTTCTGCCAGCGAATGATAGGGCACGCTCGGCAGCAGATGATGCAGCGCGTGATAGCGCAAGCCCACCGGGGCCCACAGCTCTGCCATCAGGCCGGGCGGGGGCACGTTGACCGTATCAAGATACTGCGCCGTCACCGTCATCGCCTCGCCGTCATTCTCCCACAGATGGGCTACGAGGGTCCGCATCTGGTTAAGCACGGCGGTGACGGAAATTACCGCCAGGCCGATCGCCAAGGGCCGCCAATCCCAGATCACCGCAGTGGCGATCAAGGAAATTGCCCAGATTGAAGCGCCCAGTTCCTGCCAGAACACCATTCGCGCAAATTCCCCCACGGGCGGGCGGCGGCGGAAGGCGGGATTGATCGACAGCGCCGATGCGCGTTCCCACACCAGCGCGCGCAGCGGCGGGATCAGTGCCCCAAGCGGGACCAGCACTGCCGATCGCAACAACAGCCCCACCGGCAGCAACATCGCCACCAGGATGAACAGCGGCAGCGACCACGGCTTCATCAGCGCGAGGGGAAGATATTCCGGATCTTCTGCCGTCCCATAGCGGGTGCGGGCATGATGCAACGTATGGACGTTTTCATACATCAGCGATGGCATCATCATGGGCACGCCAATCAGCACATTCCAGGCGAGACGGAACCCGGGCAGCGCCTGCTCGTGAATATGAGTAAGCTCGTGAATGAACAGCAGCGCCCGGTACAGCGTCAGCGCAGCGACAATACCCGCAGCGATTGCCAGCAGCGGATTGTCCAGCAGGATCGCCCCGGCCAGCGCGGCATAACCGACCAAGGCGGAGGCGAGCATATCGGGCCAAAAGATACCGGGCCGGGCCGCGGCGATATCCCGGGTCAGCTCCACCGCAGCACGCAGCATTGCCTTATCATCCGGGATCGCGCTTTTGCCAGAGGACAAGGTCGCCACCGGCACAGCTGATTTTGTCTGGATGGCTTTGTAAGCAGTCATGCAATCGTTCCAAAAGGCCGGTGCCGGATGGTTGATCCGGCTGAATTATATTGGTTGTTATGGGCCCCGATGCTTGGCTTGGCTAGCAGTTGGGGCCATACGAAGTGCCAACTAGACCGCAACAAAGGCAAGATCGTGGCTGAAGCTGAGATAATCATTACCCCGGTTTGCAGCAAGGCCGACCTCAAAGCCTTTGTTGACCTGATCTGGCGCCTCTATCGTGATGATCCCAACTGGGTGCCGCCGATCCGTGCTGAAGTGGTCGAGGCGATCACACCGGGCAAGAACCCGTTTTTCGAACACGCCACCCACCAGTTCTTCCTGGCGCGGCGGGCTGGCGCGGTGGTCGGGCGGATTTCAGCCCATTTCGATCATCTGGCGCTGACCCAGCCACCCGAACAGGGCATGGGGCCAGGCACTGGCAATTGGGGCCTGCTTGAGGCTGAGGACGAGGCTGCGGCCCGGGCGCTGATCACCACCGCCGAAAGCTGGCTGCGTGATCATGGCATGACCCGCGTGCTCGCCCCGATGAGCCTTTCGGTGTGGGAAGAGCCAGGCCTGCTGGTCAAAGGCCACGATCATCCGCCAACCGTAATGATGGGGCATCACAATCCCGCCTATCAGGGCTGGATCGAGGCGCTAGGTTATTCATTGGCCAAAAACCTGCTCACCTATGACCTCGATATCACCAAGCCCTTCTCGCCCCTGCTTCAGCGGATCATCAAATCGGGCGAAAAGAACCCAAGGATCAGAATCCGTCAAGTCGATCTGAAGAATTTCGACGCAGATGCGCGCACGATTCTCGATATTCTCAACGATGCCTGGTCGGACAATTGGGGCTTCGTGCCGATCACCGACAGCGAGATCGCCTATACCGGCAAGAAGCTGAAGCCGCTGGTTCGCGAAGATCTGATCCGCATCGCCGAGCTCGACGGCGAGCCGGTGGCCTTCATGATGACGCTGCCCGATGTCAATCGGCCGATCAAAGCGATCAAAGGCAAGCTCTTCCCGTTCGGTTGGGCCAGATTACTGTGGTGGCTGCGCAAGCCGACCAATGCCGATATGCGGGTGCCGTTAATGGGCGTTAAAAAGCGCCTGCAAAGCTCGCGGATGGCCAGCCAGCTTGCTTTCATGATGATCGAATATATCCGCCGCGCTGCGGTCACCGAATATGGTGGAACGCGCGGCGAGATCGGCTGGATCCTCGAGGACAATCAGGGGATGAACGCCATCGCCGAAGCGATCGGTACCACGATCAACAAGGAATACCGGGTTTACGACAAGGCACTCTGACATGACTGAATCTATCCCCGAGACCGAACCCCACCATCTTGCGGTTGCCTCACCGACAGCGGCGGCGCAGGAGCTGCGGCTGGTCTCGGCGCTGGTGGTAATACTTGGTGCCGGGCTGTTCATGGCTGTGCCATTCGTGCTGTCGATTGGCGCGATTGTATTCTTGCCACTGGTAAGCGCCATTATCCTGTCGATCCTGCTCTCCCCATTGGCGGACCGGCTGGCTGGCCTGGGCCTGCCCAACCGGCTCGCCTCGCTGCTTGCACTGGTGGTCTTCCTGCTGATCGCCGTGCTGGTGATATCGCTGATCCTTCAGCCTGCGCTCGATACATTCGATCGCTTTCCGGCGATGTTGGCCAAGATCACCAACCAGGTTTCGCAATTACGCGGCAATCTGGGCTGGCTTACCGATCTCAACCGCCAGCTTGCCCGCCTTGCGGGCCACTCCCCGGCGCGAGAAGTGGTGCTGGCCAGCCCCTCGGTGATCGAACAGCTGGCCTTCGCTACCCCCAGTCTGGTGCTTGAGACATTGTTCATGCTGCTGATGACCTATTTCATGGTTGAATCGCGGATGCGGATGCGCCGCCGGATGCTGCTCGATCGTGCTTCTTTTGGCGCCAGCCTCAAGGCGGCGCGCGTGATGCGCGATGTGCAAGACCGGGTTGCCGCCTATATCCTCACTGTTGCCCTGATCAATCTGGGGGTTGGCGCGGTGGTCGCTGCGGGCGCCTGGCTGCTGGGTTTCGAAGCCCCGATCATGTGGGGAGGCATTGCCTTCGTGCTCAACTTCCTGCCCTATATCGGGCCGCTGACGATGATCGCCGTTTTGGCGCTGTTCGGGCTTGGCACCAGCAGCACGATGCTGGCCGGGCTGGTTGCGCCCGCTGCTTATCTTGGCCTACACGCGGTTGAAGCCAATTTCATCACCCCGGCCATTCTGGGCAAGCGATTTACCATCAATCCAGTGTTGATCCTGCTTTCGATCAGCTATTTCTCATGGATTTGGGGCGTGATCGGCGCGCTGCTTTCGGTACCGATCCTGCTTACCTTAACCGCCTTGTTTGAGCATCTTGGCAAGCCCAATCTGATCGGCTTCTTGTTCGGCGAGCCGCTGTTCGCTGTGCCGCCGGACTTTGATGCGGATTAGCCCTCTGACTTGCGGTCGACCGTCGCCGCAACCGCTACATCCATCGTCACATTGCCCACTGTGCGCATCAGATCGGGCAAGACTTCCACCGCCACCAGCAGCGCTAGCGGGCCGATCGGTACGCCCATCGCCAGCGCAATCGGGCCGGTTGCAGTAACCAGGCTGATCGCGCCGGGCAGCGAGACAGAGCCGATCGTGGTGATCAACGCCACCCCCACCCCAGCCGCCAGCAACAGCGGGCTAAGCTCGATCCCCGCCAGTCGCGCGACATAGATCGCCACCGCCAGGTTCATCGCCGGACCGGTCGCCCGGAACAGCGCAACCGCGAGCGGCAGGACGAACTCACCGGTCGTATCCCGCAAACCCAATGCCCGGCAAGAAACCAGCATGACCGGCAAGCTCGCCAGCGAGGATTGGGTCGAGATTGCCATCGCCTGGGCGGGCAGGACCGCCCGGGCAAACCGCCCCAGCGGTTGCCGCGCCAGCACCACCGCCACGCCATAGGCCGCCAGCAGCACCACCCCGCCAATCGCCGAGACTGTCAGGATATAATGCGCCAGCGCGCCCAGCACCGCTGCCCCGCTGTGCCCTGCCACCAGCAATGACAGCGCAAATACGCCAAGCGGAGCCAGCCACAGCACCCAGCCAATAATTACCAGCATCGCGCCGGTGATCGCCTCAAACAGGGTCGTCATGTGTCGTCGGTGCAGATCGGGCAGTCGGACAATGGCGAGCGCCAGCAGACTGAAGAAAATGATCACCGCCAGCATTGCATTATTCGCTGCCGCACTGATAATATTGGGCGCGACCAGCGATTTGAGGAATTGCGCGACATCGGGCACCTGGCTGGTGTCGGTGGTGGCCAATCCCTGGCGCAGCGCCTCTGCGGCAGCCTCAGGGATCGGCACCGCATCCAGCAATGCCGGCATGGCAAAGGCGGAAAAAACCGTGCCTGCGGTAAGAACCGAAGCAAACAGCGTCAGCGAGAGCATTGCCATACGCCCGGCCTTGGCCGCTGCAACGGTCTGCACGATCCCGATCACCAGCAGCGAAGCAACCAACGGCACGATCGTCATCTGCAATGCCTGGAGCCACAGATTTCCCACCACATCGGCGGCTTTCAAGGCGAGCGGGGCGGCCGACGTCCCTTCCAGCGCAATGCCCAGCGCGAGGCCCGCAGCCAATCCGCCCAGCGTCCAGCCAACCGGCACCCGCACGTCCGGGATGAAACTGCTTGCGCCAGTTTCAGACGTCACGTTGTCGCTCATGCAAGGCTCCCTGAGTTCTTCTATTGCAGGCGTGACATTAGCGGCCCCGTGCGACATAGCAATTTGGAAGAAAATCAACACCGCATGGCCGAAGTATAGGGGCCCGCAGCATGGGACGACAATTTTTCGGCACAGACGGGATTCGCGGGCGCACCAACGCCGGCGTGATGACTGCGGCGACCGCGATGAAGGTGGGCCAGGCTGCCGGTACGCACTTCCTGCGCGGCAGCCACAAGCACCGGGTGGTGATCGGCAAGGACACGCGGCTATCGGGCTATATGCTGGAAAGCGCGCTGGTCGCGGGCTTCACCAGCGTGGGGATGGATGTGATCCTGCTTGGGCCGATGCCGACCCCGGCGGTGGCGCTGCTGACCCGCGAGATGCGGGCAGACGTGGGCGTGATGATCTCGGCCAGCCACAACCCCTATGAGGACAACGGGATCAAGCTGTTCGGCCCCGACGGCTTCAAACTGTCCGACAAGGACGAGCTGTCGATCGAGGCGATGCTGAGTTCAGATCTGCCGCTCGCCACTTCGCCCGAAATTGGCCGGGCTCGCCGCATCGAAGATGCTCGCGGGCGCTATATCCACGCAGTCAAAAGCTCGCTGCCCGATGATATCCGGCTCGATGGCCTCAAGATCGTGATCGATTGTGCCCATGGCGCGGCCTATCAGGTCGCCCCTTCGGCGGCGTGGGAACTGGGCGCGGAAGTGATCACGATCGGGGTGACCCCCAATGGCAAGAACATCAATGACAAGGTCGGATCAACGCACCTTGACCTGATCCAGGAAACTGTCGTGGCCAGCGGAGCCGATATCGGGATCGCGCTCGATGGCGATGCTGACCGGCTGATCGTGGTCGATGAGCAGGGCCAAACCGTCGATGGCGATCAGCTGATGGCGCTGATCGGCAGCCAGTGGGCCGCGCAAGGGCGTTTGCGCGGGGGCGGCGTGGTCGCGACAATCATGTCCAATCTGGGGCTCGAGCGGTTTCTGGCGAGCAAGGGTATCGATCTGATCCGCACCAAAGTCGGTGATCGCCATGTCCTTGAAGCGATGAAAGCCGGCGGCTACAACGTCGGCGGCGAGCAATCGGGGCATATGATCCTGCTCGATCACGCCACCACCGGCGATGGGACGATTGCCGGGTTGCAGGTGCTGGCGGCGCTGGTCAAATCGGGCAAGCGCGCGAGTGAGCTGCTCCATCTGTTCGACCCGGTGCCGCAGCTTTTGAAGAACGTCCGTTTCGCAGGGGGCCGGTCTTCCAATTCAAAGGGGCCGCTCGACAGCGCAAAAGTGCAGGCAGTGATCTCCGACGCTGAAAAGCAGCTGGCGGGCAGGGGCCGACTGGTGATCCGCCCCTCCGGCACCGAACCGGTGATCCGTGTCATGGCCGAGGGTGACGACGCGGGCGAGGTCGAAACCGTGGTCGATGCGATCTGTGCGGCGGTCCAGGAGGCTGCGGCCTGATGCTTGAAATGCGTCCTGATTGTGAGCGCTGCGGGCTCGATCTTCCGGCTGAGGCCCCGGGCGCTTTCATCTGCTCGTTCGAATGCACCTTCTGCGCACAATGTGCCGAGGCGCTGGATGATCGTTGCCCCAATTGCAGCGGTGAGCTGACGGACCGGCCAACGCGGGCGGTAATGCATCACGCCAAGTCTCCGCCGTCGACAGTGCGGAACTTCAAGAGTGGTTGACTACCCCCGCATCCTCTCGATCGCCGGCTCCGATAGCTCGGGCGGGGCGGGGATCCAGGCGGATATCAAGACCATCACCATGCTGGGCGGCTATGCCATGACGGCAATCACCGCAGTGACGGCGCAGAACTCGCTGGGAGTGAGCGCGGTCGAGGCGCTCTCGCCCGAAATGGTCGCGGCACAGATCGATGCCTGCGTCGCGGATATCGGGGTCGATGCGATCAAGATCGGGATGCTCGGTTCGCCCGCGATTGCCGCAGTGGTGGCGGAACGGCTTGAGGCACTGGCCGTGCCGATCGTGTTCGATCCGGTGATGATCGCCACCAGCGGTGCAGCATTGGCCGATGCGGAAACTATCGCAGGGTTTGAACGACTGATGCGGCTGGCCACGCTGACCACCCCCAATGTGGCCGAGCTGGAGGCGCTGGGCGGGCATGATGGGATGGCCGCGCGAGGGCTTACCTATCTTGCCAAGGGCGGTGATGCGGTGGGTGACCGGATCGAGGATCTGCTCATGACCCCGGGAGAAGCCCTGCACAGCTTTGCCGCACAACGGATCGCGACGCGCCACACCCACGGCACCGGCTGTACGCTTGCCAGCGCTATCGCGACCTATCTAGGCCGGGGACTGCCACTTGCCGAAGCGGTTGACCGCGCCCGGACTTTCGTCCGCTCAGCCTTGCGCGCCGCGCCCGGCTATGGCTCCGGACACGGTCCGTTGGGCCACGCGCTGGCGCGGGGTTAGCGCTCACCCCTCCAGATCGTAGAACTTCACCACTACGGCCCAGGCTTCCTCAGCGGTTTCAACCCAATGGAACAGCGCCAGATCCTCATGATTGATCACCCCTTCTTCGGCCATCGCCTCGAAATTGATAATCCTGCTCCAGAACGCCTTGCCGAACAGCAGGATCGGGACCGGTTTCATCTTGCCGGTCTGGACCAGCGTCAGCAGTTCCATGAATTCATCGAGCGTCCCGAACCCGCCGGGGAACACCGCCACCGCCCGCGCGCGCAATAGGAAATGCATCTTGCGCAGCGCGAAATAGTGGAACTGGAACGACAGATGCGGGGTGACATAACTGTTCGGCGCCTGCTCATGCGGGAGCACGATGTTGAGGCCGATTGATTCGGCCCCAACATCGTCCGCGCCGCGATTCGCCGCTTCCATGATCGAAGGGCCCCCGCCCGAGCAGACCACGAAATGGCGCATGCCCTTTTCCACAATCCCGCAAGCGCTGGCGATCCGCGCCAGATTGCGGGCCTCATCGTAATATTTCGAATTGGCGATCAGCCGTTCAACCACCGCCTGGCGCTCGGGCGTGGTCGCACTGTCCCGCGCGGCCTGGGCCATCTCGGGCGAGGGGATCCGGGCCGAGCCATAGCAGACCAGCGTCGAGCCGATCTGCGCCTCTTCCAGCAGCATATCGGTTTTCAGCAGTTCCAGCTGGAAGCGCACCGGACGCAGTTCATCGCGCAGCAGGAAATCGGTGTCGCGATAGGCCAGGCGATAAGCCGGATCGCGTTGTTGCAGCGTCGTATGGCCGTGCGATTCGACGAAGGAGGCTTCTTGATCGGCCTTGTAGAACCGGCCGCGGGTGAGTCTTTTTTCGGGTTCGTCAGTCATGCGTCTTCTTCCCCTGTCACGGGCTTGCTGTCAAAGTGGGAGGATGGATGCCCCGCGAGGACTCGAACCTCGATAAACGGTATCAGAAACCGGTGTCTTACCATTAGACGACGGGGCAACAGGCGCGAGCCTCTAGGCAAGCGCCCGGCCCTCGTCAAGCCGCAGCACTTGCCCCGCACGCCCACTGTGTCTACCATCACGATCAGGTACCCGCCAATGGTTGCGGGAAAATGATAATGAGTAGAGTTATTATGGCGGAAAATATTCCGTCGGCAGCGCGCGAGGAATTGGCAAGCGGGGACGATGATCGGCCTGATCTGCGCGGTGATTCCCGCAGCGAAGCTGGCCTCGCCCATCTTGCTACTGATCCTGAGCGTCAGCCCGGCGTCCGAACGGACCCGAGACCCCAGCATGAACGCGGGGAGGGTGAGTGGCGCCAAGCCGCGTTCAATCGCCCCGCTCCGTTTCACCGTCAGGCCTATGCCGCGATCGACCTTGGCACCAACAACTGCCGCTTGCTGATCGCCCGGCCGGCGGACGAGAACTTTGTGGTCATCGATGCGTTCAGCCGGGTCGTCCGATTGGGTGAAGGCCTCGCCCAGACGGGGCGGCTCAGCCAGGACGCCATGGACCGCGCGCTGGGCGCGCTGCATGTCTGCGCCGACAAGCTGAAGCGCCGCAATGTTCATCTGGCCCGCTCGGTCGCGACCGAAGCCTGCCGCCGCGCAGAAAACGGGGCCGAATTCATCGAACGGGTCCGGCAAGAGACCGGCATCATGCTCGATATCATTACGGCGCAGGAAGAAGCGCGGCTGGCCGTACTGGGCTGCCACATCTTGCTCGAACAGGGCGATGGGCCAGCGATGATCTTCGATATTGGCGGCGGATCGACCGAACTGGTGCTGGTCGAAAACGCAGATGGCGCAATCCCCCACATCCGCGACTGGCAAAGCGTGCCTTGGGGCGTCGTGTCGCTGACCGAAACCTGCGGCAATGAAGGGCATGATCCGGACGGCGACCCAGCGGCCCGCGCCGCCCGCTATGCCCGGATGCGCGAGCTGGTGCGTGACAGCTTTGCCAATTTTGCCACCCGGATCGGCCCCAGGCGTGGCGCCGGCCCTGCCCATGGACTGCGCCTGCTGGGGACCAGCGGCACGGTGACGACACTGGCCAGCCTCCATCTTGAGCTGCCGCAATATGATCGCAGTGCGGTGGATGGCCTGATCGTTCCAGCCGCCTCAATGCGCGGGATCAGCGAGCGGCTTTCGACCATGTCTCCGGCCGAGCGGCGAGCGCTGCCCTGTATCGGCAACGAACGGAGCGACCTGGTGGTAGCGGGCTGCGCCATCCTTGAAACGATCCTCGATCTGTGGCCGGCGGACCGGCTTGGTGTAGCCGACCGCGGGATCCGTGAGGGCATTTTGCGCGGGCTGATGGCCGCCGGAGTCGATGCCGAACGCAGCCGCGCGGCGCTGCGCGACATCAAGCGAGGAAGACAATGAGCCGCTCTGGCAAGGATCCTGAACGGCTGAAGACCGCCAAAAAGCGCACCGCCAGCTCGTCGCGCTGGCTGACCCGGCAGCTTAACGATCCCTACGTAAAAAAAGCCAAGGCCGAAGGCTATCGCAGCCGCGCGGCCTATAAGCTGATCGAGCTGGATGAGAAGTTCAGCCTGCTGCGCGGCGCCACCAGGGTGCTCGATCTAGGCATCGCGCCCGGCGGGTGGAGCCAGGTGGTGCGCGAAAAACGTCCCGCTGCGCTGGTCGTGGGCATCGATCTGTTGCCGACCGATCCGATCGAGGGGGTGACGATCTTCCAGATGGATTTCATGGCCGATCAAGCCCCCGCCGCGCTCGAGGCTGCGCTGGACGGCGCGCCCGATCTGATCCTGTCGGATATGGCCGCCAATACGGTGGGCCACAAGCAGACCGACCATTTGCGGACAATGGGCCTGGTTGAAACGGCGGTGGACTTTGCGATCACTGCGCTGGCCCCGGGCGGAGCCTTTGTGGCCAAGGTGCTGGCAGGCGGAACCGATACGGAGCTGCTGGGTTTGCTCAAGCGCCACTTCACCACCGTCAAACACGCCAAGCCCCCGGCGAGCCGCAAGGATTCATCCGAATGGTATGTGGTCGCGCAAGGTTTCAAGGGCCGGGCATAGCAACCAAAGGCACGCGCCATGCGGCTGCGCTCTTCGTGTTTCGCTTCAATCGCCCGGCGGTGGGCGGCCTGAATTACTTTTTCGCCGGTTCCGCAGGCGCTGCGCCGTCAGCCGGCTTGGCTGCGGCCTCGGCTGGAGCGGCAGCAGCAGGGGCAGCTGGCAGCGGCACATTTGAGCCCTGATTGTTCAGATATACGATCAGATTTGCGCGGTCTTCGGCATTGCCAAGCCCGGCAAAGCTCATTTTGGTGCCGCTGGCGAACTTCTTCGGAGCGGTGAGCCATTCATTGAGGTTGGCAAAATCCCAATTGCCGCCATGGCCCGAAAGATCGGTTGAATAAGCAAACCCGGCGGCATGCTTGCCCACCGGCTTGCCCACAATACCGTACAGATTCGGACCGATGCCGTTGGCCCCGCCCGAATTGATCGTGTGGCACGAGGTGCACTTCTTGAAAGTCCCCTCACCCTTGGCCGGATCGGCGGCGGCGAGCAGCGTTTCCAGCGGCACGGCAGCCACAGCGCCGGACTCGCTCGAGACCACGCCTTCAATCTCATAGCCCATTTTGTGCGGGCGATGCTCTTTGTTAGCCTCAAAATAATGGCCGCTCAGGCTGGAAAGGCCTAGCGCGACAATACCGGAAAATAGCGTCCATCCGGCAATGGTATTGAAACGGTCTTCCATCGAAAATGCCCCGTAGGATATGCGCCTCGTGATTGCGGGTCGCTCTAGTGTCGGTCCGAGCGGAGCGCAAGGGGGGAAGGGCGAACTTGCGCAATGGGTCCGCGCCGACTAGCCCATGGCGATGATCGCTTCCCTGCTGATAGCCAATCGCGGCGAGATTGCCTGCCGCATCATCCGCACTGCCCGCGCTATGGGGATCCGCACCGTGGCGGTCTATTCCGATGCCGATGCAAAGGCGTTGCATGTGCGTAGCGCCGACGATGCAATTCACATCGGCGCATCGCCAGCGCGCGAAAGCTATCTGGTCGGCGCAAAGATCATCGCCGCAGCCAAGGCCAGCGGAGCCGAGGCGATTCACCCCGGTTATGGCTTTTTGTCCGAGAATGCGGAGTTTGCCCAAGCCGTGATCGACGCCGGTTTGATTTGGGTCGGCCCCGCGCCTGCCAGCATCACCGCGATGGGACTGAAGGATGCCGCCAAGCAGCTGATGGCCGAAGCTGGCGTGCCGGTGACGCCGGGCTATCTAGGCGAGGATCAGAACCCGGCCACCCTTGCCAAGGAGGCTGCCAAGATCGGCTATCCGGTACTGATCAAGGCGGTGGCGGGCGGCGGCGGCAAGGGGATGCGGCTGGTTGAGAAGGCGGCTGATTTCGCCGATGCACTGGTGAGCTGCCAGCGCGAGGCCTTGTCCTCGTTCGGCAACGAACACGTCCTGATCGAGAAATATATCCAGCGCCCGCGCCACATCGAAGTGCAGGTGTTCGGCGATACCCACGGCAACATCGTCCATCTGTTCGAACGCGATTGCTCGCTCCAGCGGCGCCATCAAAAAGTAATCGAGGAAGCCCCC
>JANLQQ010000089.1:0-11462 GCA_031367905.1 Novosphingobium sp.
CGTCCTATGGCTATGACGCGCGGGTGGCGCCCGAGTTCAAGATCTTCACCAACGTCAATTCCGCGGTGGTCGATCCCAAGAACTTCGACCCTGAAAGTTTTGTCGACCGGGAAACCGATTTCTGCATCATCCCGCACAACAGTTTTGCGCTGGCGCGGACGGTCGAATATTTCCGGGTGCCGCGCGATGTGCTGGTGATCTGCCTTGGCAAATCGACCTATGCGCGCTGCGGGATCATCGTCAATGTCACGCCGCTCGAGCCGGGCTGGGAAGGCCATGTCACGCTGGAGTTCTCGAACACCACGCCGCTTCCTGCCAAGATCTATGCCAATGAGGGTGCCTGCCAGTTTCTGTTCCTGCAAGGCAATGAGCCTTGCGAGATCAGCTATGCCGACCGCGCGGGCAAATACATGGGCCAAAAGGGCGTCACCCTGCCCAAACTTTAGGGCCAGCTGCGCAATTCAGTTCGACTTTGGTACCGAATCATGCAGTTCTATGATGAACCCGGCCGAAGCAGATTCGGGCGCCATGGAGAGCAAGCATGAACAAGGCAGACCGCCCCTTCGATATCATCGTCTATGGCGCGACCGGCTATACCGGGCGCCTGGTCGCGGAATATCTGGCGCATCATTACAAGGGAAAAGGCCCGAAATGGGCAATGGCCGGGCGCAGCGCGGCGAAGCTGGCCGAAGTGCGCGATTTGATCGGCGCGCCAGCAGATACGCCGCTGATCGTGGCCGATGCCGATGATCCGGCCAGCCTTGCGGCGATGGCGGATCAGGCGCGGGTGATCATCACCACGGTCGGCCCCTATCAGCTCTATGGCGAGCCGCTGCTCAAAGCCTGTGTCGATGCTGGCACCGATTATGCCGATCTGTGCGGTGAACCGGTCTGGATGCGCCAGATGATCGACAAATACGATGCCGCCGCCCAGACCAGCGGCGCGCGGATTGCCTTCTCGTCGGGCTTTGATTCAATCCCGTTCGATCTGGGCGTGTTCATGCTCCAGCAGGAGGCCAAGGCGCGCTTCGGCGCGCCCGCACCGCGGATCAAGGGCCGGGTTCGGGCAATGAAAGGGACGTTTTCGGGCGGGACCGCAGCGAGCCTCAAGGAAAGCCTCAAGACACTGGCCAAGCATCCGTCGCTGATGCCCTATATGATCAGCCCCTTCGGCCTGACGCCCGGCTTTGACGGTCCAAGCCAGCCAAGCGGGATGATCCCCGAATACGACCGGAGCCTCGATAGCTGGGCTGCGCCCTTCATCATGGCGGCGATCAACACCAAGAACGTCCACCGCACCAATTTCCTGCTCGGGCATCCCTATGGCGCGGATTTCAAATATGACGAGATGGTCCTGACCAGCCCGGGCGAGATGGGCAAAAAGGCGGCCGAGGCGATGGTCGCGGCGCTGAAGTCTCCGTTCGGCGATGGCGGCGGCCCCAAGCCGGGCGAAGGCCCGTCCAAGGACGAGCGCGAGAACGGTCTGTACGATGTGCTGTTTGTGGGCGAGATGCCCGATGGCCAGACCATCCACTATGGGGTGAAAGGGCGTTATGATCCGGGCTATGGCTCAACCAGCCGGATGATCGCGGAAACCGGGATTGCGCTGCTCAGCTGCAAGGCCGCTGGCGGTATTTCAACTCCCGGCGCGCTGCTGGGTGAAGCCCTGGTAAAGCGGCTGCAAGATCATGCCGAGATCAGTTTCGCGGTTGAGAGTTGATCCAGCCTGCGGTTGACATCAAGCAGAGCGAATGGACCGAAGGCTGGCGGATCGAGCTGGCCTGGCATCGGCTGCCGGGATCATGCTGCTGTTCTTCTCGTTCAACCTGTTCGTGCTGCCAATCGCCACAGATCTTGGCGTCTCACGCGGAACGGCCGGAAGTATCCAGGCGCTGGTCATAGCCGATGCGCGTGGCTCGCCGGTCATCGGGTATGCCTTCAAGAGATTCTCGGCTGAAAGAAACCTGGAGCGGGCGAAGGGATTCGAACCCTCGACCCCAACCTTGGCAAGGTTGTGCTCTACCCCTGAGCTACGCCCGCTCGAACGTTTGCGATCCAGGGCCGCGCGGCCAGTGGATCGGGGAGAGGCGGGCGGTTAGCATCGGCTCCCCCTGCCCGCAAGAGGAAAATCATAATAGCGTGCCGTGCGCGCTTTCGCCCTTCACAAATGGGCGTAAAGGCCCACATTGGGGGCCAACAGATAGCATGAACGGAGTTTCTCTTGGCAACCCCTGGTCTAAACCTCGATGAGCAGAAAGCAGTTGATCGGTTCCGTGCCAATGTAGTCGATCCTTCGATGACTGGCCTGGTCATTTTGGATTTCTGGGCCGAATGGTGCGGGCCGTGCAAGGCGTTGACCCCGCTGCTGGAAAAGGTTGCGGGTGAATATGCCGATAAGGGCGTGACCCTGGCCAAGCTCAATGTCGACGAGGAGCAGTTCATCGCCGCACAATTCCAGGTGAAGTCGATCCCCACGGTCTATGCGATGTTCCAGGGCCAGCCGGTAGCGGACCTGACCAGTGCCCGCAGCGAATCGCAGTTGAAGGCGGCGCTCGATCAGCTGCTGGCCAAACTGCCGGTGCAGCCCGGCGAAGCGGAAGCTGCGCCCGATATTGTGCCGCTGATCGCGATGAGCGAAGAAGTGCTGGCCGAAGGCGATGCGGAACGTGCGGCCGGGATGTTTGCCCAGATCGCCGAGATGGCACCCATCAATCCCGCAGCCCAAGGCGGGCTGATCCGCGCGTTGGTCGCTGCCGGCCATATCGAGGACGCGGCGGGCGCGCTTGCGGCGCTGGATCCGGCGCTGTCCGGTGATCCGGCGATTGAACGCGCGAGTGCCGCGCTGGAGCTGGCGCGCAACAAGCCGGACGATGACGAGCTGGCGGCGCTACGTGCGGCGGCGGCTGAGCGGCCTGCCGATATGGAGGCCCAGCTGGCCTATGCCAGTGCCGCTATTGCAGCGGGTGAGCGCGACGATGCCGCTACGACCTTGCTGGCGATGATCGCTGCCGACCGCGAATGGCAAGGCGGAGCGGCAAAGGCCAAGCTGCTCCAGCTGTTTGAAGCAATCGGACTTGAAGATCCCTGGGTTGCCGCCACGCGCCGGCGGCTTTCGGCGGTTCTGTTCGGGTGAGCTCATAACATGCGCATCTCGATTTTCCCGATGTCCGGGGCCATCCTGTTTCCGGGCATGCAGCTACCACTGCATATCTTCGAGCCGCGTTATCGCTCGCTGGTCAAGGATGCATTGGCGCGGGACCGGCGGATCGGGATGATCCAGCCGCGAACTACCCAGCAAAAAGGGGGCGCCGCAGAAGGCGCGCCGCTGTACGCGGTCGGCTGCCTGGGCCGGATTGGCGAGGTTGAGGCGCTGGACGACGGGCACTTCAACCTGGTGCTGGAAGGCGAGGCGCGGTTTCGGTTGCTGCGCGAGCTGGATGTGGTCACCCCGTTCCGCCAGATCGAGGCGGAATTGCTGGCTGAAAATGCCGCAGCCGCGCTTGCGCCGATTGAGCGGGCCAGCTTTGAACGCGAGGCCCGCCGTTTTGCCGATAGCCAGGGTTATATGGTCGATTGGGATTCGGTTGCGCGGCTGGATGATGCCTCGCTGATCGACGGCGTATCCCAGATCGCGCCGTTCGATGCCGCCGCCAAGCAGGCCTTGCTGGAAGCGGTGGATTTGCCCGCGCGGTGCGAGCTGCTGGTCCAGCTGATGCAGTTCTTTGGGCGGCGCGACAGCGACGACGGCCGGGTTACGCTGCAATAAGCACCGCCTTCAGCCCATCGATCACATATTGCGCGGCGAGCGCCGCCAGCAATACGCCCAGCAAGCGAGTAATCACTGCCTCAACACTTTTACCCAGCAGCCGCATCAGTGGCCCGGCTGCGACCAGTGCGACCAGCGTGAGCAGCATCACCGCAGCCAGCGCCGCCATGATGACTGCGGTCTGTTCGGTCCCTTCCGCACGCGCCATCAGCAGCATGATCGTGGCGATCGAGCCGGGGCCGGCGATCATCGGCATGGCCATCGGGAAGACCGAGACGTCCTCCACTTCGGGGGTCTGCGCATTCTGGGCGATGATTTTCCCGGCCCGCTCCTCGCGGCGCTGGGTGCGCTTTTCGAACACCATGTCGAGCGCGATGACGAACAGCATGATCCCGCCTGCAATCCGGAAACTGTTGAGCTCGATATGCAGCGCGCCCAGCAATTGTTCGCCGAACAGCGCAAACACGATCAGGATGATGGTGGCGATGAAGCAGGCGCGCAGCGCCATGGTAGTGGCCTGACGCTGGGAGGCGCCGCTGACCAGCCCGGCATAGATCGGCGCACAGCCCGGCGGGTCGATCACCACGAACAGGGTGGCAAAGGCGGAGAGGAACAGGTCGAGCATCAGTGATCCTGCGGCGCGACGCTGTTATCGATCACGGTGTCGAATTCCTTGCCATCCCAGATCCGCACGGTCAGCTGGGCCTTGTCATTTGCAAATCCAACCGAGGTCCATTCCATGGTGCCGTCATCTGAAGCCCTGTCGCGCTGACTGACGGTGCCACCATCAGTCCTAGCGGCCGCGCTAACCTGTCCGGAAGTCACCGGGCTGCAATCGGCGACCTTGGCCGCGATCATCTCAGGCGCGGCCAGCGGGGTTGCAACGGGATCACCCATATCTAGAACCCACTTGAAGCCGCCGTCCTTCTGACGCTGCCACACAGTGGTGAAATAGCCGGTAGCCTTGGGCCCTTGCCAGGCACCGCGGGTAACCCCGTAGCTGCCATCGCAGCTCATAAACACTTCATGCGGCTGCCATTTGACCGAAACCGCCGGATCGGCCTTGCCCTTCAGCCAGCTTTGCGCGTTCACCCGCTGGGGCACGAACATCTCTGCATCGGCGGTGGCAGTCGCGCGAAAGGCAGTCCACTGACCTTTGGCTTGTGCCAATTGGGCAAAGGCCAGTTCGGCGGCAATCACCGTGCTGGGGTTGGCCGAAGGCTTCAGCTTGACGCCCGGATACTGGCGCGGGGCAGCGCTGGCACAGGCGGTGACGGCAAGGGCGAGGAACAGGATGGCGCGCTTCATGGGATAAAGCTTAGAGCGCTCCCTCAGTCAGCGCCACCCCTGCATTGCGGTGGGCTGCCACCACCGTATTGCGCAGCAACACCGCGATAGTCATCGGGCCGATCCCGCCCGGAACCGGGGTGATCGCGCTGGCGACCGCGCTGGCGCTGGCAAAATCGACATCGCCTACGAGGCGCGTCTTGCCTGCTTCTGCGGCGGCGATGCGGTTGATGCCAACGTCGATCACCACTGCGCCGGGCTTGAGCCAGTCACCCTTGACCATTTCCGGGCGGCCTACCGCAGCCACGACGATATCGGCGCGGCGGACCACCGCTGGCAAATCCCTGGTGCGGCTGTGGGCGATGGTCACCGTGCAGCTCTCGGCCAGCAGCAACTGCGCCATCGGCTTGCCGACCAGGATCGAGCGCCCGATCACCACCGCCTCAAGCCCGGAGAGACTGCCGAGCCGGTCCTTGAGCAGCATCAGCGAGCCAAGCGGCGTGCAGGGAACGAGGCCCGGCAGGCCGAGCGCAAGGCGGCCGGAGCTGATCGGGGTCAGCCCGTCAACATCCTTGGCCGGATCGATCGTTGCGACCACCGCCTGCTCATCAAGCGCCTTTGGCAGCGGCAGTTGGACCAGGATGCCGTCAACCGCAGGATCGGCATTCAATTGCCGGACCAGCGCCAGCAAATCGCCCTGCGCGGTATCGGCGGGCAGCCGGTGTTCAAAACTGTTCATGCCGGCCGCCAGCGTCGCCTTGCCCTTGGAGCGGACATAGACCTGGCTGGCCGGATCCTCACCCACCAGCACTACGGCAAGTCCGGCCTTGCGGCCCGCGCTTTGCTCGAACGTAGCGGCATATTCGCCCACCTTGGCGCGCAGGGTTTCGGCAAAGGCTTTTCCATCGATAATCGAAGCTGAGGTCATTGGGTCGCGATTGCCAAATTCTTGAGGATGATCTGGATGATGGTCAGCCCGATTATCAGGACCATCGGCGAAATGTCGATTGCGCCCGTATTGGGCATAAAGCGCCGGATCGGCTTGAGCACCGGATCAAGCAGCGCATTCACCGCGCGCCAGATCGCGGCGACAAAATCATTGTGCAAATTCACCACGTTGAACGAAATAAGCAGGCTCATCACGAACTGCACAATCACCAGCATAACCACGATGTTGATCAGGTAACCAACGATTTCAAACAAAGTGATGAACAGCATCGGCTTTTCCTCGTGTGCGTGGGGAGCGGTTCGGATCTGGCGGGCTGATAGCCGAGGGATCACCATCGGCGCAACCGCAACTCACGGTTCTAATGTGCTGCTCTCGATATGCCAGCGCAGCTGTTCGGGGGTGGCACCTGGCACGTCATTGACGCGGCGCAAGACGACATAACCGGAGATCCGCCGCTTGCCGTCGGCAATTATCACCGGCGCGGTGTAGAAACTGGAGCCAGCCGCGCCCTCTTGCTGGCCCACGCCGAGCGAGACATCGGGGTTTTTGACCGCGTTCCACCGCGCGGCAAATGCTTGTTCGCTCAGCCCGCTGGCCGCGCCGTTATCGCCCCAATAGGCACGCGCCGCCGCCCAATCGCGCAGCGAGACCACCTTGGCCCAGCCGATCAGTACTTCGCCGGGATCGCGTGATTCTGAAGGGGCAAGGAGCGGAGCTGGAACGGCGGTTTGAGTAGCCTCAGGACGAGGAGCCTTGGCATCACAGCCAATGAGCAAGACCAGCGCGATCAAGGAAGCGGCGTATTTCATCATAGCCGGTTTCATCCCTTGCGGATCAGCGTGCCAGCGCCGCGCGAAGTGAAAAATTCGAGCAGCATGGCGTGGGGCACCCGCCCATCGAGCACCACCGCCGCCTCGCATCCGGCCTCAACCGCATGGATGCAGGTTTCCAGCTTGGGGATCATCCCGCCAGAGATTGTCCCTTCGTCGCGCAATCTGGCGATGTCTGCCGGGGTCAGATCGGCCAGCAGCTCGCCATTCTTGTCCAGCACGCCCGCCACATCGGTTAGCAGGAACAGCCGCGCTGCCCCCAGCGCTGCCGCGATTGCGCCCGCCATGGTGTCAGCGTTGATATTGTAGGTCTCACCATCCGCGCCCGGCGCAATCGGGGCGATCACCGGGATCATTCCGGCGTTGCACGCAGTCTCGAGGATTGAAATATCGACGCTCTGCGGCTCGCCCACGAAGCCCAGATCGACCACCTGCTCGATATTGCTGTCAGGATCGCGCGTGGTGCGCTGAACCTTGCTGGCGATGACCAGCCCGCCGTCCTTGCCCGAGATCCCCAGCGCCTTGCCGCCAGCCCCTGCGATCCAGGTGACCAGTTCCTTGTTGATCGCGCCCGAGAGGACCATTTCGGCGATCTGGGCGGTTTCCTTGTCGGTCACCCTCAGGCCATCGACGAACCGCGATTCGACCCCGAGTTTTTTGAGCATCGCGCCGATCTGCGGGCCGCCACCGTGGACCACCACCGGGTTGATCCCGACCGCTTTCAGCAGCACCACATCTTCGGCAAAGTCGCGCGCGGCTTCCGGATCGCCCATCGCGTGGCCGCCGTATTTCACCACAAAAGTGCATCCAGCATAGCGCTGCAGATAGGGCAGCGCCTCGATCAGCGTTTCGGCTTTGGCGAGGCCGGTTTGGTTGTGTGGGTCAGGCATAGATGGTGCATCTAGAGCCGGTCAGGCCTTGCTGTCCAGCTTGCGGCCCTGATGGACGACAATCCAGATGATTGCCGGGACCATCACCGCCGAGAGGACGATCTTGGCGATCATCTGCCCGGCCATGATCTCCATGATCGGGCGGACGCCATAAAACGAGATGGTAATGAAGATCAGCGTGTCGACGATCTGCGACAATGCGGCAGCGATGAACCCGCGCAGCCTGGCAAACGGTCCGCCAGCTTCGCGCAGCCGGTTGAAAATCCACACGTTCAACGTCACCGAAGTGCCATAGGATATGATCCCGGCCAACATCATCCGCCAGCTCTGCCCGAGGATCACCGGGAAGGCCTCTTTGGCCGGTTCATACATTCCCGGATCGGTCGGCAGTTGGAGGACGAACAGCGTCATCAGGATCGCGCCGACCAGCGGGATAAAGCCATAGCGCACTAGCCGGTCGGCAATCTGTTTGCCATGGAGTTCGGCGATCCCGCTGGAAATGCCCACAAGAGTGAGGAACGGGAATATCCCGGCTTCGACCACCAGCGGGCCCAACGCGACTTGCTTGGCCCCCAGCACGCCTGCCACGGTAACCATGCCGCCGTAAAACAGCGCGAACAACAGGAACGAGCGGGGGGTCGAGGCGGGTGAGTTCATGGCGCACGACTAGCGGGGAAGATCGCCACTGGGAAGGGCATGTCTGTAGCAGCCGGGGCAGCTAGGATTTGACTGTTCGGCCCCGAACTCGTTACCACCTCGGCGCAACAGGGATCGCCGGGGAAAACCGCGTCATGCATATCGTTTACAGCTTGCTGGGGATGCTGGTCATTCTGCTGGTCGCCTTCATTCTGTCGGCCGATCGCCGGGGCATTCGTTTGCGGGTGGTGGGTGCAGCCTTCCTGCTGCAGGCCGGTTTTGCCGCGCTGGTGCTTTATGTGCCGGCGGGTAATCGCGTACTTCAGACCGTTGCTACCGGGGTTTCCAGCCTGCTCGGTTATGCCGGCGAAGGGACCAAATTCCTGTTCGGCGCGCTGGCCACCGATCCGCTGGGGCAGAATTTCGCAATCCAGGCGCTGCCGGTGATCATCTTCTTCGCCGCGCTGATCTCGATCCTCTATTACCTCGGGATCATGCAGTTGGTGATCAAATGGATCGGTGGCGGGCTGGAAAAGATCACCGGGATCAGCAAGGTGGAAAGCCTGTGCGCGGCCTCCAACATCTTTGTCGGGCAAAGCGAATCACCGCTGGTGATCCGGCCCTATCTTGCCGCACTAACCCCCTCGCAGCTGTTCTGCGTGATGACGGTGGGGATGGCAGGCGTCGCGGGTACGATCCTGGCCGCCTATGCCAGTATGGGGATCCGGATCGATTACCTGGTCGCCGCCGCTTTCATGTCGGCACCGGGCGGGATCGTGATGGCCAAGATCATGATGCCCGATCCGAGCGGCGCAATAATTGTCGCCGATGTCATACCCGTCGATGGCCAGCCGGCGGCGACCCATGACGAGGAACGCCCCGCCAACATCATCATGGCCGCCGCCCAAGGCGCGCAAACCGGGGTGAAACTGGCGGTTGCGGTGGGCGCGATGGTGCTGGCTTTCGTTGCGCTGGTGGCGCTGGCCAATGGCTTCGTTGGCTGGGCAGCCGGACTGATGGGTTTTGAGGGCGTGACCTTCCAGATGTTGATCGGTTATATATTTGCCCCGATCTTCTATCTGCTTGGCGCACCCGATTGGGCTGAATCCTTGCGCGCAGGCAGCTTTTTCGGAACCAAAGTGGTGCTGAATGAATTCGTCGCCTTTATCGATCTGGGCCAGGTTCCCACTGGCGTCGGGGGCCTCTCGGAACGGACCGTGGCGATCGTCACATTTGCGCTGTGCGGGTTTGCCAATTTCAGCTCGATCGCGATCCAGATGGCAGTGACCGGCAGCCTTGCGCCCAACCAGCGTCCGGTGATCGCCCGGCTCGGGATCAAGGCGCTGGTCGCGGGCAGCCTGTCCAATTTGATGAGCGCAGCGCTCGCGGGCCTCTTCTTAAGCCTCTGATCCGGAGCAAAACCCGGTAGTTATGCGGATTCATACCGGGTGCCTTGGCGTTGCAATGTCGATGCATGGCCATTGCACTTATCACCCTCGCCGCCAGTTTCGCGCTCTGCACGACCGGCCCCCGCACCACCTGCGTCGTCGATGGCGATACTTTCTGGCTCCACGGCGAGAAGGTCCGGATCGCCGATATCAACGCGCCTGAAACGCATGGAGCCTCGTGTCCGGCCGAGGCGGTGCGCGGTGCGCAGGCCACCCGTCGGCTGATTACGCTGCTTAACGCTGGTCCATTTGTGCTAGAAAGCGGAACCCGGAACCGCGATCGCTATGGCCGCTCGCTGCGCACCGTGACCCGCAGCGGCCGCAGCCTTGGCGGGCAGCTGGTTACCGAGGGGCTGGCCGAGCCCTGGCGCGGACGGCGCAGCGATTGGTGCGTGCTGCTTGCAGGCGCTGCTGACGCACTCTAAAGCGTAATACGAAAAAGTGGGAACCGGATTTTAGCAATAAATCACGCAACAACAAAGAATTATAGAGCGTGTTGCGGTTCCGTTTGTCGCATCATGGTCTAAAAGCTACGGTTTCAAGGAGAAGATGATGCTGATCATAGAGGGATGGCTGCGGCTGGGACCCGGCGAATTTGCCAAGCTTAAGGGTGCCGCCAGTACAATGGTCGCGGTGACGCGGACCGAGGCTGGCTGCATTCATTACGCTTTTGCCCAAGACATCGATGAGCCTGACCTGATCCGCATTTCAGAAAAGTGGGAGGGTCAAGCCGCGCTCGACGCTCATTTCGCCAGCCCCCATATGGCCAGCTTCAATCAGGCTATGTCTGGCCTGGCACAGTTGGGCGCTGATATCCGGCTGTATTCTGCCGAGGAGCTGCGCAAATTGATCTAGATTCCAGCGTACCAGGGATAGTCGCGGTTATCCTCCCAGTGCCCGCCGCTGCCGCCGTAGAGCCCCGCCAACGTATTGCGCAGCTCGATCCGCATGACATATTTGGCCTGCTTATAGCCCAGCTGACGCTCCACTCTGAGGCGCAGCGGCGCGCCGTGGGCGATCGGGAGCATCCGGTCGTTCATCCGCCAGGCCAAGATCGTCTGGGGATGAAATGCGTCGATCAGATCGATTGATTCGTAATAGGGCGAACCATCCAGCACATCGGCGCAGTGGAGCACCGCATAGCGCGCAGCTGGCTGCAACCCGGCCAGAGCGAGGATCGCGGAAAGCTGCGGCCCCTGCCACTTGCCGATCGCGCTCCACCCCTCGACACAGTCATGCCGGGTGATCTGGGTGCGCTGCGGCATGGCTTGGAGAGCGCTCAGCGGCAGGGCGAGGGGCTGTTTGACCAGACCGTCCACCACCAGCGCCCACCCGCTGAATCCGCTGGCAGCGTGCCGCCGATAGCCGGCCTCCTCCACCGAAGTGCTGCCATTGGCGCGAAACAGCGGCGACATTTCCGCCTCGCTGTATTCGCGGGCCAGCGCATCGCCGGTAATCAGCCGCTGGCTGCGCATATGCAGCCCTTCCGCGCCTTGCAGCAATGAGCGGAAGCCGGGGCTGGAATTGAGTTTGTCGCAGCCTGACAGGATCAGGCTGCCGGCGCCAAGCGCCCCTGCGCCGAGCAGACGGCGGCGGCTGATCGGCCCGTTCATGCCGCTTCCTCCTTGTCTCGTGGCAGCCGGTACCAGCCGGTGA
>JANLQQ010000096.1:0-2920 GCA_031367905.1 Novosphingobium sp.
CTTGATCGGCGCCTTGGCAAAGCCATAGCCCGGCATGTCGACCAGCCGCAGCTGGGTCGGCTCACCCACTTCGAAGAAATTGAGCTCCTGCGTCCGCCCCGGCGTAACCGAAGCGCGGGCGATTGATTTGCGCCCGGTCAGCGCATTGAGCAGCGAGCTTTTGCCGACATTGGACCGACCGGCAAAGGCAATCTCGGGCACATCGGGGTCGGGCAGGAACTTCAGCGCGGGCGCACTTTTGAGAAACTCGATCCGCCCCGCAAACAGGATGCGGGCCGCCTCGGTCAGCTCAACGATTGCGGCTTCGTCTTCGGTCATGCCTTATCCCGTGCTGCCGCACGTTTGGCATCCACGTCGTCCTTGTCAGCCTGCGCCTTCAATTGTGGGTGGCGGCTGTAGAGGAACTTCTGCTGGGCGATGGTCAGTAGGTTCGAGGTGATCCAGTAGATCAGCAGGCCGGCCGCAAACGGCGCCATCACGAACATCATCATCCACGGCATGATCGCAAAGACCTGTTGCTGGACGGGGTCCATCGGTGCCGGATTGAGCTTGAACTGCAGATACATCGTAATCCCCAGCAACACCGCGAGCAGGCCGATCGCCAGGAACGAGGGCGGGGTGAACGGCAGCAAGCCAAACAGATTGAGAATATGCAGCGGATCTTGGGCCGACAGATCCTTGATCCACAGGATGAAGGGCTGGTGGCGCATCTCGATCGACAGCATCAGCACCTTGTAAAGTGCGAAGAACACCGGGATCTGCAGGAAGATTGGCAGGCAGCCCGCCAGCGGGTTGACGCCTTCGGTCTTGTAAAGCGCCATCGTCTCTTGCTGGAGCTTGGGCTTGTCGTCCTTGTAGCGGTCCTGCAGCGCTTTCATCTTGGGCTGGATCGCGCGCATCTGGGCCATGCTGGCGAACTGGCGCTGGGCGATCGGGAACATCACCCCGCGCACGATTACCGTCAGCAGGATGATCGCGACCCCGAAATTGCCGACCGCGCTGAACAGCGCCTTCAGCAGCAGGAAGATCGGCTTTTCGAACCAGCGGAACCAGCCCCAGTCGATCGCCAGGCCAAAGTTGGCGATGCCGCCGCCCTCATAGCGATCAAGCACAGTGCTTTCCTTGGCCCCGGCAAACAGCCGGGTGGTGCGCGACAGGGATTGACCGGGGGCGACGGTGGCAGGCTGGTAGATCAGATTGGCGAGATAAATGCCCTTGCCAATTGCGCGAAAATCGCTGCTGGCAGGCGCCGCATCGGGGATCAGCACCGACATCCAGTAGATATCGGTAAAGCCAATCCAGTTGACCTTGCCTTCGTTCCTGATTTCGCCCGCTTCGCGCACATCTTTGTAATTGTTACTGAACGATACGGCCCCGTCAAACGCGCCAAACGGCCCGGCGTGGACATTCCAAGTATCGAGGCTGGCGGTCTTGTCAGTACGATTGATCTGCGCCACTGCGCTGACCGAAACCGGTGCCGGGCCAGCGTTGCTGATCGTCTGGGTCGCAGTCAGCATATAGTCCTGATCAATCGCATAGCGGATTGAAAAAATCTGGCCGGTCGGATTGGTCCAACTCAGCGTGACCGGGCTCTCCGGCGTCAGCTTTGCCGCTGCAGGAACGGTCCAGACCGTTGTTGGAGTCGGGCTAGCGATCCCCGCAACAGTCCAGCCAAACTGGGCATATTGCTGTGCGGGGGTTCCGGCGGGCGAGAAAATGCGGGCCGGGCCGTCGCTCTTTTTCTCGGTGGCGGTGTGGCGATTGGTGGTCAGATCATCGATTACGCCGCCGACCAAATTGATCGAGCCGGACAGGCCCGGCGCGGCAATTGCCACCCGGCCGCCGCTTGCCAGAGCAGTCTTCAGGTCTTTGGCCTCCAGCGCGACATCCGCCGCACTGGTCAGCCCGCCTTCGCGGGTCGGCTTGGCGATCGCCGCCGGTTCCGTAGCGGTCGGCGCGCTCGAAGCCACCTGGGGCTGGCTGGCCTGCGGATAGAAATAGCGGATCCCCGCATCCCAGCCGAACAGCACCAGTCCGGTAAGCAGGACGGCAAGGATGATATTGCGCTGGTTATGGCTGTCCACGGAGGAGTCCCTGTTTTCGGTTAGTCAAAGATGGGGGCTGGCAGTTCAGATCAAGGCGGACCCCTTCAAGGCACCGGATCATAGCCGTGACCCCCCCACGGGTGGCAGCGCAATAGACGCTTCATTGCCAACCAGCCACCCTTAATCGCACCGTGTTTCTCCGCCGCCTCAATCGCATATTGCGAGCACGATGGGGCATAGCGGCAGGTCGATGGAAGGATCCGCGAAGGGCCGAGCTGCCAGCCGCGCGCGAGCCAGATGATCAGGCGTTTCACCGCTTTTTGCCCGGATGTCTTCGGGGCGGATCGCCTTTGCCGGCCGCAGCGCGTTCCAGTGCAGCGCGCAATTCGGTGCGCAGCAGTGCAAAATCGCGTTCGACCCCGCCCTCGCGCCCGATCAACACATGATCGGTTGCGGCGAGGCCGTGCTGGGGGAGGAGATCGCGCAGCAGCTCGCGGAAGCGCCGCTTCATCCGGTTGCGGACAACCGCGTTGCCGATTCGTTTGGTAACAGTGATGCCAAACCGGATCTGCTCCGCCTGGTTGGGGCGCGCGAGCAACACAAAACCAGGGCGCGCAATCCGCAACCCCCGGTTGGCAGCTAGGAAATCAGAGCGCCGCGTGAGAATTATGGGGCGCGGAGGAGCCCTGTCGCTCAGGCCGAGAGCTTCGCTCAGGCTGACAGCTTCTTGCGACCGCGGGCACGGCGGGCGGCCAGAATCTTGCGGCCACCGGGCGTTGCCGAACGGGTACGGAAACCGTGGCGACGGGCACGCACGAGATTGCTGGGCTGGAAGGTGCGCTTCATCGCGAAAAACCTCAAATTCGAATAAAAAA